>DDBP01000040.1 GCA_002332795.1 Anaerolineales bacterium UBA2029 | reverse complement strand
CTTCCCCTCGCCCCGCGACGCAGTCGCGAGGGAGAGGGGAGTGAGGGGTGAGGGGCAACAGAGCACAGCAAACTGCCTGACATATTTTGCACGCACCCGCCTCGGTAGGTCAATTGCGAGATGGATCATCCCTCACTATAATAGCGAAACAACAATGCTCTTGCTGCACATCGTTGCAACGTCTCCTTTGGGGTGCCAGGGATGGTTGACACGCATAAGTTCCCCGGCAAACAGCCGGACAAGTCCCAGGGGGAAAGCGCACTACAGCCCGGATCGGTGCTGCAGGGACGCTATCGCATCACTGGTGTGATTGGCGTAGGCGGGATGGGTTCGGTCTATCAGGCTCGTGACCTGCGCTTCCCGAACGTGACGCGCTATGTGGCCGTCAAGGAAATGCTCAACCTTTCCACGGATCAGAGCATCCGCGAGATGACGCTCAAGACGTTCGAGCGCGAAAGCGATATGCTGGCGTCGCTCAGCCACCCGGCGGTGCCCAAGATATACGAGTACTTCCCCAGCAAGACGCGCGCCTACCTGGTGATGGAGTACATCAACGGGCGCGACCTGGAGATGATCATCAATTCGTCCACCGACTTTCTGCCAGTGGAGACGGTGTTGCGCTGGGCGCTGGACTTGTGTGACGTGCTGGGTTACCTGCATTCGCAGAAGCCGGAGCCGATCATCTTTCGCGACGTCAAGCCGTCGAACATCATGGTGGACGAGCATGGGCAAATCCGGCTGGTGGACTTTGGCATCGCCAAGATATTCCAGGAAGGCCAGAAGGGCACTATGATCGGCACGGAGGGCTATTCCGCGCCGGAGCAGTACCGCGGGGAGGCCAGCCCGGCCAGCGATGTCTATGGCATTGGGGCCACTCTGCATCATCTGCTCACCCGCCGCGACCCGCGTCTGGAGCCGCCTTTCACCTTTCACGAGCGCCCCATCCGCGAGGTGAATCCTGCAGTTCCCCCCGAATTCGAAGCGATCATCATGAAGGCGCTGGAATTCAAGCCGGAAGATCGCTATCCCAACGCAGCCGTGATGAAACAGGCGCTGGAACAATTGACTCATCCGGTGGCTCCCGCCATCAGCATTGGAGCGAAGGCGGTTCCCGAAGAAGGCGGGACAACCTGGGTGGGGGCGGGGGTCAAACCGCTGTGGGTCTTCGAGTGCGAAGACGAGATACGTTCTTCGCCGACGGTGTATCGCGGCGTGGTCTATGTGGGGGCGCACGACAACAACCTCTATGCCGTCAATGCCAATGACGGCACATTCCGCTGGAAGTATCCCGCGGAAGGGCGTATCGTGGCGACCCCCGCCGTCGCCGAAGAGGAGAATCTGGTCGTCTTTGGCTCGACGGACAGCCTCTTCTATGCTGTAGATGTGCGGGTGGGGCAGTTGCAATGGACGGTACGCGCCCAGGGGCCTATTCTCTCGACGTGCAGCATCGTGCACGGGCACGCCTTTTTCGGCAGCGACGACGGCAATCTCTACGCGGTACGGCTGGCGACGGGTCGTGTGCAGTGGAAGTTCGCCAGCGGCGGGGCGATCCGGTCGCGCCCGCTGGTCGCCGGAGAGCTGATCGTCTTTGGCACGGAGATCGGGGATGTGGTCAGTACCGATCTGTCGGGGAAGATGGTATGGAGATTCCGGGCCAAGCGGGCAGTGTCCTCATCTCCGCTGGAGCACGACGGCCTGGTGGTGTTTGGCTCGATGGACTGGCAGGTCTACGCGCTGGACATTGTACGTGGCTGGAAGGTGTGGGAATTTCGCACCAGCAAGCCGGTCGTGTCGTCGCCCGCCTACGGTGACGGCAAAATCTATGTCGGGTCGGTAGATGGGTCGCTCTATGCCCTGGACCTGGCCACAGGCAAAGAACGCTGGCGTTTTGAGACCGAAGGGCAGATCACGTCCTCGCCCGCTTTTGCCAACGGCGCGGTGTATTTCGGCGGTGTAGACGGCCATGTGTACAGCGTGGATGCCAAGAACGGGCGGCTGCGCTGGAAATTCAAGACGGGCGGGCCGGTGCCGGGGTCGCCTGCAGTAGTTGACGGTGTGGTGTATATTGGTTCCATGGATCATGCGCTCTATGCGCTAAAGGCATAGCTCAGCCGGGGAGCAACCATGAAATTCTTGCGGCGAGTGTTGGGGCTTTCGACGGATGCTGAGGCAGGCAAGGCCGACGGCGCGGTAGACATCGTGTACAATGCTCAGGAGATGGTCAGCCCGCCCCCAGAGCCTGTCATTGAAGGGCCGCGGCAGGAACAGGCGCGGCGTGCGGCTGTGGCCGAACTGCAGGGCAGGGCAGCGCTGCTCGAAGCCAGTGCCTATGTGGGGACGCGCCCGTTGCCCCCTCTGGAGACCATTGTGCCCCGGCCCGGCGAGCGGATACGCTTCGGCCAGTTGAGCGATCCCGGCATGGTGCGTAGCAATAACCAGGATGCCATCTTCGGGATGGTCGTATCGAGCACGACCGACGATGCCTGGCCCGATATGGGCGTCTTTGTAGTGGCGGACGGCATGGGCGGGCACCAGGAAGGCGAGCGCGCTTCGACCGTCACGGTACGGTTGGTGGCCGACCATGTCATTGACCAGATTCTCCGGCCCATGCTGGACAATCGTCTCAATGAGCCGGATCGTCTGCCGCTGGCCGACGTGCTGCGGGTGGCCGTGCAGGAAGCGAACGACGCCGTGAACCAGGAAATCCCAGAGGGTGGGACGACGGTCACAGCGACCGTGATCCTGGGCGATCTGGCCTATGTGGCCCATGTGGGCGATAGCCGGGCCTACATGATCACCGACGACGGCATCGAGCAAATCACGCGCGATCATTCGCTGGTGCAGCGCCTGATCGAACTGGATCAACTGACTGTGGAAGAAGCCGCCGAGCATCCGCAGCGCAACGTGCTGTATCGGGCGATTGGGCAGAGCGACAACCTGGATGTAGACGTCATCACACGCCGGATGCCACCGCGCGGGCAATTGCTGTTGTGCTCTGACGGGCTGTGGAATATGGTGCCAGAAGCGACCATCGAGGATGTGGTGCGTCGTCACAGCGATCCACAGCGCGCCTGCCATGAACTGGTAGAGCTGGCCAACGACCGCGGCGGCCCCGACAACATCAGCGTCATCATCGTTCAAATGCCAGGGTAGCAAGCCGGCCTTGCCCGCGGTTGGGGGGAGATGGGTCAGTGGACGCTTCGCGCAATCTCTATGCCATCCTGGGGGTTCCCCCAGAAGCCACAGCCGACGATATACGCGAAGCCTATCGCCTGATGGCGCGGCGGTTCCATCCGGACGCCAACCCGAATGAAGGCGCAGCGCTGCAATTCCGCGACATTGTCACCGCCTATGACATCCTGAGCGATCCTGGCGAGCGCCTGCGCTACGACGAAGCGCGGCGCGCGCTGCGCAGCGAACCGACGCCATTTTCGTTGCGCGTGATGCCCAGCAAACGTGTGTTGAACGCGCTGGCCGAACCTCAGGTGCTCTACCTCTTGCTGGAGATTGTGCCTCCGCGCCAGGCAGCAGCGGCACAGCGCCGCACTGCCCCGCTGAACCTGACTCTGGTGCTTGATCGCAGCACCTCCATGCGCGGGCAGCGGCTGGACAAGGTGAAGATCGCTGCCCACAACATCATCGAGCAGCTTTCGGCCCAGGATGTGATTTCGATTGTCACCTTCAGCGATCGCGCTGAAGTGTTGATCCCGGCCACTACGGTGACGGATAAGACCTCCCTGTGCGCGGCGGTCAGCATCATGAGCGCGGGAGGGGGCACAGAAATCTATCATGGCCTGGCAGCGGGCATCGCCGAGTGCCGACGCCATCTGGCCCCGCGCATGGTCAATCACGTCATCCTGCTGACCGATGGCCGGACTTTCGGTGACGAAGAGCGTTGCCTGGAACTGGCCCGCGAAGCCGCCGCTGAGGGGATCGGCATCAGCGCCATGGGTATCGGCGAAGAATGGAACGATCAGTTCCTGGATGCTCTGGCAGCGGCAACCGGCGGGACTTCGGCCTACATTCAGTCGCCGAAGGCTGTGTTGCAGTTCCTGGACGAACGGGTGCGCAGCCTGGGCAATGCGTTTGCCGAGCGACTGCAATTGACTATCGCTCCCGATGCCGATGTCGTCCTGGAATCAGCGTTTCGCCTGCAGCCAACGTCGCAGCCGATTGACGTATCGCCTCAGCCGATCCAACTGGGCACCCTGGAAAAGAGCCGTCCGATCACGGTCCTGATTCAGCTTCAGATGCCTCCCAGCACCAAGACCGGTTTCCGGACGGTGGCCCGTCTGGATGTGACGGGCGACGTGTTGTGGTCGGAGCGTCAGCAGCACAAGGTCATCAGCGACATCTCGGTCGAAATCGCCCGCAATCCTCAGCCGGAGGAACCGCCGCTGGCGATCCTGGACGCGCTCGGCAAGCTGACGCTGTACCGGATGCAGCAGAAGGCAGAACAGGCGCTGAACGACGGGCGAGTGCAGGACGCAAGTCGGCAACTGGAGAACCTGGCTACCCGCTTGCTGGCGGCAGGGCATGAAGAACTGGCCCAGAAAGCGATCATCGAAGCACGACGGGTTTCCCATACCCATGCCCTGTCGCAGGAGGGGCGCAAGTCTCTGAAGTTCCAGACGCGGCAACTGCTGGCGTTGCCCATGCCTGAGAGTGATAAGCGATGAAGACCTGCCCATACTGCGGCTTTGACAACCGCGAGGGAGTCCTCTATTGCGAGGAATGCGGACACCCCTTCTATAGCCAGAAGGACGCAGTGGAGACGACGCAGCTTTCCCAGGACGCGCACGAAGGCTTCAAGGGGCGCATGACCTGGGGCACGGCGCGCTTCGAAGAGGGGGCGGTGCTGGTGATCCGCATCCGCGATGTGCCGGAGCCAATCACACTCGAACCAGTGCGCGACATCATCATCGGGCGCAGAGATCCGCTGGGCGGCGATCCGCCCGACCTCGATCTGTCGCCCTATGGGGCGGCGGAATTGGGCGTTTCGCGCCGTCATGCCCTGATCCGACGCGGGGAGGACACCCTGACTCTGGTAGACCTGGAGAGTACCAACGGGACATTCCTCAACGGGCAGCGCCTGTTGCCGCATCAGCCCCGTGTGTTGCGCGATGGCGACGAGGTGCGTATGGGGCGATTCGTCCTGAATTTGTTCTTCAAGTGACCGGCTGTATCCTGGGGTAGAGACCATGCACACTTTGCTGATCCATATCATGAACGAAGAGCCGATCGTGGCGGAGGTAGAGCAGTTGCCATCACCGACCGATCAGGCCCTTTTTTGCATCAGCCCGCGCCGACGCGATGGGCGCGAGCTGCATTATGTGTTGCCAGAGGTGCAGACTGTCATCATCCCCTGGCACCGCATCAGCTTCGTTGAAGTGTTACCTTCGGGCGAGGAAGAGGAAATCATCAGCCCGTTCGCGGACTGACTCTACGGAGAACGCTGTACATGGCGAGCAAACTACCGCGTATTGCCCCACGTGAGGCCAAGCGCATCCTGGTGGTAGACGACGAAGCCCGCATGATCGGCTTCATCCGCATGAACCTGGAACTGGAAGGCTATCAGGTGCTCGAAGCGCACGACGGTTTCAAGGCGCTGGAGATGGTGCGCACGCAGTTACCCGACCTGGTCTTGCTGGACGTGATGATGCCTGGCCTGGACGGGTTCGAGACGCTGCGGATGCTGCGCGAGTTTTCCAGCGTGCCAGTGATCATGCTCACGGCCAAGGGGGAAGAGGAGGACAAAGTTCGCGGCCTGGAACTGGGCGCGGACGACTATGTCACCAAACCTTTCGGCTCGCGCGAGCTTTCCAGTCGGGTGCGGGCCGTGCTGCGCCGGGCCGAAATGCCCACTGTTTCGCCAGACAAGGCCATCCTGAAGATTGACGACCGGCTGAGCGTGGACTTCAACCGGCGTGAAGTCATCGTGGAAGGCAAGCATATCAAGCTCCGCCCGACGGAGTATCGCCTGCTGTACCATCTGATCGAGAATGCAGGCTGGACAGTGCCGCACGAGCAGTTGCTGGCGAAGGTATGGGGCTACGAGTATCGTGATGAGACGCACTACGTGCGCCTGTATGTGAACTACCTGCGCGAGAAGATCGAAGAAGACCCTTCCAACCCCAAGTACATCCTCACCGAACGTGGTGTGGGCTATCGCTTCGTGGACTTTCGACGCGAGCAGGAATAGGCTCAGCGCTGAACTATGCTTCCGGGCCAGAGCCATCCTCTGGCCCGTTGCTTTTCGTGGCCGGGTGTGCCAGTCTCAGCCCAGGTCTTCGATCTCCTGGGCGCGGTGCGTGCGCAGCACCTGCAAGGCAACTTCGGCAGAGCGACGCTGTGGCGCTGTCCAGCCCTCTTCGCTCACCATGCGGATCAGGTGCGTGTAAACAGCGCGCTGTTCGTCGCGTTCCAGGGTCTCCCAGGCCAGCAGTACCAGTTCGGTCTGTCGGCTGAGTAGATTGTTCCAAAACAGCTCCAGATCGTCCGCCATCTTCTCCTCCGCCTATCCGTCATAGTCCAGGCCAAGCTCACCGCACACGCTGTCGAATTCGGCGAGCAGCGACGCTTTCTGGCCCTCCGGCAGATAGCTGGCGCGGATGGCATTGCGGGCGACCGTTGCCAGTTGCTCCAGGTTCAGGCCGCAGTCCTGCGCAGCGTGCAGATATTCCTGGCTGAGGGTGGTATTGAACAGGGCTGGATCGTCCGAATTGATGGTCACGCACAGGCCCGCTTCCACCAGGGCGCGCAGCGGATGTTCGGCGTACGAGCGATACACTCCCAGGCAGATATTACTGGTGGGGTTCACTTCGAGCGGTATCTGTTGTGCGGCCAGATGGGCGACGAGCGCCGGGTCTTCAATGGCGCGCACGCCGTGCCCGATCCGCTCTGCTCCAAGCGCGCGCAGAGCACCCCAAACACTCTCCGGCCCCACCGTTTCGCCCGCGTGAGGGTTGCTGTGCAGACCGGCTGCGCGCGCTTCGGCGAAGGCCTCCGCGAATAATTCTGGCGGAAAACCTACCTCCGGCCCACCCAGCCCTATGGCGACCACTCCCCCCTGCAATGCCTGAGGGCTGATCAGCCAGGCGACAACCTGCGCGGCAGTCTCTGGATAGCAGCGCACGATGTCGGGTATCCAGGCCATGCGTACGCCGAAGTCCTGTTCAGCGCGCCGCCGACCTTCGTTGACGCCATCCAGGATAGCCGTGAAGGGCAGATGGGAGTGTTGCGTCGGTGACCAGGTGATCTCGGCGTAGCGAATGTTCTGCTGCGCCATGGCCTGCCCATATTCGTAGGTGATGCGGGCGAAGTCGTCCGGTGTTCGCAGGCAGGCGCACAGGGTGGAGAAGATTTCCACGAAGTGATCGAAATTGCGAAAAGTGTACCAGGTACGCAGTTCGCTCAATGAGTGGACCGGCAGGGCTATGCCGTTGCGCCGAGACAGATCGAACAGCGTCTCTGGTTGCACTGTGCCTTCCAGGTGAACGTGCAGTTCTACTTTGGGCAATGCCTGGATGACTTCCGGCAGGTCGGGCACGGTCACGCCTCCGACGAGTCAGCGGGCTGCTGACTTTGTGCTTCGTGAGCAATGGCTGCCCCCACAAAGGCCATGAACAGCGGGTGGGGATGATTGGGACGGCTCTGAAACTCCGGATGGAACTGACTGCCGAGCATGAAGGGGTGGTCGCGCAGCTCCATGATCTCCACCAGCCGCCCGTCGGGGCTGAGACCGCTGAACCAGGCCCCATGCCGCTCGAACATCTCACGGTAGCGGTTGTTGAACTCGAAGCGGTGACGGTGACGCTCGTGTATCAGGCTGGTCTGGTAGGCGCTGGCAGCTTTGGAACCAGCGCTGAGCGCACATGGATAGGCTCCCAGGCGCATCGTCCCACCCAGGTTAGCGACATGATGCTGATCTGGCATGAGGTCAATGACCGGATGGGCGCAGGTCTTGTCATATTCAGTGCTGTTCGCGTCTTCCAGGCCGAGCACGTTACGGGCGAACTCGATGCTCATGACCTGCATTCCCAGGCACAAACCCAGGTACGGCACACGGCGTGTGCGGGCGAAGTGCGCGGCCTGAATCTTGCCTTCGACACCCCGGTAACCGAAGCCGCCGGGCACGATGATGCCGTGCACGTCTTCCAGCAGTTCCCACTGCTTGCCCTTTTCCAGGTCACCGGAATGCACCCAGACGATTTCAATCTTGCGGTTGTGGGCGACAGCCGCGTGTAGCAGAGCCTCTTTGACGCTCATATAGGCGTCGTGCAGTTCGACGTACTTGCCCACGATGGCTACTCGCAGTGGCCTGTGCACCTGACGCATCCGCGCCACCATGTCGCGCCAGTCGGTCAGATCGGGGGCGGTCGCGGGAAGTCCCAGCGCCTTGACCACGTAGTCGCCCAGGCCGGCGTCTTCCAGGACGAGTGGGACGGCGTAAATGTTGTCCGTGGTCTCCAGGGGGATGACCGCGCGCGGCTCTACGTCGCAGAAGAGAGCGATCTTGCCGGTCAGGTCTTCGCTGACAGGGTGGTCGGTGCGGGCGATGATCACCTGGGGCTGAATGCCCATGCTGCGCAGTTCGCGCACGCTGTGTTGCGTGGGCTTGGTCTTCAGTTCACCGGTTGCGCCAATGTAGGGCAGGAAAGTGACGTGCACATAGAGTGTATTCTCGCGCCCTACGTCGGTGCGCAACTGGCGGATCGCTTCCAGGAAGGGCTGTCCCTCGATGTCGCCGACCGTGCCACCGACTTCCACAATCACCACGTCGGCGTTGTTGCCCTGGCCCACCAGAGCGATGCGCCGCTTGATCTCGTTGGTGATGTGCGGGATGACCTGAATGGTGCCGCCCAGGAAGTCACCGCGACGCTCTTTGCTGATCACTTCCGCGTAAATCTGGCCGGTGGTGACGTTGCAGGTACGGTCGAGGTTCTCGTCGGTGAAGCGCTCGTAGTGTCCCAGGTCGAGGTCGGTCTCCGCTCCGTCGGCGGTGACGAACACTTCGCCGTGCTGATAGGGACTCATCGTGCCAGGGTCTACGTTCAGGTAGGGGTCAAGTTTCTGGATGGCCACCTTCAGCCCACGCGCCTTGAGCAGCCGCCCGATGGCTGCGGCTGTCACGCCCTTGCCAACCGAACTGACCACACCGCCGGTGCAGAAGATATACTTGGGCATATGCGATCGCTTTCTCCTTGTGCCAAAAAGAGCGGCGGGGAGACTACGGCGCTGGCCGTGTGCTCCCCGCGGTGGCTATGCTGCTGAAGCCTGTGTCGAAGCGCCGGTCATATCAGTTTGGCCAGGTCGCTGGCAGCCCGTTTCATGTCCAGGAAGACCAACCCCAGCTTGGCGTTCTCGCGGACTAGCGCGGTCAGCACGGCTTCCTCGCCCACCGACATGAGGATGACGAAACCGCTGCTTCCCCGAACATAGACCTGCTCCAGCGTGCCGCGCCCCAGTTCGCTGGCAATGCGTTCGCCAAGGGCGAGCATGGCTGCCGACATCGCCGAGACGCGATCCTCTTCGACGTCGGCAGGCAAAGCGGAAGCCATGATCAGACCGTCAATGCTCACGACAGCCGAGGCTTCGATATCGGTGGTGGAGGTCTGCAACTCACGCAGGCGGTCAACCATCAGCTCAGTCCGCGACCGTGCCATGAGATATGCTCCTTTCGCAGGCCGGAGAACAGTCTGCTCACTGTTCCGGAAGGTGCGCTTCTTTTCGCCCGCTTATTGTACTCTACCGCCGTACGCTTGCAAACCGTCAACCGGGGTGCTGTTCAATAACCCGCTTGACTGGCGCGCGAAGTTCGCTCATAATATGAGAAACGTTCTGTGAAACGATTTACACCTTTTGGGCCAGCGACATTGCCAGCGCTGTCCTGTGGTACAGATTAGGGCTTTTCAGTAAGGCATTTTCGATGGCTCAAAAAGTGACTTTGCGCGACGTAGCCAGGCATGCCGGTGTATCGGTCACCACGGTGTCGAATGTGGTGCGTGGCTGGCCGTACATTGCCGAAGAGACGCGCCTGAAGGTCGAGCAGGCCATTCAGGAACTCGGCTACGTCCCGCATCCCATCGCCAAATGGCTGCGCCGCGGCTACACGCAGACGATTGGCTTTGTTGTCCCCGACGTAACCAGCCCTCATTTCGCTGCTCTGGTAGACACCGTCGAGAATATCGCCCGCGAACACGGTTACAGCGTGCTGGTGCTGAACACACACGAAGACGAGTTGCGCGAGGCAGAAGGGGTGCGCCTGCTGACCAGTGGCCTGGGCGATGGCATTCTGCTGGTGCAAACGGCCAACGCCCTGCAGAACGGAAATCTGCTGCGCGACGTGACGATCCCCGTGGTGGCCATTGATCGCGTGCGCGAGACTTTCAGCGGCCCCTTCTGCAATGTGGACAACTTCGCCGTGGCGCGGCTGGCGATGCAATACCTCTATGATCTGGGCCATCGGCGCATTGCGCATCTGTCTGGCCCTGCCAGCGCCCTTTCGGCGCAAGATCGTGTCGAAGGGTACCGGCAGTTCATTCGCGAGGCAGGGCTGGACTACGAGTATCTCTCGACGAACCCCAGTCAATGGTGTTCGGACGAGGGGTATCGAGCGATGCATCAGCTCCTCGATGAGCCTGTGCGTCCCACGGCGGTATTCGTCAGTAACGACCGCATGGCCATCGGGGCTATTCACGCGGCTGTCGAGCGAGGACTGCGCGTGCCCCAGGATATCTCGCTGGTAGGGGTGGACGATATCGAACTCAGCCGACACGTCACGCCCCCTCTGACTACCGTTCGTCAGCCCCTCGAAGAAATGGCGCGCATTGGCATCGAGATGTTGCTGAAGTTGATTCAGGGTGAACCGTTGGAGCAGGCCCACGTTTCGCTGGCTCCCTCTTTGATTGTGCGCGAATCAGCCGCTCCGCCGCGCTGAAGAGGTGACAATGAGTGAATATCTGTTACGTATGATAGACATCCATAAAGCGTTTCCGGGCGTCAAGGCGCTGGACGGCGTGTCTTTCGATGT
>DDBP01000351.1 GCA_002332795.1 Anaerolineales bacterium UBA2029 | reverse complement strand
AGCTGGAGAAAGCAGGTACGGTGCGGCGCTGGGTCGAGCCATCCATGGTGGAACTGTTGCGCAGCCCCGCAGAGACCGTCGAGCGCATCATCGAACTGCGCGGCGGCGCGCCCTATCTGGCTGTGTTGCACTATCTGGCCCAGGCGAGCGAACCAGTCCCTGTGCGCGAAATCTACGCCGCTACTGGCACGCAGCTTTCTCATCTCAAGCGCCTGGCCGAGGACGATCTGATCCGCCTGGGCGAGACCGAGGTCGTGCGCGATCCGCTGGCCGGGCAGGAATTCGTCCCGACCGTCGCCCCCCCGCTCACGCGCGAACAGCAGCGCGTCTGGGAAACCATTCAGCGCTACATGGATACGATCCACTGGGGCGAAATCTCACCGCCAGCCGAACAAAGCGGCGTCTTCCTGCTGCACGGTGTGACTGGCTCCGGCAAGACGGAGATTTATCTGCGAGCCGTCGAGCGAGCGTTGGCGCAGGGCCGTCAGGCCATCGTGCTGGTCCCGGAAATCGCGCTGACCCCACAGACGATACGCCGCTTTGCCGCGCGTTTTCCTGGACGGGTGGCAGTAGCGCACAGCGAACTATCCCCTGGTGAGCGCTACGACACCTGGCGCAGGGCACGTTCCGGCGATATTCACGTGATCGTCGGCACGCGCTCGGCGTTGTTCATGCCGCTGCCGGATGTGGGTCTGGTCATCCTGGACGAAGAGCACGACGACAGTTACAAGCAGTCGCCGCCCATTGCCCCGCCCTACTATCACGCCCGCGAGACAGCAATCGCGCTGATGCGCCTGACGCGCGGCACCGTGTTGCTTGGCAGCGCTACTCCCGACGTGGTGACCTATTTCCGCGCCGAACGGGGCGACTTTCAGCTCCTCACCCTGCCCGACCGTGTGATCGCGCACCGCGAGCGCATCGCCGAACTGACGCGCCGCCTCAACGCCCCGCAGGCTCGCTATCATCCGACCGACGCCGCGGATGCCGTCTATGCCGAACTGCCCGCCGTACAGGTCGTGGACATGCGGGCCGAATTGCGCGCAGGTAACCGCAGCATCTTCAGCCGTTTGCTGCACACCGCCCTGGAAGAAGTGTTGGCTCGCCGCGAGCAGGCGATCCTGTTCCTCAATCGGCGCGGGACGGCTACCTTCATCCTGTGCCGCGACTGCGGTTATATTGCCACGTGCCCGCGCTGCAGCACGCCCCTGACCTATCACAGCCCGCGCCAGGCGCTCATCTGTCACTACTGCGGCTACACCACTGCGCACATCACGGTCTGTCCGGCCTGTGGCAGTCAGCGCATCCGGCACTTCGGCCAGGGTACCGAACTGATCGAATCCGCCGTGCGCAGCGAATTCCCGGCGGCCCGCACCATCCGCTGGGATGCAGACACCATCAGCGCCGGAGCCACGCACGACGCCATCCTGCGCGCCTTCGCCGAACACCAGGCAGATATTCTCATCGGCACGCAGATGATCGCCAAGGGGCTGGACCTGCCCCAGGTGACGCTGGTTGGGGTGATCTCCGCCGACACAGCGCTCGGCCTGCCCGACTATCGCGCTGCGGAGCGCACTTTTCAGTTGCTCACGCAGGTAGCCGGGCGGGCTGGCCGCGGTCCGTTGGGCGGGCGCGTGGTGGTGCAGAGCTATCAACCCGATCACTACGCCATCCGCGCCGCTGCCCGGCACGACTACGTCAGCTTCTACCAGCAGGAGCTGGCGCACCGCCTCGATCAGCGCTTCCCGCCCTTCCGGCGCCTGGCCCGTTTCATCTTCCAGTATCCCACCGCGGATCGCGCCGAAGCTGAAGCTCAGCGGGCACGGCTGTTGCTGGAGGGGCGCATCGCCAGCGGGCAGTTCACCGCCACCGAAATCATCGGCCCCACACCGTGCTTCTTCGCCCGCCGCAACAATTTGTATCGCTGGCATCTGGTGCTGCGCGGCACCAATCTGCCTGCCCTGCTCGGCTCGCTCGATTTCCCCGAAGAGTGGATCATAGACCTCGATCCGGTGGATATGCTGTAGAATTGCAGCAGCAGCTACTGGTGTGTTCCCAAGAGAAAGAGGCCGATGAACCAGCAGCGCAACGCGACTCCACGCCCTCCGGAAAGCGATCCCTCAGAATGGGTGAGCCTGGGCGAGGCCGCGCGGATCATCGGGGTGCATCCAGCCACCATTCGCAACTGGGCCGAGCGAGGCGAACTCCCCTTCCGGCGCACCCCCGGCGGTCACCGACGCTTCCGGCGAGCCGACCTGGAACAGTGGCTGGCCAAGCATCGCATCACCCCGCCCACCGAAGCTCAGGTGCTGGTGCAGAGCGCTCTGGGCCGCGCCCGTCTCGAAATCGGCGACCGCGAGAAATTGATGCACCATCCCTGGTATCAGTGGCTCAGCCCCGAAGCGCGCGAGACCATGCGCCGCCAGGGACTGCGGTTGATGGACGCGCTGATCGATCACCTGGCCAATCCGACCTCTGCCGCCGGAATACAGGTGGCACAGGACGTCGGCACCAACTATGGGCGCTTACTCAAAGGGCAGGGGATGTCGCTGTCGCAGGCGCTACAGGGATATTTCTACTTCGTGGATTTCCTGATCGAAGCCGTGGTCCAACTGGCCGAAACCAACACCGCCCGCCCGGCTGCCACCTGGGGCGAAACGCTGCGTCAGGTCAATCAGTTCACGCGGGCGACGTTGATCAGCATGATCGCCGTCTACGAGCGCGAGTGAAGCGCTCACCACGCAGCCGCCGACGTTCGTCAGCCCCCGGTCGGCGATTCGCGCGGCGCGTAGGGTCGGCTGCCTGCGCGGGTGAGGATGACCGCTCCCAGCCCTACCGAAGCCAGCGCTGCCCCCACGATCAGCCCGATCCAGGCCGTGAACCAGAAGATGCCCCACACTCGCAAGAGGAGCGCCAGCACGACCCCGCCTACCCCTGCTGTCAGCATGGGCGGTTGCCGCTCCAGGCCCAGGCGCTGCAACACGTAGACTCCCGTTGGCTGTGCCAGCGCCACCCAGCCCAGCATGGCGAGCAGGCCGAGCGCCAGCCATCCCAGCAAGACGATAGGCAACAGAACGACCGGCAATACCAATAACAACGACAGCCCATACACGGCAGACACACCCAGCGCCAGCAGGATGGTCAGGCAACCGACGCCGCCCGCCAGCGCTGGCGCGCGGTAGATGGAAGCAGCCATGCGTCCCAGCGGACGCGGGAAAATCGCCGTGAGCAGCGCTGACAACGCCCCGAAGAACAGGGCACCCGCTACTGCCGTGCCCAGGCGGAACCAGAAGCTATCGCGCCACGTGGCCCAACCGGAGTCAACGGCTTTGGCGACACTCACCCGACTGCTGCGCGCGCACTCTTCCTTGATCGTCCCGCCGACCTGTGCCGCAGCGCCGCGCTGAAACTCCTTGGCGCACACCACCAGATTGCCGCTGATATCGGCCTCGTCACCCAGGACAAAGCGGTCGGCGACGACGATCACGTCGCCGTCCACCTGTCCGCGAACCGTCACCTGGCTGCCCATGAGCGTGATGTCGCCTGCCACGCTGCTGTCAGGCTCCAGCGTGATATCCTGCGCCACGACCACCTGGTCACCGGAGCGAGTCTCGCCAGCAGTGAGCGTGTAGGCAGAATTCAGGCTGAAACCGCCCAGGTCTTTGGCCGTGGACTGGCAGGCGCTCAACAGTAGCGCCAACGCCAACAGCGCCCCGAACCACAGCCCCTTACGCGGTCGGATGATGTTCGCCGGCATGATGTACTCTCTTTCACAGTGCCCGCTGTGCTACGGCTTGGGACGGCGGGCGAATGCGCCCCGCCCTCCCGTCACTCGCCGAATCAACCAGACCCACAAGGCGGCCATCGCCAGCACAGCCGCCAGCAGTCCCCCCAGGAGTGCTACGTCTCCCGTCAACGTCTGTGCCTGGTCCACCAGGCTGGTGAGCAGCCCGGCCACATATCCCGCGGCGTCCAGAATGGTCTGCAGGACGGATGCCAGGGCGTCCGGGTTGGTGATCACGCTCACGAAGACAAACAGCACCGCCCACAGCACGGGCACGGCCAGCAATGCGGCTACCAGCAGCCCCAGCGCCAGCCCCAGGCCACGGCTGCGCCGTGCAAATTCGGGCATGGGCATACTGAGGATGGCCGCCATGACTCGCTCTGCAAAACCGCGCGACGGCGCAACCAGCGGCGTAGTGCGCAGCAACTCATCGGTTTTGCGCAGCCGCTCCCAGCGCGTGATTTCTTCGGCGCTCTCCTGAAGACGGGCTTGCAGCATGGCCAACTCCTGATCGGCCAGTTCGCCATCGAGCGCGCGGTTCATCTGCTGTTGGAGTTTGATCTCATCGCGAGCCATCACGAATTCTCCAGCACGGGGTCGAGACTGGACACAGGTCGGGACTCCAGGTAATCGGCCAAAGCCTGCCGGGCGCGAAACAGGCGGCTCTTGATCGCGCTCTCGGTAGTACCCAGCATCTCGGCAATCTCCGCATACGACAGGTCATACCAGTAACGCAAGATCACGGCCAGGCGGTACTCCGGGCTGAGGTCGGCGAGCATCTCCTGCACCAGCAGATTGCGCTCGCTGGTGAGCAATGCTTCTTCCGGGCCAGGGATGTCGCTGGTGAGCGCTGGATGCGGCGGCAAGGGTTCTTCCAGCGACAGCCAGGTCAGCCGCCGCCGGCGTAGCCGGTCTATACAATGATTAGATGTGATGGAAAGCAACCAGGTCTTAAAAGGTCGCTCCGGATCATAGCGGTCGAGATTGACGTAGGCGCGCATGAACGCTTCCTGCGCTGCGTCCTCGGCTTCTCCCCGCTCGTTCAGCATACGGTAGGCCAGGTTGAACACGTCCCGTTCGTAGCGCCGAACAAGTTCCCCAAAGGCCTGTGGATCGCCCGCCAGCGTTCGCTGCACCCACAGGGAATCGCTGTCCTCACTCACAGGTTCACCCTACCTGGTCGAACTGACGTTCACCCCTACTATCTATGATATACGCAGCCACTACCGCGCTGTTGCGCTGCGGCGCAATTTCAGTGGACAGGTCTTCCCCCTCGCAGTAGAATGCCCTGCATGGTGGGCCGGTGGCCCAATCCTGATTTCGCATTCCCTGCGGAGGCCGCCACAATGACTGTCATCTACCGCGAGTCACATGCCGATCTGGCTCTGCTGATCCCGCGCCGCATCGCAGTGCTGGGCTACGGGCAAATGGGACGAGCCTTCGCCCTCAACCTGCGTGACAGTGCGTTCGGGGTACTGGTTGGCAATCGTGACGATGAATACGCGGAACAGGCCTACCGTGATGGGTTCGAAGTCACCTCCATTGCCGACGCGACTGAACGCGCCGACGTGCTCTTGCTCACCCTGCCCGACGAGATCGCCCCGCACGTCTACCTGCAGGATGTTGCCTTTGGGCTGCGCCAGGGAGACGTGTTGGTCTTCGCCTCCGGCTACAATGTGGCATTCGGGTTCATCGAGCCGCCACCCTTTGTGGACGTAGTGCTGGTTGCGCCGCAGGCGATGGCGGCGCGGGTGCGCGAAAGCTTCGTGGACGGATCGGGCTTCTTCAGCTTCGTGGGTGTGGCTCAGGATGCCTCAGGGCAGGCATGGGCGCGGGTGCTGGCCATCGCCAAAGCGCTCGGCGCACTGCGCCAGGGAGCCATCGAACTCACCTTTCAGCAAGAAGCCGAACTCGACCTTTTCACCCATCAGGCTGTCCTGCCCGCGCTGCTCACTATCCTGCAGACCGCCGCCGAAACGCTCAACCGCGAGGGCTTCCCTCCAGAGGCGGTCAGCACCAGCCTGTACCTGTCTGGCGAACTGGGCGATCTGCTGACCCGCTGGGCACGGCAAGGGATTGTGCCCACCCTCGACCAGCACTCGCGCACCGCCGCCTACGGCATGCTGTCGCGCCTGGAACGCTTCCGCGAAATCCGCTACAGCCGTCAGATGGAAGCCATTCTCGATGCCATCCGACGCGGTTCGTTCGCCCAAGAATGGACCGCCGAATTCTCCGACGGCTACCCCCGCCTGCAGGCCCTGCGCCGTCAGATCGAAGAGTCAGCCCTGCACAGGCAGGAAAAGCGCGTGCTGCAACGGTTGACCTCGCACGAACAACCCGCCCCCTGAGGCGCTGACAGGTTAGATTGGCTCGATGTGTTCTTCCGTCCAGGCGTCGTAGCGCCGACGCAACTCGGAGACCACTGGCCCCACGCGCCCGTCGCCAACCGGCTGCCCGTCAATGCGGGTGATCGGCACCACGCCACGCCCGGCGCTGGTGAGCATGGCTTCGCTCAGGCGCGGCACCTCGTCGCGGTGTACGGCCCGCAGTTCCACCGGCAGCACCTCCGGGGCCAATGTGAGGATAGCCTTGCGCGTGATGCCCTGCAAGACCCGGTCTTTTTCGGTGCGCAGTACGCCATCCAGCACGCCGTAGAAATTGCTGGACAGCCCTTCCAGCAGACAGCCGTCCGCCCCCACCAGAATCGCTTCGTATACGCCCGGCGGCAGGCTCTCGAAGGCGGGTTTGCGCAGGATCATCCAGTCCGTCGTCTTGACCACCGGATTGGGCCGCACCAGCGGGGTAGTGATCACATGCGCTCCCTCACGCATGATCGCCTCTGGCACGGGCTGCAATGGTTCCAGCGCCAGGTAGACCCAGTCGGGATGTTCATAGGAAACGGTGATGCGAAACTTGGCATCGGGAAAGCCAGCCTGCTGCAACAGTTCGCGCAGGGCCGCCCGCAGTCGGGGGCGATCCAGCTTCAGCGGGATATTGACCAGGTGCGCCGACTGTTCAAGCCGGTCCAGGTGCGCATCGAACAACAGGACATGATCGCCGTGAAAGGTGCGTGCCACCGTATAGACGCCGCGCGGCTCATACTGCACCGCCTCGCTGAGCGAATGCGCCCGGTAGGGTGTCGGCTGCAGACCGGCGGGTGTCAGGATGTAGGTCGGGATGGTCTGTACGATCTGGGCCATGGGTTACCTGCTGTCGGGATCGGGGAAAGCCAACCCTCTCATCTTACAGCAAAACTTACGGCGTGTATAGTGCGATCACGGAGGGCAACCGGTCGAAAGAAGGCAGGGTGCGCTGGTAGACGGGAGTTCGAACAGCCATGCCGGTCGAACCTCCCCCATCCAGCGCGAAAGCAATCGTCAGGTCGAGATCGGCGGTGAGCAACCACGTCTGCAAGTCCGCCAGCGCGATCAGGTTGTGCGTCGCCCCGAAGAGCACCCGTCCGAAGCGATCCTGTCCCACCCACGTCCGGCGCGAGCGCTCGTCGAAGCCCGACCCTTGTGCGGCCAGCGTCCCCCCTTCCAACAGCAGCGGGAACGCCTGCACGGCCTGCCACAGTGCTTCCCCCTGATAGGGTTCGGTCACCAGCGAGCGGACGCGCATCCCCGCCCCGTCTACCTGCAACATGCCCCCGAAGCCAATGAACGATTGCCCATAGGCCTGCCCGTCGCTGACCAGCAGCCCCAGCGCCCGATTGGCCTCGTCGAAGAAAGCGCCGTTGACGATGATCCGCGCTTCCGGCAACGCCTCCTGCCACTCGGCCAGCGAACGGGCCTCGCCCGGTACATAGTGCACGCGCAGCGTCACCGTCGCCGGATCGAGGCGCACCACGATCATTGTGCCCCGCGCCAGCAGCGAAGCGACTGGCAAAGCCATCTCGCGCACCTCGATCCCTGGTGCGATCACCATCCAGCCGCTGGCGGGGTCGGCAGGTGAGGGAGAGACGTCAGGTGTGGTGTGTCCGGCCCGCGACAGGTTGCAGCCCCACAGCGCCAGCAAAGCCAGACACACGCTCAATCTCTTGATAGCGCGGCGGGGCATCCCGGTGGCATAGGGTTTCATGAGTCGGTTTCGTCCTGGTCCTGCTGGTTGCGCTCAACGCGCTTGCGCTGCAACAGACGGGCAGCCAGGCTTTCCTGCGGCGCAGGAGGTTCTGCTGGAACCCTGGGAATGCGTCGCGATGGACGCTCTGACGGCGCGGCAGGGCGCTCGCCGGGTTGCGGGGGTGCTCCGCCCTCGCTGACGCGCTGGCGGCGGGCACGTTCTTTGGCCCCCAGCAGGCGATCCATGTGCTCAGGCCGACTTTCCGCGAACGGCTCGGCGCGACGCAGGCGCAGCCAGCCCGCCAGGCGGGACAGGTCGCCGCGCGTCACCACCAGCCGCCGGATGCCCACATCTACCGGCAACAGCCACAGCGCCGCCCCCACCAGATACGGCCACAGCGGTTGGGCAGCCCGTTCCTGGCGCAGGTTATGGGCGAAAGCGGCAGCCGGTTGATCGGCCAGCGATCCACCACCGGTCAGTTGAGACAGAGACTGCAACAGCGCCTGGCCGCTCTTGCCAGATGCCCCCACGTCGCGCAGCGCATATTCGGGGGAGTAGCCCAGCACCCACCCTGCCGTCTGCATGACGGTTTGCGGCGTCAGGGTCTCATCCGTCTCGGCAGTGCTGCCCGCCACGGTGATGAAATAGGCCCCCTCGCCAGTCGGCGTGAAGGTGCCTTCGTACTGCCCCGGCGCGATCTGCTGCAACGGGATCACCGTCGTCGTCAGGTCGCTGCTGACCACTGCCGCCTGCAAGACCAACCCGTTGAGAAAGCCCCCCTGCCTGTCGCGCGCCGCCACGCTCACCACGGCTTCCTGTCCCCGCTCGCGCACCGTAGTCTCGACGTTGGCGGTGTTGCCGCGAGTCATCGTCCAGCGCACGGCCTGATTCCAGAACTCGTCGTAGCCCTCCCAGCCAATCCAGTCCGCCCCCCAACGCGAGGTGGCATCCGAGGTGAAAGCTACCGCGCGCCCCAGCCCATATTGCCAGGCCGCCAGGATCGGATCGTCTTGCGGCCCGCGCAAGATGACCGTTGCCAGCTCTTTGGCACTGGTCGCCACGTAGCCTCGCAACGGCGGCGTGCTGCTCAGGCTACCCAGGATCGGGTGAGAGGGGGCCGAGACGGTCGGCACGAACGGCTCTTCCTGGATGTAAGCCCGCGTGGCCAGCAAGGTTTCGGCGGTGAAGATCGCTGGAATGGTGCTCACATCGAGCGCCAGATGGAACTGCCCCCGCCCGGCCCGCGCCACTTCCTCCAGCCAGCGGGCATAGTCTTGCCCCACCGCCACCACCGAAGTTGTGATGCCGTAATTCTCGTACATGCGGTCAACGGCCAGCGCAATGCCGCTGGGATCGGCCCCGCCGTCGGTCAACAGGATGATGTGCTTGAGTTCCGAGGGATCGTTGCGCAATAGCTGATCCGCGGAGAGAACCGCCTGGCGGATGTTGGTGCCGCCGCCCGGTCGCAGCGACCCCACCAGATCGCGCAGGCGCTGCCGGTTGACTGCGTCGCCCACTGGCTGAAGCTCCACCACATAGTAGGCGCTGACATCGAACGACACCACGCCGGTGCGATCGTTGTTGTTGAGCAGGTCGAACGAGCGCACTACTGCTTCCTTGGCCAGTTCCAGGTTGGACACGCCGCCCGAACTGGAAAGCTCCATGCTGCCCGACCGGTCGAGCACGAACAGCATGGTCAGTTGTGGCACGCGCTGCTGATCGCGCAGGCGCATCTCCACCGGCAACGTCTCTTCCAGCGGTGTTTCGAAATAGCCGCCCACGCCGAAGCTGTCTGGCCCGCCGATGACCACCAGCCCGCGCCCCAGGTCGCGCACGTAGGCCTGCAGGTAGGCCATGCGCTCGGCGGAGAGTTCTGTCGCGGAAACATTGGCCAGGATCACGCAGTCGTAGCTGCTCAGCGGAGCCAGCCCAATGGGCAGGTCGCGCGGCCCCTGCACGTCCACCTGCAGCCCAGAGGCAGCGAGCACCGTCCGCAGCGAGGCGATCTCGCGCCCCTCCGAGGCCACCAGCAACACGCGCGGTGCGCCGATCACCTCCGTAAAAGCGGCCAGGTGATTGTTCTGGTAGAACGTATCCGCGCCGCGCGGCTCGACCACGACATCGAAGTCCACGAACCCCGGCTGTGCAGCCGTCACTTCGAAGACGGTGTTGGTCAGGCCGGGCTGCAATACCAGTTCTCGCTGTTCGATGATGCGCCCGCGCGACAGCACGCGCACCTCGACGCCGGAGTCCAGCCGGTTCGTCGCCAGGGTGACTGTCACCGAAAAGCGCTCGCCCTGGTTGACCAGCGCCGGCACGTCCACCGCCGCGACCAGCACCTCCGGCCCCACTCCCTGCAACGCTTGCTGAGGGGCCAGCGCCACGTGATCGATCTGTACCTGACTGGCAGCGGCCAATCGCGCCACCTGCTCCGCGTCGCCCACCGTCTGCACGCCATCGCTGAGGATCACCATGCGCTTGGCCGTATCGGCGGGGAACAGCGCCAACCCAACGCGCATCGCCTCGGCCAGGTTCGTGTTGCGCCGCCCAGGGTTCGCCCCGATCTGCACCAGTTCCAGCCGATCGGTGATCGGCACTTCCACCTGCGCATCTGCCCCAAAGACGATCACCGCCGCCTGATCCTGCTCGCCCATCGCTTCCGCCGCGCGGCGGACATACTCCACCGCGGCGCTCTGCTGGGCGGGCGACACGCTGTCGGATACGTCGAGCAGGAACACTACCGCCAGCTTGTCCGCCATGCGGTGCCGCTGCAACCCGGCCAACGCCAGCACCAGCAACAGGACGATCAGCAACCGTATCGCCAGGCTCGTAGCGTCGCGCAGCCGACGATAGGCCAGCCGCGGCCAGCCCAGGGCTGCTACCACGGGCAACAGGGCCAGCAACCACAGCGCAGCGGGGTTCGTGACGCTCATCCGCTCACCCTGCCTCGGCGACGCGCCCGCCCCAAGCGCCAGCCGCGCTCCCACCGACCGCCGATCTTCCGCATTCCTGGTCTGGTCAATACCAGGCGCGGCGTGCGGCGCAGCGATCGCTGATAGACCCCCCATTCCACCAGCAGCAGGAGCAACCCGATCGCCGCCGCCACGGGCCAGTACTCCCGTCGCCCGGTCTCCTGACGGGCATTCTGGCTCACTTCGGTCGTGCCCACGGTGATACTGGCGCGCGGCGCAATCTGACTTTCGGCAGGATCGAAGAGGTTGACGGCGAACTGCTCGCTGTCCATGTCTTGTCCGTCGTCGCGCAGTGTCACCGTATACAGCCCTGGCTGCAGCGTGTCGGCGAAGACAGCAGTGCTGGTCTCAGCTCGTAGCCCCACATTACGCCCGTCCGGTCGGCGGATCACGGCTTCGTCGGCATCGCCCAGGAAACGCACGGTCACCGGCGCGCCCGGCGGCAGGCTCGCCGAAGCGTCGGTAATGCGGGACGGCGAGAACCAGGCCGCCAGTTCCGCCATGAGAATAGGCCAAGCAGGCTGCAACACCATGTCGGTGTTCGGATAGCGCACATCGAAGGGCAAGATCGCCACCTGCCGCGTCCCGACCTCGCCCGCCACCACCAGCGGATAGCCGTCTACTTCGGCCAGCACCGTCGCCCAGCCGATCTCGCTCAGCGCGCGTATGCGGGCGATATGCACCTGCTCCATATACGGCCCCAGGTTGCGCATCCGCGCATCCTCCGGGTTGACCTGTACGACTCCTGCGGGCGCGTACTCCGCCCCTATCTGGAAAAACGACGTGCTCAGCGGCGGATCGATCAGCAGCAGATCGCCCTCTGGCAACGTCGGCGGCAGCGCGCGGTCGAAGACATAGAGATCGAAAGGCTGTGAGGGCAATGCGTCCGTCGAGGCCACCTGATACAGTTCCACCCCACGCAGGCTGCGGAAAATCTGCTCCAGGAACAGGTTCTCGTCGGTCACCAGTAACACACGCCCCGCCCCCCGACGCTCGCGCACGGCCACGGCGCTGTTATCGGCGCGCAGATAGTCCCGCTCCCCTGCCCGCGCGGGCAGAGTGAGCCGCGCCGCCAGCGATTGAAAGGATGACGGCAGCTCTACATCGAAGATGTCTACGTAGCCCTGCGCGGGCACGGTGTAGCGCCGCGCCGTATACAGCACATCGCTGCCATCTAGCCGCACGTCGAGAATGACCTCGGCATCCTCATCGCCATGGTTGGATAGCCGCGCGAACAGTTGGGGGGCCTGCCCAGGCAGCGCCGACACCGCCAGGGCCGAGATAGCCAGGTTGTCGCCCCGTTCGCCTACTGGCACGTAGCGCACCTCACCGGGCACGGGCGGCAGGTTAGAAGGCAACCCGCCGTCGGAAATGATGACCACCTTCAGGTCGCTCACACCGACCGCACCCGCCGCGGCCAGCGTCAGGGCGGCTTGCCAGTCGGCGCTGCTATCGCTGGGGACAGCGTCGCGGATGGCCTGGCGCAAGACCACCCTATCGCGCGAGGCCGCCGCCAGCACTTCTGGCACCGCCCCCACCCGGATCACCGTCATCGTGTCGTCCTGCCCCAATGTGTCCACCAGTTCGAGGGCAATCTCGCGGGCGCGTGCGAAGCGGCTGGGCGACACATCGGTCGCGCCCATGCTGGCCGACGCATCCAGCAACAGCACCAGACGCCCCGTGCTGATGGTGCTGATCGCCACGAATGGCCGCGCCAGAGCCAGCACCAGCGCCAGCAACGCCAGCAACTGCAACACCAGCAGCCAGCTAAAGCGCAGACGTTGCCAGGGGGCGTTGGCCTCGCGGTCGCGCACCAGTTGCTGCCACAGGAAGGTGCTGGAGATCGGCAGCTCGATCCGGCGCAGGCGCAGCATATAGAGCATGATGATCGGCAGCGCCAGCGCGGACAGAGCCAGTGCCAGCGGGGTGAGCAGCGACATGTTATTCGACCGTAATCTCTACCGGCAGCACCACATGATCGGCACCGCCGACGACAGGCACCCGCGCGCCGGTCTGCGGGTCGTAGAAGCCCACCTCCAGGCGCGCCGGACCGCGATACTGTCGTCCTTCGTCGTTGAAAACCAGATGATAGGTATCGAGCAGGTACTCACCCGGCACCCAGCCGGTAGTAGGACGCGCACCACTGACCGGCACGTCGTCGTGCTGTGCAATGACACGCCCGCTTTCGTTGAGCAGGTGCGTGAAGACGCGGTACGAGGTCGTCGGCGTCCCCGTGACCCGCCAGACCAGCGTCAGCTCCAGCGTTTCGTCCGGCGAGACGGTCGTCTGCGCTACGCTGAAACCCTCCAGGGCGGCCACGCCCACGAATTCACTACGCACGGGCACATCGAACGGCGGAGGTGCGAACAGACGCTCGGTGCGCTCGACCGTGTACTGCGTCAGGGTCACCGGCTCCATGCCGGGCGCTTCCAGCATCAACGCTGCCGGGCCTTCAACGTCCGCCGGAACGAGGAAGGCGTGCCAGTCCAGGCTATACGGCGCGAAGACGCGCACCGGCTGTGCCAGACGCCAGCCCCCGCCCTGTAAGACCAGCGTGGCCCCAGCCCAGGGATCGTTGCAACAGGTCGGCGTGACTGCCCAGCGCAGCGTGACCCGCACCTCCTGCCCGGCGCTGAGCGCCCCACCCCGCGCGTCGTGCCCCACCAGCGCGATCCCTTCCGCCGGAGTGACCAGCGGCGGAGGTATTTCACCCGTCATGGGCGCGGGTGCGCGCAAGGTCACCGTTGCCAGGGCCAGCGTCCGCCCCGCCGGGACGCCGTTCACCAGCCGATCGGCCCCGTCGAGGTGTTCGGCGCTGAAGAGCACCGTCTGCACCGCGTATTCGCCGGGCGGCGCGCCCGCCGGAAAACGCAGCAGGCTGAACGCCTCGCCTCTATGCCCGGCCTCCCAGGATGAGGTTGGCACCTGCTCGTCGTCGCGAATATCGCTATCGCTGCGGGCGAGCGTCCAGCCGGGCGGGTCGAGCGTCACCAGCCGCGCCGAGAGTCGCCAGTCTTCGCCGCTGCGCGCCGTCGAAGTCCAGACCGTGCGCAGACAGACATTGTTCGTCCCGGCGAGGTCCGCCCGACTCAGCGTCAGCGACCTGTACTCCGCGTCCCCACCCTTCACCGGCGCAAAAGTCAGCGGTCGTTCGAGCACATAGGCAGTCGTGACCAACCCCTGCACTGTGACCGATCCCGTCCGTCGCCCCGCCGCTTCCAGCAGGCAAGGATACATGCCGCGCACGTCGGCGGGCAACTGAAACCAGGTCAGCAATTCCACGGGCAGCGGAGCGCCATGCTCTTGCAGGGCCTGATTGATGGCTCGAATCACTTCGTCGGCGCTGCTGTGCAGGTCTATGCCCAGGATGTGCGCCGCGATCCCCATTTTCTCCGCGTAATACACCTCCAGCGCCGGTTCCCAGCCATAGGGGATCACAATCACCGCGTCCGCTGGCAGCGTCGCATAATGGGCGGCGATGGCGCGGAAATCGTCGTGCTGATAGGCAGGCGTATCGAACAGGGCCACAAAGCTCGCCGCACCCAGACCAGTCGTCAGGGCCAGCACCACTGGCCCTCCCAGTCGCGCCAGGTCCTCGCGGCCCGGCAGCGAATGCGCGGCCAGGGACAGCACGATCATCGTGGCCGGAACGCCTGCCACATAGTAGCGCGGATGAAAGTCTATGTGCGCCGCCTGCAGTTCGAGCGTCGCCAGGGCGGGCAGCAACACAGCCTGCGACAGCGCCAGCAGCGCCGGTCGCCGCCGATTCCAGCGCAGTGTGACCACGATCGCGGCGAGCAGCGCCACCCCCAGCACGGCGCTACCGATCTCGACCGCACGCTCCCGCCCGATCATCGCCGGCAGCGGCGCGAAATAGCCGCGCCAGATATCCCAGACCAGCCCGGCAGAGAAGCGCGGCGGCGTGTTAATCGGCGTGCCGCTGGGCGATTGCCCCAGCACCCACGGCAGATAGGCCAGCAACACGATCGCCTGGCCTGCCACCCAGGTTGCCAGCCAGCGCCAGCGCCGACTGGTCAGCCAGGCGATGCCTATCACCAGGTTCAGCCAGGCGACGACCGGCACGCTCAGGTTGTGCGTGTAGAGCAAGATCAGCTCCGCCAGCCACACTGCACCCCAATACCGACGCCGCACCGGGTCGGCGAGCAGGCGCTCGGTCAATGCCAGCAGCAGTACCGTCAAGAGCGGCACGGCGACGTAGGCGCGGATTTCGCGGGCGTAGGCCCACAACAGCGGTGACAGCGCCAGCAATGCCGCCGTCAGCAACGCGGCGTGTTCGCCTGCCCAGCGCCGCACCACGCGCGCGGCCAGGGCCACGGTGAGTACGTCGAGCCACACCGAGCCATAGCGCAACGCCAGCGGGGAATCGCCTGCGCCGCGCCACAGCAGGTGTAGCGTCATGTAGTAGAGCGGAGGCGTGTTGTCGTCTGGGGTGTTGATCGGGTCGCGAATGGCGCGGATAGACCAGCCCTCGTCGTGCCAGACGCTCGGCTCGCCCACATTCCACAGCCGCAACGCGAACGCGCCCAGCAGGATCAACAGCAACGCCACTCGGACTGACAGGGATGCTCTGGCCGTCATCATTGCACCACACGTGCCCGGCGCAGTTGGGTCAAGATCACCTGCTCCCAGGGAGTGCTGGTCACCAGGGGAACGAAATGGATGCCGCGCCGCGCACACAAAGTCCCGATCTCCGCCTGCCATGCCTGCAATCGCTGCACATACAGTCGTTTCATGGCTTCGTCTACCGTCACATCCTGCGCCATCCCTGTCTCCACATCTACCAGCTTCAGATCGCCAGCGAGCGGAGGGTCTACTTCATCGGGCGAGAGCACCTGGATCAGGGTGACTTCGTGTCCGCGCCCCTGCAAGGCCCGCAAGCCATCCTCGTAGCCCTCCGGCGACATGAGGTCGGAGACCACGATGCACACCCCCGCCCGCGCCACGCGCCGCGCATAGACGGTTAGCGCGTCGTCCAGGCGTACCATGCCCCGCGTGTGACTGCTCTGCAACCAGCCGAGCAGATCGAGCACCCGCCCGCGCCCGCGCCACGGCCCCCACAGCGCCATTCCGTCACCGCGCACCGTCGCGATGGTGACCTGATCTCCCCCTCCCAGGGCAATATAGGCCAGTCCTGCCACCAGTCGCCGGGCGTAGAGATACTTATGCTGATCGCGCTCGCCCGTGCGCGGCCAGTCCATGCTGGCCGAAGCGTCCAGGATGAGGTGCACGGCCAGGTCTTCTTCGTCTTCCAGCAGTTTGATGAACGGGCGCTGCAGGCGGGCGTAGATATTCCAGTCCACCCGGCGCAGGTCGTCGCCGCGCACATAGGGGCGATAGTCAGCAAACTCGATGCTGGTGCCGCGCCTGGTCGAACGCCGCTGCCCCTTGATAGCCCCGGCGCGCACCCGATTGGCCAGGATGGTCAGCCGTTCCAGCTTGCGCAGCGTCTGTTCGTCGAAGAGCGGTTGGTCGGCCATGAGGGATTACCTGGGCACTGCGCCTTTCAGGAAGTGATGTCCTGGCGCTGAAAGAGAGCGATCGTCAGCGCGATCAGACCGAACACCCACAGCGCCAGAAGCCCCACCGAGAACCCCAGGCTATCGGAGAAGACAATGCCGGAATACTTGCCTTCCTCGAAGGGGCGCATGGTATTCGGCGCATTGTTATTGATCCAGCTTGCCACGTTGATCAGGTTGTAACCCGGCGTGAGCCGATACAGATGCACGATTCTGGGAATATCCAGGAACCAGCCGATCAACATCAGGGCGACGATGGAGAGATTCTCGACGAAAGTCAGGGCGAAGCCGATGATGACACCCCCCAGGATCGAACGGGTGACCATCGCCGCCAGGGCCGCATAGCCCGCGGCAATCACCGTCGAGGTGAAGGCCAGTCCTGCCGCCAGGGCGTAGTCCTCTCCGAAGTCTCGCAGCACCGCCCAGGTGACGCGCGGGCCGTAGGACACGTCTGCAATGCGCGTCAGCACCGCCCAGCCTGCCGTCCACAGCGCGGACATCAGCGAAAAGGCCAGGACAACGAACGCGCCCAGCGCCAGGAACTTGACCAGGATCAGCGCGGCGCGCCGGTTGCGCGGCACCACGTTCTTCCAGGTCTGCCACTGATACTCTCCGGCGAAGACCACCGCCGTGAAGCCGAGCAGGATCAGCCGCCCGACGGGGTTGTTCGGGAAGTTCCACATGCTGATCGCCTGTTCCGTCCACAAGATGGCCTCGTCCTGGCGCAGACTGGCCCGCGCCGACGACGACAGCGCCAACACCAGCCCGGCCACCGCCAGGAATGCCAGGGCACCCAGCGGGAAAATCCAGATCAGGCAGCCAGCGACCCAGCGATTGCCCGCGATTTTGATCCATTCGGCACGGAACAGGTTACGCATGGCCCACCTTCTCCCGCACCACTGCCAGGAAGTACTCTTCCAGCGTCTGACGTTGCGCCGCGACCTGATAGACATCTACGCCAGCCTCCACCAGGCGGCGGACGACATGGGGCGAGTCTTCGTGAGCGGCACTGACGGTCAGCCACGTCTCGTTGGTGACAACCGGCCAATGCTCGCGCAATACTTCGGCGGCCCGTTGCAAAGGCCGGGCCTCCACGCGCAGGGTGCTCTTGCCCGCCAGCAATTCGTCAACCGCCCCTTCGCGCACGATTTCGCCCAGGTTGATGATCGCCACCCGGTCGCATACCTGCTCGACCTCGCCAAGCAGATGACTGGATAGGAAGACCGTCTTGCCCTGCTCGTCCACCAGCCGGCGAATGAAGGTGCGGATTTCATGCATCCCGCCGGGGTCGAGACCGTTGGTCGGTTCGTCAAGTATCAGCAGATCGGGGTCGCTCAGCAGCGCAGCGGCCAGCCCCAGGCGTTGCTTCATGCCTGTCGAGTATCCTTTGACGCGCTGATTGGCGCGTTCGGCCAGCCCCACCTGCTCCAGCAACTGCTCGATGCGGCGGGGATCGTAGCAGTTGGCCGTGCGCGCCAGCACTTCCAGGTTTCTGCGCCCGCTCAGGAAATTGTAGAACGTCGCCCCCTCCACCAGCGCCCCCACCCGCCGCAAAACCTCGTGATGGCGGTGCACATGTTGTCCATACAGATACACGTCGCCAGCCGTGGGGTGGATGAGGTCGAGCAACATGCGGATCGTCGTGGACTTGCCCGCGCCATTCGGCCCCAGGAAGCCGTAGACCTGTCCCGCGCGCACTTCCAGGTTGAGGTGTTTGACCGCTTCAATCCGCTTGCGGCCTCGCCGACCGAACGTCTTGGACAGATTGACCGTCTGAATGGCGATCTCGGCAGTCATGCCTGCAACACCCCTTGCTCGCGCAACGCCGGAAGAAGCGGTGCCAGGCGGATCGCCAGCAAGAACTGGAACAGCCGCACTACCAGGGCCACCCGCGCCGCGGGCTGTTGCCGGGGATCGCGCGCCGCCGCCAGCAGGTTTTCCAGCAAAGCGTGACGACGCTCCAGCGACAGTTCCGGCTGTGTCTCCGCCGACAGTTCCCACAGCAGGCGATATAGATGCCAGACCGCCTCATCGTGTACCGAAGCGAATTCGCGCTCCCACGCCTTGACGTGCTGAAACGTCCCCAGCGTTTCGAGTGTCGCCGCCAGGCCGCCCGATAGCAGATTGCCGATGGCTCGCTTGCGGTCGCTGGCCAGCGCTTCCAGCACATCTTGCAGGGCGATCACTCCCACCGAACCGGCTGCCAGGTGCGCCGCCGCCGAACTGTGCTCTTTGGAGACGAGCTTGCCCGTCACACACGACAGGTAGCAATAGAACAGGCGGGCCACTTCGCGGGCAGCAACGGCATCTGCGCCATCAATGGCCAGCAGGTATGGATGCAGCCGCCACAGGTCGTCGGCATTGGGCGCCGTCAACAGCCGTTCGAGCAGGGTCTGTTCGCTCATGGCATTAGCCTCCCGCGGGCACGGGTACGCGCTCCAGCAGATCGTCTATGACATCGTCCGTGCGGATGCCCTCGGCCAAGCCCTCGAAGTTGAGCAGCAGCCGGTGACGCAGCGCCGCATGGGCGACCGCCCGCACGTCTTCGAAGGCCACGTTATAGCGACCGGACAGCAGCGCGTGGACTTTGGCCCCCAGCACCAGCGCCTGTGCCCCGCGCGGACTGGCCCCGTAGCGCACGTAGCGGCGCACCAGGCTATCGGGCCACTCCGCATACAGCGGGTGTGTGGCGGTGATCAGCCGGGCGATATACTGATTGACGTGCGAGGCGACCGGCACCTGCCGCGCCAGCTCACCCATCGCCAGAATGCGCGGGCCATCGGCCACCCTGGTTACCTGCGGCAGGGCCGCGCCGGTCGTGCGCCCCATGATCTCGACCAGCTCCTCCGTCGAGGGGAACAACACGTCCACTTTGAACAGAAAGCGATCGAGCTGAGCTTCGGGCAGCGGATACGTACCTTCCATCTCGATCGGGTTTTGCGTGGCGAGCACGAAGAACGGCAGCGCCAGGGCATAGCGCGTGTTCGCCACTGTCACCGTCTTCTCCTGCATGGCTTCCAGCAAAGCCGATTGCGTCTTGGGGGTGGCCCGGTTGATCTCGTCGGCCAGCACCAGGTTGGCAAAGACCGGCCCGGCCTCGAAACGGAACGTGCGCCGCCCGTCCTCGCCTTCCTCCATGATGTTGGTGCCGATAATATCGGCGGGCATCAGGTCCGGCGTGAACTGAATGCGCGAGAATTTCAGGTCGAGCACTTCGGCCAGCGTGCGCACCAGCATGGTTTTGCCCAGGCCCGGCACACCTTCCAGCAGCGCATGTCCACCCGCGATCAGGCAGATGAGTACCTGCTGCACAACGGCCTGCTGCCCCACGATGACCTTGCCCACCTCGGCCAGGATCGCCTGCGCCGTCTGGTGAAATTCCTCCACCCCGATCGCTTCCGCCCTGATGTCTTCGTCCATAGACTGATCTGTCCTTCTGCGACAGCCGGGGGCATGCCCGGTATCGCCCTGTATTAGACCGGCAACTGCGGGATATTGGGAATGATCGTGTTACCCTCGGCGTTGATAGCGGTGATGACCGTCGCAGCGACCACATCGGGCCGAACGACCAGGAACCCCCCAGCCTGCGGCGCGGTCTGCTGACTGGTGCCATCGTTGAACACGACTGCAACGGCGGTCGCGGCAGGGTTCATCACCCGCCCAAACACGATCGTGGTAGGTTCACCGGTAGAAGTCAGGAAATACGTCACGGCGGCGAACGCTTCGGCGGCAGGGGAGTCGGCGCAGACCAGCGCGCCATTGTTGGGCTGCCAGACACCGTTGGCCATCGTCGAGAGCAAATATCCGACGCAGGGCACCCCTGTCATCCCCATATACGAGAAGCCCTGCAGGCGGTCAAAGGCCTGCGGCTGGTCATACCACACCTGCAGCCCGTTCGGCTGCTCGCCACGGCTGAGGATGAACTGCTCGACCAGCAGGGTCGGCGAAGGCGTAGCGCCTGCGGGCACCACCACTGGCGCATTGGTAGGCGCAACCGCGAAGGGTGCCAGCGCCGTCCGTGTCAGGTCTACTGTACTCGCAGGCTGAATGCATCCGCTGATGGCTGCCACTGCTGTCAGCAGCGCGACAGCCCAGCCCAGACGCCTTGTCGGCATCGTCTCTGCTCTCCCTTCTGGTACGCTAGCGCGCCAGAGACGAGAAGTAGTCATGAATGACATCGCGCTGATCGAGCGGGATACGCCCGCTTTCGAGCGCCTGACTGACGACCGCTCGAAACGCCCGCAGCGCCCCTGTATAGGTCAGCGCCGCCTCGCCCGCCGGATTGGGAGCCAGTTCGCCCTCTTGTAGCGGCAGGCCCTGCCCTTCGGGGACTGCCCCACCCACGTCCAGCAATTGATCGCTCTCACCGCCCAGCGTCGTGGGGGCGTGCTGTGGGGTATAGTCGTGGAACTCTCCTTCCGGCGCGCTGAAGGGCACCTGCCCGGTTCCCCCTTCAATCTGCGCGCCCGTCGTCGTATCCACTCCTGCGCCGCCCTCGCCACTCCCTGCCCCCAACGCCGCCTCACCTTCGCTCTGCTCCGCCCCCGTTGACTGTCCCGCTGCTGCAGACGATTCCCCAGCCCCTGCGCCAGCGCCCGTTTCTCCAGCTTCCTCAGCCGGACCGCCTACCGATTCCCCTTCGCCCGCGCCGGTTGCGCTGGCATCCTCGCCCCCCGCGGCGCTCTGGGCTTCAGCGCCTGTCTGTGCCTGGCCAGAGCCTGATTGCGTCTGTCCCTGCCCGGCAGCGCCCTGCTCTTCTGCCACAGACGACGCAGCGCTGGAAGGTTCCTCCGAAGCTCCCGCCGCAGACTCTTCGTGCCCCGCCTGCGCGATCTCCCGCTGACCGGTCGCCGCCTGTTGCTGCGCCGCGCGGGCTGTCTCCGCCAACGCCGACTGCTCAAGCTGTTCCTGTTGTGCGCGCAACACCTGAGCTGTCTCATTCAGCGCCTGTTGCGCTGCCGCCATATCCCCGCGACGCAGTGCCTCGGCCACATCGCGCAGGTTTTGCGCCAGAGCCGGATTCTGCGCCTCCAGCGCGTCCGCCGCTCCCTCAAACTGCCTGGCCAAGTCCTGGCGCTGCGCCTGGCTGAGGCTGGATTGCGCCAGGTCGCGTGACAGACCCTGCACCGCATCGGCGGCTTCGCTCAGGTCCGGCTGACGCAGCGCACTGGCAACCCGCCCCGTCATTTCCGACTTCGCCAGTTCCCGCGCGGCCTGCTCATAGGGCACTGCGTCTTCGGGCAAGAGGCCATTCGTCAGGTCGCCCAGCGCCTGCGACGCTTCTGCCAGTGCCGCGACCGCTTCCTCGCGCGAGATGCCGGGCTGCGACAGGATATCCAGGGCCTCGCGCAGAGGTTCGGTCAACGCCATCTGCTCGGCAGGCGAAAGTTGCGTGTTTTCCTCCACTGCCTGGATCGCCTCCTCCAGCGCTGCCGCCTGCGCAGCGATAGCCGCGTCGAGTTCGCGGCGAGCGCGGAGCCGATCGGCCTGCGGATTGTTAGTGAGCAGCCAGGCCAGCGCTCCCGCCAGCAAGAGCACAGCCAGCACCTCGCGCCAGCGCACGCGCAAGGGCAAATGGGCCGCCACCCGTACCCGCGCCGTCGCCTGCGCTGTGTCAGCGAGTTGCCGCTCTGCCAGCAGTGGAGAGGCGGGAATACGCCCGGCCAGCAATTCGAGCGCCGTGCTGACCCGTTCCTTGAGGTCGAAGCGCTGATCGAAATACCGGGCGCTGTGCGTCACCGAGCGGGGCCAGCCCCAGATCACCAGCAAGATCAGCACCGTCACCGTGCCCGTCAGCGCAATTGTCAGGCGCAGCACTTCTTCCGGCAACAGCCAGGGCCGCAGCCGCGCTACTATTGCCAGGGTCACCCCGACAGCCAGACCGAGCAACACCCCGCGCGGCACCCAGGTGATGGTGTTCGCCAGGCGCAACCGCCGATCCCAATGGCGCACCCGTCGACTCAACGTGACGGTCAGTTGTTCGGCCAGAATAGCGTTCATGGCGATCTTCTCCGGGCACCCCAACGGTTGCTGGGCCGATCTATTCCATGACCACATGGACTCTGCGCACCGCCAGGATCAGGAACACCCCGGCCAGCATCAGATAAAGCGCTGTGAAGGGTATCCAGGGCGCGATCAGCGTCACGGAGTCGCCGTTCACTAATGTATACGAGAATAGTCCGGCAGTGTGTCGGTTGACAAGCAGATATTGGGTCAGCAAGGCGGTCGCTGGCGGATTCAGACACAGCGCCGCCCCTGTGCCATAAAGCATGACCACCTCGGAAGCCGACCCTCCGACGCTGTCCAGCGAGAACTCTGCCAGCAGCCAGATTGTCCCTACCAGCAAAGGAATGCCAAACATGAAGAACAGCGTCAGGCCCAGGGCCAGCAGGCTGGCCGACAGCGTGCGCCGTGACCGCGCCGAGAAGTACACCCCTACCGAGCAAAAGAAAAGGGCGGACGCAGACAGCACCACCAGGGCCAGCAGCAATTCGGTCTCTGAGACGCCGCCGAAGAAAAAGGCGATACTCTGCAACGGGATCGCCGCCAGCAACAGCAGTAGCACGTAGAGCATGGCCGAGGTCAGCTTGCCCAGCACCAGGGCGTGGGCGGGCAACAGCGTCGCCCGCAGCAATTCGAACGTCTGATGCTCGCGCTCTCCGCTGATCGCCCCCGACGTGAAAGCCGGTGCCAGGAAGGCGATCAGCAACATTTCGATGGCCACCACACCGCCGAACAGAGTCCGCCCGATCTCGCCGACATCGGCCTGCCCGCTCACGCTGGTCGAGGACTCGGTCACGGCGATGTAGACCAGCACGGCGAAGACGCCCAGCAGGGTCAGGTAGATGGTGAGCACGCTGAATGCCCGCGCCCCGCGCATCCGCCCGCGCAATTCCTTGACCATCACCGGATTGCGCAGCAGCAACCCCGTCCACCTGCGCCATGCCATGGGCCGATCCGTCATTTGCGTCACCTGCGCCTCACCTAGGACACAATCCCTCTGGTTGCCCGCATGAACACGGACTCCAGATCGCGCATTTCTTCCGAAAAGGTCACCACTGGCAGTCCCCGCTGCGCCAACGTCTGCAGCAGGGCGCTGAGCGCTGCATCGTCGCCGGTGAAGTCCACCCGCAACCGTTTGCGCCCCCCTTCATCGGGCAGATCGCGCACCTGCGCGACGCCTGTCATCTCCCCCAGGATGCGCCGGGCGTCTTCCACACGGTCGAGCAGAGCAATGGTGATCTCGCGCACCGGCAACAACTGCCGCCGAATCTCCTCCATCGTGCCCTGCGCAACCAGATTGCCCGCCTCGATGATCCCCAGATGGGTGCATATCTCAGCCACGTCGGCCAGGATGTGCGACGAGAAGAAGATGGTCTTGCCCATCCGCGCCATTTCGACCAGCAGCTCGCGCACCTCGATCCGCGCGCGCGGGTCGAGGCCGGACGCCGGCTCATCGAGGATGAGCACATCGGGATCGTGGGCCAGCGTGCGCGCCAGACTCAGGCGTTGCTTCATGCCCCGGCTGAGCTTCTCGACCATATCGTCGCGCCGATGCGTCAGGTCTACCAGTGCCAGCAGATCGTCTATGAGAGCGGGCCGCTCGCGGGCGGGAATCTCGTAGCAGGCGGCAAAGAAATCGAGATACTCCCACACCTTCATATCGTCGTAGACACCGAAGAAGTCCGGCATGTACCCGATGCGGCGGCGCACCTCGCGCGGGTGCTCGGTGACCGAATAGCCGTCAATGAACGCTTCGCCAGCGGTAGGCGGGATCAACGTGGCCAGGATGCGCATGGTCGTGGTTTTGCCCGCACCGTTCGGTCCCACGAAGCCGTAAATAGCGCCGCGCGGCACCTGCAGCCACAGGTCGTCCACCGCTACGAGCTTGCCATAGCGCTTGACCAGCCCGCGTGTCTCGATGACGTATTCATTGCCCGCTGCGCTCATTGCCTGCTGCCCGTTGCCAGTCTGCCGCGCTCAGCGTGCCAGCCGCCCGTGATAGACGACGCGCACGTAGTCTACGTTATTGTACGCCAAACCGCCGGTCGAAGAGATACGCACATTGACCGCCCCCCCCCGGCCCGGCATAGCGATCGCCAGGGGTCAGGCGAACCATAGTCGCGTCCGGCGCAAATTCCAGCGTCTGCCATGCCCCTGCCTCCCAGTCCCACACTTCGACCAGCAACGCGCCCTGCCCTTCAAAGAGCACATCTACCGCCTGTACTTCGGCCAGCAAGAGCGGAGGCATCGGCCTGAATTGAAAGGCCGCCTGCGAGCCTTCGGGAATTTCAAACGAATCCGGGGTGATAGAAGTCAGAGTACGCGGATCCTGTGTCTCGACCACCGTCCAGGTGGTCAGGCCGGGCGGTATCTGCACCAGGGCCTCCGCCGCGCTCACACTCACCGGAATCTCCACGATCAACAGGGTCGTATCTTCCGTGCGGGGCGAACTGCCAGGTATTTCGATCTCGGCCAGCGGCCTGTCACTCCAGGCGAAGACATAAGCGCCCATGCCCCGCCCCCCGCTGAGATCGTAGTCTACGGCCAGCGCCGCCAGCAGCCGGTAGCGGCGGCGAATTTCCTGCTCGTGGCGCGAGACTCCGCGCGCAGCGCAGGCGAAGCGTTCGCCCTGCATCACGTCGGTGAGGGTCAACGCCAAGCCGCGATAGTCGAAGCACCAGCCGGGCATCTGTCGCGTGAACTGCCAGGACGGCCACAGGTACAGGTTGCGCGACAGCGCGCTGCCCAGTGTCAGCGGGCCAGGGTCTTGCGGCCCGATGGCAAGGTCGAAGGTCGCCGTCTGACCTGGGGCAAGATCGCCCAGATAGCGTGCTTCACCTTTGATCAGCAGCACTGCGTCGCGCCACAACACATCGGATTCGTTGGTCACGTGCCCCACGAGCCGCGGTGCGTAGCCCTCGGCCAGCGTCCAGGTCGCCTCAGCGGCGAAAGGCAACGCTGCGGTGAACCCTTCGGCCACGAAACTGGCGATCGTGCCAGCGTCAATGGGCACGGAGACAGCGCCATAGCGCGTGCTCTCTTCCACTGTCACCGCCGTGCCTACGCCGGAATCTGGCAAGGGGCGCAGAGCAAATCCCCGCCCGGCCACTACGTCGTAAGCGCCCCGCCGCGGGGCTTGCACGCCGACCAGGGCGGTGACCTGTGCCTCGGCCCGGCCCGGCCATTGCCGCACGACCGTCAGCCGGCTGAGTGTCGGATCGTTGCCACGCAGGTTGAAACCGACCTGATAGGCCAGCACGCTGAAGAGCGCGATCAGCACCGGCGTGGTGATCCAGGCCCACTCGCGGCGGTTGAGCCAGCGCAACACGGTGTAGTTCACCGGCCCGATCAGAACGATATAGGCCGCCAGGAACGCGCACAGTTGCAGCAGGCCGGGCAACACGCTGTGATACAGCGTCAGCGTGCCCTGCCGGGCTGCCGTCCAGTCACTGATGCCGCGCCCCCAACTGGGCCGCTGTCCCCCCGCGGCGATCAGCGCGTACCAGAGCTGCGGCAGGTCACTCCACGACCGCAACGGCTCGGCCTGCGGATCGGCGGCCAGAAAGTCTACCCAACCAGCGCCGTAAGGCCAGCGCACCAACAGCGGCAGATCGTCCTGCCCTGCCAGGACGATCGCGCCCGCTCTCAGCGTGACGCGGGTGATCACCGCTCGCTCGCGCAGCGGCTCTATGGACACGCGCACATAGTCAGCCAGAGCATCAAGTCCCTGGCGCACCACCGTTCCCCGCAGATCAACGGGCAACAGGTGGGCAAGGCCCGCTGTGGTGCGCTGCCAGGCGTCACCGCCAGCGACCAGCAGATGCCCTCCCGCCAGCACCCAACGTTCCAGCGCCTGCGTCTGCTCGACGCTCAGCGCGCCGGTGTCCGCATCGTGAATCAGCAGGACGTCCAGCCCGGCCAGCGCCTCGGCCAGCGGCGGCAGATACGCCACCCGCCAGTTCACCTGATAGGCCGTGCCCACGCCGGGCACGCGGGCAGTGAGATCCACAGCTCCCAGCGGTGACTCGGTCACCACGGCCAGCAGCACGTCTTCCGGCTCGGCCATGCGCAGAGTGAACGAGCGCGACGCCATCACCCGCCCGGCTGCATCCAGCACTTCTACCCGCAGATCGCGCGTGTACGGCTCCGGAGCGACATACACAAAGATCTGTTTGCGTGCACCACGCGGCAGATCAAGCGGAGTGCGGTAGTTTGTGTTCTCGAACCCCCCGCTGCTGTCCGGTCGTACGCGCAACGCGCCAGAGAAACTCTCGCCGCTATTGCTCACCGCGACACGCACAGGCACCCACTGTCCCCGGCGGTAGACGCCGCCATATCCCGCGCTGACCGACAGATCAAGCGTGGCCTGACGCGGCGGTGCCAGGGCCAACAAGAAGGGAGCCGCCAACACGATGAAGAGAGAGAAAAAAGTCAGGCGGCGCGACACGGTGTCCCTCATGAGCCAGGCACAGGACTGGAAGTCGGAGTATTGGCGGGAGCGCGGGTGGCAGGAAGAGCCGTAGCCGTCGGGAAAGGCGTTGGCGAGACTGACACAGACGTGGGAGTGGCCGTCGCAGGTGGTGGCGGATAGGCGGTAGTCACCATCAGTCGCTGCGGATCGAAGTTGGTGCACACAAAGTCGGTCAGCGGCACCCACCCCAACTGCGCTTGCACCCCGATCGGCACCTGCAGCCATGCCCCGGACGGATCGCGGGCGACCGGCGAATATGAAAGCGTCCCCGCAGTCACGCCAACCGGAGGCTGCGGCGGCAGGAGCGCCGGATAGCTCTCACCGGGACCACTGCGAACCACCGTCTGACGGGCGCGCAACTCGCAGACCGGGTAGACGATCGGCACCTTCTGCACGATGCTCGTCACCAGTCCGTCGTAGCCCTCTGCGTAGAGCGTCACCAACCATTCTGCCTGATCGCTGCCCGGCACCACCGTCACGCGCTGCTGCCCGGTCAACGGCATGGGCGAGACCAGCAGATCGCCCGTGCGATCGGAACCCGTGACGCGGATGCGGTAGCCACCCTGGTAGGGACGCGCCCCGCGCACCTCCCAGGTGAGTTGTACTTCCTGCGACACATTGCGCACCAGTTCGGCCCCGCCCAACACCTCCACCGACAACGCTACAGCAGGTCGCACACTGACTGTGAGACTCTGCGTGACCACCTGCCCCCCGCCCTGCGCTTCCAGCGTGATGGTGTAACGCCCGCTCTCGTCAAAGGACATGGTGTGAGTGACCGCGTCGGCAGGGACGCTTGCGACCTGCTCGTCACCTCCATGGAGCACACGCAAGGCCAGACTGCTGACATCGTCCACCGCCCAGGAGAGCGCGACCACCTCGCCGACCACGACCTGATCGGGCGCAGCGGTGAAAACTGAGATAACCGGTGCCCGCGGCGGAGCCGCTTTCTCGCTGCCCAGCAGCCACAATCCCAGCATGGCGACAGCGAACAGTCCCAGCATCGTCAGGGGGATCAGCAACAACGGCAGCCAGACGGGTAGCAACCCCCGCTCGGTTACCGTGCCAGGCACGGCAGCAATGAAGCCGGAAGGGTCGTGCGAACGCGCGATCACGAAGAACTCCCGCTGCACAGGGCCACCCCACAGCCGCCGATGACGCGGATAGACCTCCCCCGCCACTGCCTGCCGCTCGCCCGGCCCCAGTTGGACACGCTGCGCGGCAAACTGAATGTGCAATGCGCTGGCCGGGTCTACTGCTCCCAGATCGAGCGTCAGCGGCGTGTTGCCCTGATTGTGCAGATAGACTTTGAACGGCTCCCCGAAGAGGACGCGCTCATCATCCAGAGCCATCCCGAAACCGCTATAGGGTAGGACAGATAGTACGGCGGGCACGTCAATAGTCTCGGCAGGCTTCGACCTGGCACGCGCCCGTACCACAAAGGGATAGTCACCGGGTCGCGTCTCGCTGCGCCGCAAGGGTTTGAAGCTCAGCACTGCCTGGCCCGCTTCCCCCGGATCGAGGGTCAGCTCCACGCGATCAATACGCACCCACCCTTTGGGTAGACCGTCAACCTCCAGGAAGTAGTGATCCGCAGCCTCGCTCGTGTTCTCGACGGTGAGTACGGCCTGCGCATGTGCTCCCGGTGCAACCGCCATATCCGGGCCAGCGAGTTCGGCACGGAAGGTAGCCCGGCTGAGCACCACGCGCTGTGTCGTCTCCTCCGACACCATCAATTCGGTTGCAGCGGAGGCAGGATGGTAGATCAGACGGATGTCGCCAATCTGAATTTCCTCCCCGCCACGCAACAGGTATGGCTCGTGCGGGGGCAACCGCACCCCGTCCACATAGGTGCCGTTGGCCGACTCCAGATCTTCGAGCTGCGCCTGATACTCGTTGAAGCTGAACTTGATGTGATAGCGAGAGACGGACGTGGTGTCGAGCACGATGTCGTTGCCCGTAGAACGCCCCACCGCCACCGCCGCTTTGTTCACGCGGTAGCTTTCCACCGGGCCATCGGGCCAGTAGACATCGACTCTGCCATAGAACATCGCCGCAGGCCCTTCCACACGCTGACGAACGCTGGTGTTTCCCCTACACCGCCTGTCTCAATTGTAACGGCCCGCCTCGAAACGACAACCTACGCCCGCCATGCGCGAACAGTCCGCCGGGCGTGTGCAGAGGTACGCCATCATCCCGCCAAGGTGTGAAAATTTTCCTCTTATTTACTTTGTGTCACAAACTCGCTACACTTTACATTGTTCATAAGCCTGGTGGTGAACCATATTACAAACAATCGTCAGCGATGAGCAGAAAGGTTAACCATGGCTATCACCATGCAAGGCAACTGGACCGTCAGCGTGAAGAGCAAGACGGCGGCATTTCAACAACGTTTCGTCATCCACGGGAGCGATAGCGCCGACGGCGTGTACGCCGGCGATGTCTCCACCCCGCCCGTGCATGTCACCGGCGCGCAGTGGACGATCGCCATCGAGCACCTGCCCACAGGCAAGGGCGCAACCTGGAAACCGTCCGCCGACCGCCTGGGCACTCCTTCCGCCATGGGCGGGCAGATCGTCTTCGACATACTGTCCAACGACACCGGAGCCGATCAGGACTACGACGACCTGGTGCTGACCTGTTCAATGGCGCAGTCCCCCTCGGACTATGTGGTCTATGGGCGGGTGCGCAGCTACGCGGGCCTGTGTCGGGCCAACCCGTGCTTCCCCTTCTACTTTGTCATTGACACGCCCCTGCAACTCGCCGAGCTGCTGAAATACCCCACTCTGCGCGAGACGCTGGAGCAGTTGTACGGCGATCGCATCCGGCAGTTCGAGAAGCGCGTACCCTTCCCGCCCATTCCGGAACCCGACCCGCCCCCCTTCCGCCCCATGATGGTGCCGCTGCGTAGCGCGCCGCCT
>DDBP01000223.1 GCA_002332795.1 Anaerolineales bacterium UBA2029 | reverse complement strand
GGGGCAGGGAGGCGCGTCAGCGCCGAGCGGGGGGTGAGGTAAAGCTGAGGACAGCCCCCTGTTCGAGAGGCGCTCAACGGCTCCGCCCCTGAACCTTGCGCGGGAGAAGGAGAGCGGGGGATGAGGGCCATCTGGCGCACCGAAGTCACCGACAACTTTTGCACGCACCCTCCCTCACTCCCAACTCACGACTCTCAACTCATGACTCTCAACTCCCGACTCTTGACTCATAACTCGCAACTCACCCCACCAGCAACGAGCTACCGATCCAGAACAGCAGGATCAGCATCAGCCATTCGAATTTGCGCTGATTGATGCGCTGCACCAGCTCTTTGCCCAGCCATACGCCCAGCGGAATGAGCGGCAAGGCCCACAGCGTGCGGGCCAGCGTCGAGCCATCCAGCACGTCGGTGACGATGAAGATGGGCAGCTTGAGCAGATTCACTACCAGGAAGAAAGCCACCGTAGTGGCGATGAAAGCGGTGGGCGCAGTGCCGCGCAACAGCAGATAGGCGGTGACCGGCGGCGCGCCCGCATTGGCCAACGCCGACCCAAAGCCCGATCCCCAGCCGGCCAGCCAGCCGTGCCAGGCGCGCGGACGATAGGTCAGCGACTGCAGCGTATCGCTGCCGAGTTTGTAGAGTGCGACGATCAGGGTGAACGCACCCAGTACGTGCCGCAGCGCGTCATCGGGCAACGTCGTCAGCAGGGCCACGCCCATCCCCACGCCGATCACCGCGGCGGGCAGCATCAGGCGCAACGCCTGCCCGTCCCATTTGCGCCAGTAGACGGGCAGCGCGAACCAGTCGCCAACCATTAGCATGGGCAGCGTCACGCCGACCGCGTCGGTCACCGGCATGGTCGTGCTGAGCAGAGGCACCAGCAACGCGCCCGGCGCTGGCCCCAGCCCGCCCTTCACCAGGCCGACCAGCAATGCCGCCAGTGCCACCATGACCGGTTGAGACATTTCGCCCGCTCCCCTGTGCAGGTCCCTCGCAACGTGGCGCAGTATAGCACACCTGCTCGTCATGGGGATGAAGAAAAAAAGCCCCCGCCAGCAGGATCGCCAGCGAGGGCCAGGGCGTGTCAGACCATCAGGGGATCAGCAGCACCTGTCCGGCGTAGATCAGGCGCAGATTGAGGATATTGTTCAGCCGGGCGATGTCCCACATGCTCACGCCATAGCGCAGCGCGATGCGGAACAGGTTTTCCCCCGGTTGCACGACGTGCGTGCGATAGGTAGTGGGCGGCGGTTGCGGCGGCGGCACGACCACCCCTTCCACTGGCAGCGACGTGAGCGGTGCGGACGGCGCGATATAACCGCTATTCACCCAGCCCTGCACGCCGCTGGCCAGCAACACCTTCACCCACGACGAGTCGGCGGTGCGCCCCAGCAACGTCATCAGCGTGCCGCGCGGGATGGAGACGATCCGCGCATAGCCGATGCCGGGGCCGCTGCGCACGTTCAGCGCGTAGGAAGTCACCGTGGCGGTGATGCCCACTGGCCCGCCCGTGCCTTCCAGCGGCAGGCTATAGAGTGGATAGGCGGTGGCGATGTAACGGCTGTTGACCCAGCCCTCGATGCCGTTGTCCAGCCGCACTTTCACCCACGAGGCGTCGGCGTTGCGCGCCAGCAGTGTCAGCAGCGTGCCGCGGTAGACCGAAAACACCACGCCATAGCTGATACCGGGGCCGCTGCGAATATTCAGCGCGCCGGTATTGACGGTGGCCGTCGGAGCTTGCGCGGAAGCCGTGGCCGCTATGCCCAGGCTCACCCCCACCAGCGCGACGACGATGATCAAGCTCAACCAACGGTACCGAGACATGCTCCCTCTCCCTTGCTCTTTCCCAGAGGCGATCGCTTGCGTTACTCTCAGTGTAAGGCAAGTTCGGATGTGACTCAATGGACCGCCCCCCAATAGCGTAGCAGCCGTAGACTGGGCGCTTGGGGGGCGTAGGATTCACCAGGTTTTCTTGAAACAGGCTGAATGGCGGAAGATGACAGCCCAACAGGTGCGCGCGAACGCCCTCAGGGCATGGGATAGGCGCGCAACTGCACCAGCGCATCTACGATCAGTTGCGCCGCGCCCTCGAGGCTGATCTTGCCGGTGTTGATCACCAGGTGATAGAGCGTGGAATCGTCCCAGCGAATGCCGAAGAAGCGCCCCAGGTACTCAGCAGTGGCGCGATCCTGCCGGGCGATCTTCTGCTGAGCGGCTTCGATGCTCAGCCCTTCCTGCTGTTGCAGGCGGGCGATGCGCGTGCCATCTGGCGCGATCACCCGCACGTGCAGCACATCGGGCATGTCCTGTAAGACGGCCTGCCCACCCCGCCCCACGATGACGATGTCCCCCTGCGCGGCAGCAGCGCGGATAGCCGTCTTGATCAGCTCGACGTACTGCGCTTCGTCAATGGTCTCGGCGGTGAGCTGCACCCGCCCGGAAGAATCCTCGGTGCGCACGGATACGCGCTTGACTGGGCGCGGTCCTGGCCGGAACAGACGCGCCAGGAAGTTCTGCAGTTCGTAGCGGTCTTCGGAATAGTCCACCACGTGATCGCGGGCCAGCCCGACTTCGCTGGCAGCTTCGAGGATCAGTTGTTTGTCGAAATAGCGGTAATGAAGCAGTTCGCACACCCGACGGGCGATCTGCTCGCCCCCACTGCCAAGCTGACGCGAAATAGTGACAACGGCCATGCCCTGTTCCTCGCCGAGCCGCACGCGAACCTGCGGGCTATATACTACCCGCATTGTACCGCATCGCTCGCCGCGCCGAAATGGCCGCTGTGCACAAAGTCCGTGTCAGCGCCAACTGAGGGTGGGAGCGGGGACTTCCGTCCGCCTGTCCCCGCCCCGCCCGTCTTCACACGTTGGCAGCCAGAGGTAAGTGTTGCGCAGCGTGCACGACGATTTCGGCGGCCAGGTCGTAATCGAGCAGGCCCGTGTTGAGCACCAGATGATAGAGCGCCGGGTCGTCCCAGGAGATGCCGAAGAAGCGCTTGAGATAAGCGGCGCTGGCCCGGTCGCGCTCGGCAATGGTCAGCTTGATCTCGCTGATGCCGCTGATACCCTGCTCCCGCAGGCGGCGGATGCGCTCCTCCAGCGGCGCAATGATGCGCACGTGCAGCACCCCCGGCAACCCGCGCAGGATCGCCTGCCCGGCCCGCCCGACGATGACCATGTCGCCCTGCTCGTAGGCATGGCGCACCGCCAGCCGCACCAGCTCGACGCAGCGCTCCTCGTCGAGTTCGCGGGCAGTGAGTGTATCTACAGGGCCGTGCATTTCCTCGCGGATGAGCACCTGACGCACCGCACGCGGGCGGCTGCGCAGAATCCGCGACAGGAAATCCTGCACCTCATAGCGCTCTTCGGAGAAGTCCACGACCTCGGCTTCACACAGACCCGCGCCCCTGGCCGCATCCAGCATGGCCTGTTTGTCGAAGTAGCGGTAGCCGAGACGCTCGCAGACTCGCGCGGCGATCTCGTCGCCCCCGCTCCCCACCTGACGGGAAATGGTGATCACAGCCATCTCGCACCTCCTGCGCTTGCGCTGCCCCAAAAACACACAGCGGAACCACTGGCGGGGCCTGGCGCTGCGCAGCACCCCTGGGCACAGTGATTCCGCTATGAGTCTTGTCCCCGCCAGCGCTGCCCGGCGACAGAATCACCTGCACAGCGCTTTCTTTCAGTATACGAAAAAGTGCAGGGCGTTGTCGAGAGGGGCAGGCGCGCGCATTTTGTCGTATAACTCAACACAGATGCGCTGCAGACAGCCTGTTGCCGATGAGCAAGCCATGCGTTCCTGGGAGCTATTCACCCGTCTGAATCCTTTCCGCGAGCCGGACGGCGCGGTGCCGGTCTTCCTGCGCGAAGCGACACACCTGCCGCCCTGGCGCGTGGCTCTGCAACTGATCGGCAGGAGCATGATGCCATCGGCGGGCGTGCTGGCGCTGGTAGCCGTGCTGGTGGCCCTGCGCGCGCCCCTGCCGCTGGCGACGCGCTGCCTGACGGGCGGACTATCGCTGCTGGTAATGGTGCTGGCGTCGCTGGTGACGTGGTCGGTGCCACTGGGTGTGGCGCTCGGCCCGACCATCGTCCGCGAGCGCGAAGGGGGCACCTGGGACACTCTGCGCACCACCCCTTTCGACACAGCTACGCTGGTGCTCAGCAAGGCACGCGGCGCGTTGTGGTCGCTGCGGGTGGCCCTGCTCCTGGCCCGCGACGCCGTCCTGATCGCGGCGCTGGCAGCCGCCCTGCTCAGCCTGAGCCTGATCGAGCATACCCCCTGGCCTGCCCTGACCGATCTGTCGCCTTACCAGGCCTGTGGAGTGGGCCTGCTGGTCATGGCTGCGGGAGGTTGCTTTTACCTGCTCGACCGCGCCCAGCAGTTTACCCTGATGGCGACGGCGGCCCTGGCCGTCAGCGCCGGGACGCGCACGGTGCGTGTGGCGGTGCCGGGGGCCAACGCCGCCGCCTTTGTGTTCTGGCTGCTGGACGTGAGCCTGGCGGCGGTAGTGTTGACGCTGCAACCCGCCCAGGCAGCGACTTTGCAGGAGCGCGTGATCACCCTGACGCTGCTCGGCCCTATCCCTGCCTATCTGGCCGAGCTATCGCTGGGCTGGGCGGCGCTGGCGGTGACGATCACCCTGGCCCTGCGCGAGGCGCTCATTGCCCTGGTCTGGCGCTGGACGCTGCGGGCGGCGTCGGCCTGACACACGCCGCGGCAAAGGATGAACCGCAGAAAGATGAACCGCGGAGACGCGCAGAACGCGGAGGAGAGAAAAGCCAGGCACTCTGCGCCTGTCTCTGCGGCCTCTGTGCTCTCTGCGGTGAGTCCTGCCCCAAACCGGAAATGCGCCCCCCGCTCCTAAGAAAGCTTGCCAGCAGACTGGCAGTTGGCATACAATGAGAGCGGCGGGGGTAGGATTGGATCTATGGGGTTGGTGATATGGGCACTTTGCTGATCATCGAGGACGATTTCGAACTGTCGCGCATGATGCGGCTGTTCCTGGAGAAACACGGCCATCAGGTCTACACGGCAGCCAACGGGATCGAGGCGCTCTATCAGATCAACGCCTACCGCCCCGACCTGATCATCCTGGACCTGATGATGCCCCTGGCTCCAGGCGAAGCCGTGCTGGAACACATCCGGCAGACGCCCGACTTGCGCGACATCCCCGTGCTGGTGGTGTCCGCCCTGCCGACCGCACAGGCGCAGGTAGCCGATCTCAATGTGGCCGAGGTCTTGCAGAAGCCGATTGAGATGAGGTTTCTCGCCGAACGGGTGAACAGCCTGTTGACGCCTGCGGGCTGACGACTGCCCTACGGTCGGAGCACCACCTTGCCCACGTTGCGCCGCTCCTGAATGTAGCGGTGTGCGGCTGCGGCTTCCTCCAGCGGGAAGACGCGGTCTACGTGCACGCGCAGGTGCCCCGCCTGCTGATAGGCCAGCACCTGTTCGGCCCAGGCCCGCAACAGCGCTTCGTGCTTCCACAGCCGCCCCAGGTTGACGCCCAGCACGCCGCGCGTATCGTTGGCCAGGCGCACCGGGTTGAGCGACAGCCAGGGCACGCCCAGCGCGAACTTCAGCAGCCCCCACCACGACCGGCGCAGGCCGGGCGCAAGCGCCGTCACCCCGCAGATCACCAGGCGACCCGCGGGGGCCAGCGCCCGGTAGCTACGCATCCACGAGCGCCCGCCGATGGAATCCAGGGCAATATCTACCCCCACCCCCTCTGTCAGGCGCAGCACCTCGCGCACGAAGTCGGTTTGCCGGTAGTCAATGGGGTGCTGCACGCCCCGTTCGCGCAGAAAGTCGTGCTTGGCCGCCGACGCCGTGCCGAAGACAGTCGCGCCGTGCAGGCGGGCGATGTCCACCGCCATCAACCCCACGCCGCCCGCCGCCGCGTGAACGAGCACGCGGTCGCCCGACCGCACGCGGGCCAGTGCTTCCAGCGCCGCGTAAGCCGTCAGCGCGGCGACGGGGAACGCCGCCGCCTGCTCGACGGTGAGCGTCGGCGGGCGCGGCAGGGCGTGAGCCGCGGGCACGCAGATCAGCTCGCTGTAACCGCCGAAGCGCGTCAACGCCAGCACGTCCTGGCCCACGCGGGCCGGGTCTACGCCCGCGCCGACCGCATCAATGCGCCCGGCCACCTCGAAACCCGGCACGAAGGGGATGCGCGGCGCGTCCGCGTAGACGCCCAGCCGCCCGACGATGTCGGCGAAGTTGACGCCGATCGCTTCGACCACCACGCGCACCTGCCCAGGGCCGGGCTGCGGCTCCGGCGCATGGCGCACCTGCAACACTTCGGGCGGGCCGGCCTTGCTGATCCATACCTGACGCATGAGACACGCTCCTTGTTGACCTCACCGAGGGTATTGGCACTGCGCCATTTTGTCAACTGCACCATTGCGCATACAATGAGAAGTGGTAGGGGTGGGACAACGTCTTAATCATTGGCCGGAGGGAAGAGATGTATCAATTGATCCACAAGCCGACTTTCACCAGACATTTCGTTGACCTGAGCAAAGAGCTGCAGAAGCGCATTGTCAAGGACCTGGAAATCCTGGAACAGTCTCCCAATAACGTCGCCAGCAAGAATATCGAGCATCTGGGCAAGAAGCGGGAGTTGTGGTCGTACCGCGTCAACGACAACTTCCGCATCCTGTACGTGATTCAGGAACCATTCGTGCAGTTGCTGGATGTGGGCACGCACGACTACATCTACGGCCTGGTAGATAGCTTCAAAAAAGGCAACACACCCGGCCTCGACGTGCTGGGCGAGGTGCTCGACCCGACCAGCCCCACCACTGCTGCGGATATTCCAGACTGGCCACACGGTCGCCCCGAACATCCCGTCGGCACGGACGCGGCGCAGCCCACGGGCAGGCTCTTGCCCATGGAAATCACCGTCGAGGTGCTGCAACGCCTGCAGATTCCGGAGGTCTATCACCAGGAGTTGGTCGCCTGTCAGACCGAGGATGACTTGCTGGCCCTGAATCTGCCGTCGGACATCTTCGACCGCGTGTCCGACTGGCTCTACAACCGCCCCACCCTGGCCGAGATCGCCCAGGAACCCAACCTGGTGCTCAAAGAGCCGGAAGACTTGCAGCGCTACGCCGACGGCGACCTGCTGGGCTTCCTGCTGCTGCTCGACGAGGAGCAAAAGCCGCTGGTGGACTTCGCGCTCTCCGGCCCTACCCTGGTCAAGGGCGGCCCCGGCTCCGGCAAGAGCACCATCGCGCTCTACCGCGTGGCGGAGATCGTCACCCGGCTGGCGCTGCCCGGCATGACGCCGCGCATCCTGTTCACCACCTACACCAACGCGCTGGTGAGAGCTTCGGAACAACTGTTGCGGCAGTTGCTGGGCGAGTTCCCCGACGGGCTGAAGGTCAGCACACTCGACAACGTCGCCATGGAGATCGTGAGGGATGCCAGCGGACAGGAGCCAGTCATGGCGCGCGAAGCAGACTGGGACGCTGCCTTCAACAGCGCCCGCACGGTCCTTTCCGGCCTGGCGGATCCGGTCTTGCAGCGCGTGCTCGACCGGCGCGGGCCGTTCTCCGAGAACTATCTGAGAGAGGAGATCGAGTGGATCATCGAGGGGCAGGGGCTGCTATCGCTGGGCGACTACCTGGCCGCGCCGCGGATAGGCCGTCAGCGCCCCCTGGATGTTCACCTGCGCCGCGCCGTGTGGCAGGTCTATGAGCACGTCAGCGACTATTTCGCCAGCAACGGGATGCTGTCGTGGGGGCGTCTGCGGCAGCAGGCGCTCGACTATCTGGAGGATCCGCGCTGGCAGCAGACCTACGGCGGGTACGATTACGTCTTCGTAGACGAAGCGCAAGACCTGACGCCGGTTGCGTTGCGCCTGTGCCTGCGCCTGTGCAACAGCCCCACTGGCCTGTTCCTGACCGCCGATCAGGGGCAATCGCTGTACAACAAGGGCTTCTCCTGGGGGCGCGTGCACAACGACCTGCGCTTTGCCGGGCGAACTCGCCTGCTGAAGCGCAACTACCGCACCACGCGGCAGATCGCCGAGGCCGCGCACGCTTTCCTGCGGCGGGCGCAAAGCGCCGACGCCGAGACGCTCGACCAGAAATACGTGCACAGCGGGCCGCGTCCGCGTGTCTTCGGCGGGCGCGGTGAGAAAGAGCAGGTGGACTGGCTCTACCGCGAACTGCACGCGGCCATGCGGCATTGTCGGCAGGGGTGGGCGGCAGTGGCCATTCTGGTGCCCAACAATCGCCTGGCCGAGCGCATCACCGCCTACCTGACCGCGCACAACGTCCCGGCTGCTTTCGTCAGAGGCCAGAACCTCGACCTGACCGCGCCGCATGCCAAGGTGATGACCATTCATTCGGCCAAGGGGCTGGAGTTCCCCATCGTGGCTGTGCCGTTCCTCAACCAGAACGAGCTACCGCGCTGGCTCGATCCCAACGCCGCCGATTATCAGGAGGAATTGGAAGAACAGCGCCGCCTGTTCTACGTCGCCTGCACACGGGCCATGCGGCACCTGTTCATCACCTATGACCTGGCGTTGCCCTCACCGTTTGTGCAGGAACTGGCCGCGCAGTGGTGGGAGATGGCACAATAGGGTCTGGACGAACGGCAACAGCCCGATGGGCCAGACCATGCGCCTTTCTACCGAAGACATTCTGCAACAGGCCGCGGCGCTCGGTTTCGACGAGGCAGGCGTGATCCCGGCCAGACCGTCGCCCTGGCTGAGCGCCTATCAGCAGTGGATCGCGGCGGGCATGCACGGGACGATGGGCTATCTGGCCCGTCCCGACCGGCTGGCCCGCCGCGCCGATCTCAACGTCATCCTGCCCGGCGTGCAGACGGTGATCGTGGTGGCGCTCAACTACGCGCCGCCTCCTGTCCCCCCCTCCGTGTTGACCGATCCCCGCCGCGGGCGTATCTCCAACTATGCCTGGGGAGCCGACTATCACGCAGTGATGACGCCGCGCCTGCAAACCCTGGCCGACTGGTTGCGCCAGCAGGCGGGCGGGGAGATCGCCTGCCGCGTCTATGTGGACACTGGCGCGATCCTGGAGCGCAGTCACGCGCAGGAAAGCGGACTGGGCTTCATCGGCAAGAACACCATGCTGATCCACCCCCGTCGCGGCTCGTACCTGTTTCTGGGCGAAGTGCTCACCACACTTTCCTTCCCCGACAGCAGCAGGCCGGGCCGTGCGACCCTGTGCGGAACATGCGAGCGCTGTCAGGTCGCCTGCCCCACCCATGCCTTCCCCCGGCCCTACGTACTCGACGCGCGGCGCTGCATCAGTTACCTGACCATCGAACTGAAAGGCGCAATCCCGCTGGAACTGCGCCCGTTGCTGGGCAACTGGGTCTACGGCTGCGACCTGTGCCAGGAAGTGTGCCCCTTCACGCGCAAGTTCTCGACGCCCACCAGAGAGCACGCCTTCTGGCCTGCCGACCCCGATCGGGCCGCGCCGCCGCTGGCCGATCTGCTGGCGCTGGACGAGGCAGAGTTCGCGCGGCGGTTTGGCGGCTCGGCGATCGAGCGCATCGGGCGGGTGCGGCTGGTGCGCAACGCCTGCGTAGCAGCGGGCAACAGCCGCCTGGACGAGTTCGCGCCGCAGCTCGAATACCTGGCCCGCCAGGACGAATCCGACCTGGTGCGCGAACACGCGGCGTGGGCGCTGGCGCAGTTGCGACGGTGACGGAGAGTCCGGGGCATAAACTCAGCGCACGACGCTTGGGGGCGTCGTGCGCTGAAGCACAAGGAGGAAAACATTGGCGCAACTCTGCGCAAAAAGGGGTGAAGTTTTAAACAACTCTCTTTCCGCTAGCCACATCTGTATCATACTCCAGCGCCGCCCGGCTGACCTGTGACAAGATGCACTTAGAACTGAGCTAGCTGTCACTAATTCTGCGCTCCTTTTCCTCCAACTGAAATGCTGCATCCGGACTCCCCAACCAGATGCAGCATCTCCCAAAAATGTATTATGAGGTAAGGAGGCAGAAGAGAAACACCGTCCCAGGCTTGAGACCGATCGTCTCCAGCCTACCTGCTGTCACACATCCCTAGCATAGTTCGCCGCCCCTCGCCCCAACAGTTCCCAAACGCCGGATAAATCTGTGACATTTGTCACAAAGCAAGATTCACGTGATCACGGCTGGAAACCAGGGTATCGCATCGGGGCGAATTACGGTATGATGAAACCCAATTCTGCCCGTGTACTGGAGGCAGATACGGCTTCTGCAACGGTTCGTCTGGAGGATGGGCGCTCATGCGGCACAAGCTGACTCTGGGGTCTCTGGCGGTGATGGCGCTGCTGCTGATCGTCGGGCTGACAGGTTGCAGCGACGAGACGGTGCGCTCGATCTACACCGCCGCTGGCGATGGGTCTACTCCCAAAGACCTGGTCAAGACCAGCACCTTCCGTGGCGATGACGACCTGAACGTAGTAGTGCGGCTCGGCTCGCACAACCGCGAACTGGCTGTCTCCGCGGTGTTCACCGGCCCGGCAGGTGAGGTCTACACCACCGACGCCCTGGAAGCCGACGACAAAGTGGTGGAAGTGGTGCTGGGCCTGGATTGGGAAGCGCAGGGAGCCGTTTTCTGGACGCCGGGTGAATGGCGCGTGGACGTCTATGTGGACGAGAAGCTGGAACAGAGCGCCCGTTTCACCGTGGAGCAGACCGCCCTCAGCCCAGAGGGTTAGCAGGGCCACTGAACGACGGGGGCGAGTCTGGCAGCTCACCTGGCACGACAGCGGAAGCCGACGGAAAGGAGGTGACCGGCTTTGCAGGTAATTCACCCGTCCATACAGGCTACGAAGTGGCAAGGAGCAGGGTAGACCATGGGACTGGAAGCACAGGCGACACGGCATATCAACCCTTATGAAGTGGCATTGGCTCAATATGATCGAGCGGTCGAATACTTAAAGTTACCGCGAGGGATAAAGGAATTTCTGCGCGTCCCCAAGCGCGAACTACACGTAAACTTTCCCGTGCGCATGGACAACGGCGATATCCGCATCTTCACCGGCTATCGCGTGCATCACAACACCGTGCTGGGGCCGTCGAAAGGGGGCATCCGCTACGCGCCGCGCGTGGACATAGACGAAGTGCGCGCCCTGGCCATGTGGATGACCTGGAAATGCGCCCTGGTCAATCTGCCCTTCGGCGGAGCCAAGGGCGCGGTCGTCTGCGATCCCTATGCGCTGAGCAACGGCGAACTGGAACGGCTCACCCGCCGCTACGCCAGCGAAATCTCGCTCTTCATCAGCCCACACGGTGACATCCCCGCCCCCGATATGGGCACCAACGCGCAGATCATGGCCTGGATCATGGACACCTATAGCATGACCATCGGCTATTCGGTGCCCGCCATCGTCACCGGCAAGCCGATCAACATCGGCGGCAGTCAGGGGCGCACCGAGGCGACCGGTCGTGGGGTGGTGATCTGCATGGACGAGGCGCTGCATCGCATGGGGCACAGCGATCCTTCGAAAATCCGCGTGGCGATTCAGGGCTTCGGCAACGTCGGCTCGCACGCGGCCAAGATCGCCCATGACCTGGGCTACAAGGTGATTGCCGTCAGCGACGTGAGCGGCGGTTACTTCAATGGCGACGGGCTGGACATTGACGACGTGCTGGCCTATACCGCCACCAGCGAGCATCACCTGCTCAAGGGCTATCCGCACGCCGACCCCATCAGCAACGCCGAGTTGCTGGCGCTGGACTGCGACGTGCTGGCTCCCTGCGCCCTGGAAAATCAGATCACTGGCGACAACGCCGATCAGGTGAAGGCGTTTCTGATCGTGGAGGGGGCGAACGGTCCCACCACTCCCGAAGCCGACGACATCCTCAACCGCAAAGGGGTGGAGATCATCCCGGACATCCTGGCCAATGCGGGCGGCGTGACCGTCTCCTACTTCGAGTGGGTGCAGGGCTTGCAGTCGTTCTTCTGGGATGTGGACGAGGTCAACCGGCAGTTGCGGCGGGTGCTCATCCGCGCCTACGACGAAGTGGTTCGCGTGCGCCATCAGTACGGGGTAGACATGCGCACCGCCGCGCAGATCACGGCGATCAAGCGCGTCGGCGAAGCCACGCTCACGCGCGGCATTTACCCCTAGAGCGTGTTATGCACTTTTGGCCCTCATCCCCCGACCCCTTCTCCCGCGCGG
>DDBP01000058.1 GCA_002332795.1 Anaerolineales bacterium UBA2029 | reverse complement strand
AACTGACGACTGAAGGCTGAGAACTGAGAACTAAAGACTGATAACTCAGGCCGGGGGCCACGAGGCGCGTCAGCGCCGAGTGGGGCTGAGGTAAAGCGGAGCGCGGCAAAACTGCCTGACACATTTTGCACGCACCCCTCGCCGCTTTCTCATTGCCGGACGGTGGCAGAGCCGGTATGATCTGCGCATGACTGACCCGTCGCAGGCTCTCACCAGACGAGGGCCGGATCAACATACCTGGTACGTCGTGGCCCGCGCGCCCGATCTCACCACCGCCGCCATCCCTGCTGGACTGCTGCGCAGCGCGGGAATTCCTGTGTTCCTGCTGCGCGAAGCGGCGGGCAGCGCCATCCCGCTGACAGTAGGGCGGCTGGGAGGCGTGGAGGTGATCGTGCCCGAAGCGTATTACCTGGAAGCGCGCGCCTTGCTGGATGCCGAACCGATCTCCTGGGAAGAACTGTCCTCCGGTGACGAAGAAGCGCCGGACGACGAGGACGCTTAGCCTTTATGGACAACGTGCACCTGGTTTCTGCGCAGACGTCTGAGCGCTCAGGCGGCGAGCGGCTGACTGCTGCGAGCAGCCTGGCGGAGTCTCTGCCGAAGCAGCGCCGACGCGCCCATCCCTGGCATGTGCTGCTGGCACCCGCCTTTGGGCTGGCGCTGCTGGCGGTCTGGGCGCTCGTGGCGCGCTCCGGTCTGTACGCCTCTTTCATCGTACCCACCCCAGCGAGCGTGGCCGAGCGATGGTGGGGGCTGGCGTCGAGCGGTGCGCTGGCCCGCCATACGGCAGTGACGCTGCGCGAGGTGCTCACCGGCCTGCTGGTGGGCGTGTGGACGGCGTTCTGGCTGGGGTACCTGATCGCGCGGAGTCGTCCCGTCGCCTACATGCTGACGCCCTACCTGGTGGCCCTGCAGGCGGTGCCCATCGTGGCCATCGCCCCATTGCTGATCATCTGGTTCGGCGCTGGCGTGACCAGCAAGGTGATCATCTGCGCGCTGATCGTGTTCTTCCCCATGCTGGTCAACACGGTGATCGGGATGCGCAGCATTCCGCCGGAACTGCGCGACCTGATGCGCGCGCTGGAAGCTACGCCGTTGCAAACTTTCTGGCATCTGGAATTGCCCGCCGCCCTGCCCATCGTCATCGGTGGGCTGAAGGTCAGCGCCACGCTCTCGGTGATCGGGGCTGTGGTCGGCGAATTCGTCAGCGCCAGCGCAGGGCTGGGTTACCTGATTAACTTCGGGCGTGGCACCTACGACACGCCGTTGGTCATCGCTGCCGTCTTCACCCTGACCGCCCTGGCGCTGATCCTCTATGGCCTGGCGGCCTGGCTGGAGCGCATCCTGCTTGGCTGGCAACGTGTCAACGAACACCCCTAGCCAACATCGCCATCCTCGCTAAACTTGAGCGCGCAATCGCCCGACTATCAGTAGAGAGGGAGTGTTTGTATGCCCGACCAAACCTCACGCTTTCGCCAACGTGCGCTGTTGCTGGCTGGCGTCGCTTTGACCCTGGCCGTCTTGCTCATTGTCGCCTATGCGCTCTCGCGCGAGGACGAAGAGTCTGGCGGCAAGACCAGAGTCACCCTGTTCATGAGCTACATCCCCAGCGTGCAGTTCGCCCCCGTCTATGTGGCGGCAGAGCGCGGCTACTTCGCCGAAGAGGGGATAGACATTGCTTTCGAGAACAGCTTCAACGAAGCAGATGGCGTGGAGCGCATCGCCAACAACGACCTGCAGTTCGGGCTGATCAGCGGTGAGCAGGTCATTCTGGCGCGCGCAAACGCCCGCCCGGTAGTGTATGTCTTTGAATGGTATCACCGCTTCCCGGTGGGGATCGTCTCGCCCGCCGATCTGAATATCACCAGGCCCGAAGACCTGAAAGGCAAGATAGTGGGCGTCCCCGGTCCGCAGGGAGCCAGCTACATCGGGCTGCGCGCGCTGCTCAACGCCGCCGGTATGAGCGAGGACGACCTGGGCGAACTGCGCTCGATTGGCTTTGCCGCAGCGGAGAATGTCTGCGAAGGCAAGGTGGAGGCTTCGGTGGTGTACATCGTCAACGAGCCGCTGACCATTCAGCAGCAGTGCACCGAGGTCAACGTGATCGAGGTCTCCGACTACGCGACGCTGGTCTCCAACGGCCTGGTCACCAACGAGCAGACCATCCGCGACAAACCGGAACTGGTGCGGGGCATGGTGCGTGCCTTGCAGCGCGGCATCGCCGATGTCATCGCCGATCCCGACGCGGCCTTCGACATCGCGGTGACGAAGTATGTCAAGGACCTGCCCGCGGACCAGTATGACACACAACGCCAGGTCTTGCTCAACTCGATTGAGCTGTGGCGTTCCGACGAACTGGGGCGCACCAACCCCGATGCCTGGCAGACCACGCAGGACATTCTCATCCAGGCAGGGCTGCTCGACGCGCCCCTGGACGACCTGAGCGCCTGCTACAACATGGACTTCCTGCCTCAGTGAGGCGTATTGCAGGGGCAGGGCGCATGATCAGCACCGCCATGCTGGCCGCCGAGCATATCACGCACATCTACCGCACCCCCGATGGGGACGTTCCCGCCCTGGACGACGTGTCCTTCCGCCTGGCCCGCGAGTCCTTCACCTGCCTGGTGGGGCCGAGCGGGTGCGGCAAGAGCACGTTACTGCGCATCCTGGCCGGTCTGTTGACGCCCACCGGCGGGCGAGTGCTGCTCGACGGTCAGCCTCTCACGCGGGCACAGCGCCGTGTGGGGATTGTCTTCCAAAAGGCGAATCTGATGCCGTGGCGCACCGTGGCGGGCAACCTGTCGCTGCCGCTGGAACTGGCCGGTCTGCCGCCCGCCGAGCGGGTGGAACGCACCCGCGCCATGCTGGAGCTGACCGGCCTGGAAGGGTTTGCGGGAGCGTATCCGGCGGCGCTCTCCGGTGGCATGGCGCAGCGCGTGGCGATCGGGCGGGCGCTGATCCACGATCCGGAAGTGCTGTTGCTCGACGAGCCGTTCGGCTCCCTGGACGCGCTGACGCGCGAGCAGATGAGCGAGGAACTGCTGCGCATCTGGGCGCACCATCGCAAGACGGTGCTGATGGTCACGCACAGCATTTCGGAAGCGGTGCTGCTGGCCGATCGCGTGCTGGTGATGGGGCCGCGCCCGGCGCGGCTGGTGGCCGATGTGCCCATTCCCCTGCAACGCCCGCGCAGCCTGGAACTGCTGCATCAGCCCGACTTCGTCGCCCTCACCGAGCGCGTCCGTCGCGCCATTCGCCTGGCCTGAGCGTTCAGCGGCGGACAGAGCCAGAGCAAGGGTAGGGGCTGGCTCGCCTGGTTGATCTCACCCCCAGCCTCGCTGCG
>DDBP01000004.1 GCA_002332795.1 Anaerolineales bacterium UBA2029 | reverse complement strand
GACCGCCCGTCTAGACGGTGATGTTGTAGAGCATGCTCGCCACGGCGCTATCGAAGGGCGCGAAGGCCAGGCGCACCGTCGCCACCATCTGATAGGCGTCGTAGTAGGGCAGGTAGTCCATCGTGGCCGCCACGCGACGGCGGTAGCCCACCACCCAGCCGGGCCGGTAGACGCACACCGCCTGCCCTTTGGTGTTACCCGTGCTGTTGGCCTTGCCGTCTGCCTGCGTCAGCGGCATCTCCGCGCTGACCAGCACCGGCACGCCGTCCACCTTGGCGATCTCACCGGTGAGCACGGTGGCGTGCGGCCCGAATTTGTCCACCGTGGCCAGGTTGGGGTCGCTCAGCAGTTTGGCGTAGGTGCTGCCGTCCACGATCCAGGCGCAGTCTTTGGGGCGCAGGGAGTAGCGCGCCGGCATCAGGAAGCGCGCCGTGCGCAGCAGAGCCACCGTCGGTGCGCCGTTGGCGTCCAGCGCCTGCGCGGGCGTCGTCACCAGCGGCAGCTTGCGCAGCCCGTCGAAGGCCAGGTAGCGGGCCGTAGGTTCCGGCGCGGCGTCGTCGCTGTTGATGTTACCGGTCGCCGCCGTGGTCGTGTCGCCGTTGAGCAGCACATGGTCAATGGCATCGGCCATCACGCGCAACGCCTGCTCGCGGTAGAGCGGGATCAACGGCAGGGCGGCGTCTTCCACCAGCTCCGCCGAAAAGCCCACGCGCAGCGCCAGCTTCTTCGCCGTCAGCGTGACCTTGCCGCTGCCGATGTGACTATCCGGAAGCGGGTTGCTCGCCCCCAGCGTCAGATCGTCTTCGTCCTGCGTCTCCGGCACGTAGTACACCGTCGGGTCGGTACCGGAGATGGGCAACTCGAAGGGGTTGGAGGGCATTTCCACCACGCGGAAGAGCGGCAGGATCACGTTCTCCGCGCGCGCCTTGCGCCACAGTTCGCTGGACCAGATGTCCGGCACCCATTCGGAGCCATACCCGCTCAGGCCGGTGTGCATCAACTCGTCCGCCTTGATGGGCAGCGCGCGCACCGCGCCGGCGTCCAGCTCGCCGCGCTCGACGGCGCGATAGGTCTTGCTGACCAGTTCGCGCATGAAGGCCAGCGACGGCGACCATTGACCGGTGCGGCTGAGCCAGGTGTGCATGAAGGCCATGTCTACCGCGTCCAGCGCGGCGTACTTGCTGCGCACTTCGATGGTCGGCGTCGCGCTCTGCGCGGCGGGCAGGCGCTTGATCGCGCCGGACTGCTGTTCGTGTTCGTTGGGGATCATGGGGTCTCCTGTCTCCTTTTCAGTGCGTTTGTCTGTGCTGCGTCCATCCAGGGCCAGCCGTGCCAGCGGCAAGCCCAGGGCTTCGTAGGCCGCCTTCAAGGCGACCGCGTCGGTGAAACGCGGCTCGGCGGGCGTGGGCGTCAGGCTGCCCTCGACGATAGGCCAGCGCCGGATGTGCCCGTCCGCCCCGATCTCCACCAGGTGCGGCAGGCTGCCGCTGCTCCAGCCCAGCGCGCCCTGACGCACCAGGTCGAGCACGGTCCGCGCCCAGCGGCGGCGCAGATCGAGCTGCGCTTCGACCCACACGCCCGTCGAGTCCGGCTGCATGACCTCGATCTGCCCGATCAGCGCCGGGCCGAGCGTCCCGTCCAGCCCGTGCTGATAGAGCACGGGGCGGCGCGGGTACCAGTCCAGGCCCAGATCGGTCTCCGGTGTGAAGAATTCGCCCTGCAGATCGGGGCGCGACGGATCGCCCCACACGACGAGATAGCCACCGATGCGCCCGTCCTCGCCGAGCATCTTGGCGGCAGTGTTGGGCCATACTCTCTGTGCCATCGCTCCTCCCTGACGGTGCGGCTTTGCTCGTTGCCGTCAGGTACAGAATAGCACAGGTGTTCTATCTCTGTCTTCGTCGCTAAGGGTTGAACTTTAATGACGAGGGGGGAAGGGCTGTCGGCTGTTAGCTATCAGCTTCCAGCGGTCAGCAAAAACGTTTGCTGAGCAGGAGGTTCTACGCAGAGGCCAATCAGGCACGATCAACAAGTCACTGGGGAAGAGACTTCACAACTCCCGACTCAAGACTCCCGACTCCAGGCCCTCACACAGCACCGATAGCCGACGGCTGACAGCTACAGACTCTCAGCTTCCCAGCCAGTCGGCGGTGCCGTCCCAGCGGAACTGCGCGACGATCTGCTGTGCCTGCGGGGAATCGATACGCGACAGGGCCTCCAACGCCGCCTCGCGCACGGCGGGTTGTTCGTCGAAGAGCGCCTGTTCCAGCCCGGCGATGGCGGTCTCGTCGCCGATCTCGCCCAGGGCGCGCGCCACAGCCTCGCGCATCACCCAGTACCCGTCGTTCAGCAGGGCCAGCAGACCAGGCACCGCGGCGGCATTGCCGATGCGAGCCAGCGCGCGGACAGCGGTCAGGCGAGCGCCCATCTCTTCGTCGGGTCGGCGCAGCGCTTCCAGCAACGCGGCGATGGCCGCCGGATCGCCGATGCGCCCCAACGCCTCCGCTGCCCACCAGCGTACCACGCCGTCGCGGTCGTGCAGGGCGCGGATCAGCCCCGGTAGGGCGCTGCGCTGCCCGATCTGTCCCAGGGCGCTGGCCGCCCGCGCGCGCAGGTCGGCATCGTCGCTCTCCAGCACACGCAGCAGGCCGGGCACCGCCGCCGGATCGCCCAACTGCCCCAGTGCGTCTACGGCCAGGGCGCGCACGTCCCAGCTTTTGTCGTCGAGGGCATGGAGCAAAGCCGGTACCGCCGCCTTCCCGATACGTCCCAGCGCCGCGACCGCCACTTCGCGCAGCG
>DDBP01000287.1:4362-4710 GCA_002332795.1 Anaerolineales bacterium UBA2029 | reverse complement strand
TGCGGTGAATTCTGCCCCAAACTGAAAAGGCGCATTTCCATCCCGGCAGTTTCCCCAGGACGTGAACGGGCCTATAATGAAAAAAGGCCCGACACGCAAGCGGACGCGCCTGCCTGCCTGGCCTCTTCCATCCGGCAGAACATAAGGAGATAAGAATGAGCGCGGACGTCATGGAGCAGATCGGCGTACACCTGGAGTTCCTGGGCTACCAGGTCAGCAGGGATGGGGATATCATGCGGGCCAGGCACCAGAGCCAGCCCAATTTCCTGGTGCGGCGGTTGGCTGGCGGGATTCTTTTTGTGTCCATTTTCGGTTGTAACGACAATGCCAAGCGAGACCGGCTCGGTT
>DDBP01000287.1:0-4252 GCA_002332795.1 Anaerolineales bacterium UBA2029 | reverse complement strand
AAGACCGGCTCGGTTACCTGGAGATGCTCAACGCCCTCAATGACAAAGCCTCGGTGGCGCGTTTCTATGCCGACAAGGACTCCGACCTGTTCATCGAAGCCTGGTATCCGGATTATTACGACCGGGCGGAGTTCGGTGTCTTCATGCAGGCGTGGGATCGCGACATCATGACCTTGCTGATGGCGGGCGCGGACCGTTACGTCCGCTGATGCCTTCCTCAGGGGTGCGCCCGGCCTTCGGAATCTCAGGCAAGGTTCCGAAGGCCTTTTCTTCTCGCTTATGGTGCCTTGCCCTCGCTAGTCAATGCTTCAACATTCATTGACATGATCGCGGCATTTGCCTACAATCTGAGCAGGTGAGAACATCAATTGTTCGCAAGCGTCACACAGGGCCGACATCTATGTTGACGTATTTTTGCTGTATCTGTCTGAAGCGGGGGCGCTAGCGCACACAGCTTCAGGCAGACTGAACGCCGACTTCCCCAAGGCCAGCGGCTGAACTGCGCGGTAGCGTCCCCGAAACGGCGAACCTTTCGCCGGGTCGCGACGCGGAACGTGCTGCGCGATGAGGCTCGTTGGCCTTGTCTCTTGTTCCGGCAGCGCTCAATTCATAGGAGGCAACGATGACATCCGAGCGCCAGGTAGACCATCAGCAGATACGCACGAACCAGGTTTTCACCATCGCCTTGCTGGCGCTGGCTTTCGTGTTCGACGCGCCTGCGCTGGCCGCTTTCACCGCCGCCGTGATGGTGATCTCCGCGGCAGTGCCCGCGTTGGGGCTGTTTTCGCGCGTGTATCGCCATCTGCTGCTGCCCACGGGCCTGATCCGGCCCCATCTCGTCCCTGATCATCCGGAGCCGCACCGCTTCGCCCAACTGCTGGGCGGCATCTGCGTTACGCTGGGGGCGCTGTCGCTATTCGGCGGCCTGCAGGTGATCGGCTGGGCGCTGGTGGGGGTGGTGATCGTCCTGGCCAGCCTGAACCTGTTCGCGGGGTGGTGCGCGGGCTGCACCCTCTACTACTGGCTCAATCGGCTGGGCGTGCCCGGCTTCGACCGCTCGCCGCTGCGGGGGACACGATGATCGAACGGCTGACGGTGCTGCTGATTCTGGCACTGCTCGCGGTGCTGATTTATGCGGTATTGCGCCGCTGGCAGGTGTCCCGCGCCCGGCGTACTGCGATCAGCGATCCCCTGGTCCACGGACTGCGGCCCGGCGTACCGGCTATCCTCTATTTCAGCTCCCCGACCTGTGCACCCTGTCACACTCAGCAGCGCCCGGCGTTGCAGCGCCTGCTGGCCGAGCTGGGCGATCGGGTGCAGGTGATCGAGGTCAACGCGCTGGAGCAGCGCGACGTGGCCGATCGGTGGGGTGTGCTGAGCGTCCCTACCACGGTAGTGCTCGACTGGCAGGGGCGTCCGCGCGCTGTCAACAACGGCGTGACCGGGCCGGATACGCTGCGCAGACAGTTGCAGCAGGGATGAGGCGCAAAAACATGATGACGGGTGCCGGGCAGCGCCCGTCATTGCCTGACTCACGGGGCAGGCAGCGACAGCAGACGACGGGCCAGCGCACCGAAAGCCGCCGGAGCGCGCACCTCGGCCAGGTAGAGCCGTGTGCCGGCGGGCAGACTGGCGCGTTCGGCGCTGGCGGTATCGGCCAGACGGTCGGCGGCGCGCCCCGATCCGCGCAGGATGACGATGGCATTGCCCTGTGCGGCCTGGGCGCGCACCTCTTCCATGACGATCTTTCCGCCGTTGACGATCAGCGCGAAGCCGGGGACGCTGGTCGCCCGCAGCAGACCGACCAGCAACGGCGACTCCACACCGAAGCCGTCCCCTTCGACGAAGATGAAATGTGAATGATGGGGGTTGAGCGGGTAGCGTTCTTTGCCGGGCGGCGGGCCGCCGGGGTAGGTGACGTAACGCTGCGGCGCGACGCCCAACAGCGGGAAGGTGGCTCTGGCTGCTGCCCGCGCTTCACCCATCAGCCGGGCGACGCCAGTCTGCGTGGCCCCGTCGGCGATCAGCAGCCCATGCGCCTGCGCCAGCGGCACGACCGCATCCGCCAGGAAGGCGCGCACGGCGGGCATGGCGCTGCGCTCCATCGCCCCCGCCCCGCCGTGAATCACAATGATACCGCGGTAGGGCGGGAGTCCCAGGGCAGCCAGGGCCTGTGCGGGGGCAGTATGTGGGCTGGCCTGCACCGCAACGGCCCGCTGTTCGCCGAAGGAAATGGTGAATGGTTGCACGCTGCCAGATACCTTCGCACTCTCTCTGCCCGCATTATACTGGGCTGTGGGGAGAGCGCCACATTCGCCCGCCGGATTCTGGGTCTGTGGCCGCCGAGAAGTGCGCAGTACTGTCGCGCGGGAACTGAAAATCGCGTGAAAAACAGCGGGTGGGGTGCTTGTTCGGCGCAGGGGACGTGTTAGAATGAGAACACGCAACCATATCGGTGAGTGACAGCCCATGCCGATCCATCTCAAACTGTTCGGGCGCAGAGGTGCCTTCTATTACCGTTTCTGGGGACAGATCGTGCCCGGCGATCTGCAGGCCATCACGCAGGCGGAAGAGGCGCTCTTCGGCGAACTGAGCGCGGACGACTGCGTGATCGGCATCCTGGATATGTCCGAGCTACAGTCAATCAGCACGTCATTGCTGACTCAGCTTCGGACGTTGCGCCTGTTGCGCGATGCGCGCGTGTGCCGGGTGATTGTCGTGGGCGCTTCCCCGTATCTGCGCGCTCTGACTCTCAGTCTGGGCGGTTTTGGGCACAACGGGCACGAATTCATCTTCCGGTCCACACTGGCCGAAGCGCTGGAGATGATGGACTCTTAGACAGCAGCGCGACCCAGGCATTTCCTCTTGTTCGGCTGAAACGCCGGGCGGGTTCCTCCATGCACATCGCGATCAACGGCTGGTTCTGGGATCAACCGCACACGGGTAGCGGGCAGTATGTGCGCCGCCTGGTGGAGGCGCTACCTGCATGCGCGCCCGATCTGCGCCTGACGCTGATCGTGCCGGGGCGCATCACCGTGCTGGACGCCTTGCCGTCAGCCGTAGACGTGTTGCCCGTGCCGGGACGGTTCGGCGGTCATCTGGGCAAGGTGTGGTTCGAGCAGCGCGCCTTTCCGCGCGCCGCCGCCCGTCTGCGCCCCGACGTGACACATGTGCCCTACTGGGGGCCGCCGCTGCGGTCGCCTGCGCCGCTGGTGTGCACCGTGCTCGATGTCATTCCCCTGCTGGTGCGCGAGTACAATGCCGGCGTGCGCAACCGGCTCTACATCAGCCTGGTGCGGGCGGCGGCGCGCGGCGCGGACCATCTCCTGACCCTCTCGGCAGACAGTCAGCGGCAGATCGTGGCGCGCATTGGCGTTCCGGCGGAGCGGGTGACGGTGACACCGCTGGCCGCCGATCGCGCTTTTCACCCGGAGATGGGGGCGGAGCGCGACGCAGAAGTGCGCGCCCGCTACGGGCTGGACGACGTGGACGACTTCGTGCTCTATCTCGGCTCGTATGCGGTACACAAGAACGTGCGCCAACTGCTGGCCGCCTACACCTTCGTCGCGCAGGCGCTGGGGCCGAAGGTGCCGCTGGTGCTGGCCGGGCACACCCCGGCGACATGGGGGACGCCGCGCTTCCCCGACCTGCCCGCTTACATCGCCGAACTGGGGCTGAACGAGTACGTGCGCTGGATCGGGCCGGTCGCTGAGGCGGACAAGCCCGCGCTTTACCGGCTGGCCAGTGTGTTCGTCTTCCCCAGCCTGTTCGAGGGCTTCGGGCTGGGGCCGCTGGAGGCGATGGCCAGCGGCACGCCGGTCGTCGCCTGCGAGACCTCCTGCATCCCCGAAGTGACCGGCGATGCGGCGTTCCTGGTCGCGCCGGGCGACACGCGCGCCATGGCGGGCGCGATCCTCTCTTTCCTCACTCAGCCGGAACACGCGGCGCGGCAGCGTAACCTGGGCCTGGCGCGCGCCCGCGACTTTAGCTGGCGCAAGACGGCGGAAGCGACGCTGACCGTCTACGAGCGCGTCGCGCGGCGGGGGTAAGGGCTGTTCTTATGCCTAGAGCGTGTTATGCACTTTTTGCCCTCATCCCCCGACCCCTCAGCCCGCGCGGTTCATGGGCGGACAGGGCTAGAGCAAGCGTTAAGGTTGGCTCACTTTGGTTTACCTCACCCCCAGCCTCGCTGCGCTCGGCTCGCCCCCTCTCCAGCCGAGACTGGAGAGGGGGCAGCGAGGCGTGCCAGCGC
>DDBP01000332.1 GCA_002332795.1 Anaerolineales bacterium UBA2029 | reverse complement strand
AAGTTGAGGACAGCTTCCTGTCCGAGAGGCGCTCAATGGCTGTCCGCCCTTGAACGCGGCGGGCGCAGGGGCGGCTTCCCCTCGCCCTGCGACGCAGTCGCGAGGGAGAGGGGAACAAGGGGTGAGGGGCAGATGCTGCGCAAAAGCTCATCACAGCCTCTAGTGCAGATGCTCGGCCCCGTCGCGCTCCAGCACATAGACCAGCCCCGGAGCCTGCGGGTCATAGGCATCTTCGCCACAGCCGTTGAATCGCCCGACTACGTGCAACCCGACTTGCGCGAACAGCGCTTCCATTTCCTCGCGCGATGGCCACCAGCTCTGGTGATGATATTCCTGGCGGCGATGCGCCGGCCCGAAGACCACCGTCTGATGGTGTGCGACGCGGCGCTGCGCATCGAAACGCTGGCGGTAGATCGCCGCTCCGCCCTGCCATTCGTCCCAGAACTGCGCCCGCGAGGGCAGTTCCGGCTGCCAGTCTTCGCTGCCGAAGAGCAACCGTCCGCCGGGGCGCAGCAGGCCGGTCACACGCCCCAGCAGAACGCGGGCGTGTTCGGCGTCGGGCGACCAGGTCAGCAGGTTGCTGCAGAACTGCGCTATGCCGTCGAAGGGGCCGCGCAGGGGGGCATGGGCGACATCGCCTTCCACCCAGTGCACAGTCACGCCCAGCCGCCGCGCATGATGACGGGCCAGCAGCAACAGGTCGTGCGACACGTCCAGGCCCGTCACGCGCAGGCCGTGCGCGGCCAGGGGCAGGCTATGCCGCCCCCAGCCACAGCCCAGGTCGAGCACAGCGTCGCCCGGCGACACAGCCAGTTGCCTGAGCGCGAACTGCACCTGTTCTTCCGTGTGAGTTGCCCATGCTGCCGGGGGATCGCCCGCCATCATGCGGCGCGCCCACCCCGCTGCTGCCTGGCGTACCCAGGCGAGATTGTCACGATGGGTCTTTCCAGCCATGAACATGGCGGGAACTCCTTTCGTGCGCACGGGCAACGGCGGGCTTTTCAGCCGTTGCGCTTGAGTTTGCCCGTGCGCTTGGTATACCGTTCGGCGCGCTGGAACAGATAGATGCCCAGCGGCAACATCACCACGCCCATGATCACCAGGGGCCATACATAGCTGAACGGGTCGGCGGTCGCGGTCTGCGGGAGCAGCGCCGCGCGCATTCCCTCCAGCACATACGTCGCCGGCGAGACTTTCGCCAGAGTCTGCAACCAGCCCGGCAGTACGCTCACCGGATAGTAGATGCCCGACACCAGCAGGAAGAACGCCTGCACGATGTTGGTCATCTGCGCCCCGCGTTCGGGATAGAGCAGCGGCAGGATAGACGCCACCACGCCAATCCCCACGAACGACAGGCTGCCCACCAGCAGGATGACCGTCGCTGCGACGAAGTCCGCGTCGGCGAAGCTGAGGTCGAAGAAGGCGGCCACCACTGCCCCGATGATCACGGTGAAGATCAGGCTGTGCACGATGGCGAAGATCGTCTGCCCGATCATCTGATTGAAGCGGTGCACGGGGGCCATGAAGGTGTACTCGATGGTGCCCTCCCAGCGTTCCCAGGCGATCATCTCGCTGATGTTATTGAAGATGGTTGCCAGGAAGCGCCAGACCAGCGTCCCGACCAGCAGATAGGTGATCAGGAAGTTGGTGTCAATCTGCGCCTGGCCGGTGATCTCCGCCGCGCCCGCCCCGATGAAGGTCACCGAGAGCGAGTTGGCGATGGAGTAGGCCAGCCAGACGACCTCCCAGCCCCAGTAGCGTTTGACCAGGTTGAAGTTGCGCGCCACGAACGCATAGGACTGACGCATTTCAAGTTGCAAGCCTTTGATCACAGGTTTCCTCCCAGGCGGTGATCAGTGATTCAGTTGTCAGTGATCAGTTGTCAGTTGTCGGTAGAGCGGCGGGTGCTGCTCCATGACACCCTTCAAGGGCGGACAAGGCTAGAGCGAGTATGAAGGCTGGCTCGCCGGGTTTACCTCACCCCCAGCCTCGCTTCGCTCGGCTTGCCCCTCTCCGACGCGGAGGGGGGCACGAGGCGTGTTAGCGCCGAGCGGAGGTGAGGTAAAGTCAAGGACAGCCTCCTGTCCGCGATGCGCTCAATGGCTGTCCGCCCCTGAAATGACACTCCCAGGGATGTATGGCGATACTCCCGAACTCTCGACTCCCAACTCCCTACGACAACACCTTCTCCGGTTCGAAGTTCGTCACGTCATCCTGCTCGACCAGTTGCTTGCCGGTCAGCGCCATGAAGACTTCTTCCAGCGTCGGCTCGTGACCGTTGCGCTGCACCAGGCGCTTGAGGCCTGCTGGTGTGTCCAGCGCCACGATCTTGCCGTCGTCCAGGATGGCGATGCGGTCGCACAGCGCGTCGGCCTCGTTCATGTCGTGCGTGGTGATGAGGATCGTCGCGTCGTGCGTGTCACGCAGTTCGTTGACGAACGCCTGCACCTCCAGCTTGGAGCGCGGATCGAGGCCAGTCGTCGGCTCATCGAGCAGCAACAGCACTGGCTGTGTCAGGAAGGCGCGCGCAATGGCGACCTTCTGCTGCATGCCACGGCTCATGTCTTCCATAGGGCTGGTGTAGCTGCTCTCGCGCAGCCCCAGCCGCCCCAGAATCTCGCGGGCCTTGCGGTCGGCTTCCTTGCCGGAGACGCCGTACAGCCGCGCCCCGTAGAGCAGATTTTCCTTGGGACTGAGTTTCTTGAAGAAGGCCGCCTCCACCGACACGCGGTTGATCATCCGCTTGACGGCCATCTCGTCGCGCTCCACGTCCAGGCCGAAGACCGTGATCGTCCCCTCGTCGGGCAGCAACAGCGTGGAGAGCAGGCGAATCAGCGTGGACTTGCCCGATCCGTTCGGCCCCAGCACGCCGAAAATCTCGCGCCGATAGACGGTGAACGAGACGTGATCCACGGCGGTGATCAGTTCCTTGCCGCGACGGGCCTTGGGGCGGTCGGGCGCATCGTGCCCGTTGTTAGTAGCCTGTTGACGACCGATCAAGCGCCGCCACCAGGGTTCTCCGGCGGCGTTGAAACGCTTGACGACGTTCTCGACCACCAGCGCCGGTTCCTGAGTGGAGATGTGCTTCTCCATCATGGTTTGTTTTCCTCACAGGTGCGGGTCTCAAAAAACCTTACGACGCGAAAGAGGCGGATTCCGGGCCTGTACTGCCGCCAGAAAAAAGCCGCGAGCTTGTGCCCGCGGCTGCTGCTGGCGATGGCCGGACTCTGGTGGAGTCGCTGACAACAAAAACCGCGGGCGTTGCGCCCGCGGCCAAGTCCCTGGTAAAAGGAGACCCTAACGGCAGACAGGCGCAATACGACAAGGCAGGGTGCCGGCGGGAACACCGCTGAGGCGGGTACGCACGGCAAAGATGATGGTGCTATTCATATTGCGCCTTCTCCTTTCTATAGGATGGGGGCAGTATATCATGGGCGGAGCGCCGATGTCAAGCACCGCTTGCCTGACGCGGCGCGTTCGGATTCAGAGGCGGAATTCACCGCCGATCGCGCAGACAGTGGCCGTGCCCTTCGCCGCATCCACCAGGCAGTCTCAATCCGGACTCCTCTGATCGCATTCTTTGCCAATGACAAATGTCATCAATGAATTCTCGGCAGATGAATCCCGAATATAATAAGGGAACACAGGTAGCATCCCTGACACAAGAGAGATTGATTATGACCGAGAAAACCGCACTCCCCCTTCAAGACGAACGTTATAAGGCCCTCGACCGTACCATCAAACGTTTTAATCACCGGCAGGACGCTCTGTTGGAAGTCCTGAACACAGCCCAGGAGGTCTTCGGCTACCTGCCGGAACAGGTATTGCGCTACGTTGCGCAGCAACTGCAGGTGCCGCTGAGCCGGGTCTATGGCGTGGCGACGTTCTACCACATGTTCACTTTCAAACCGCTCGGCGAGCACAACTGCATCGTCTGCGCGGGCACGGCGTGCCATGTCAAGGGATCGGATCGCATCATTCGGATGCTCAGCGAAGCGTTCGATGTCCGGCCAGGCTCCACTACGCCTGACGGAGTCTTCAGTCTGACGGTGACACGCTGTCTGGGTAGTTGCGGCCTGGCTCCGGTGGTGGTGTTGGATGGCGAAGTGCATGGCAAAGAGACACCCGAAGGGGTGTTGGTGCGCGTGCGCGACCTGATCGCCCTGTCGCACTCGCTGTCGGAGGGAATGCGCTGATATGGAGACTACCCATCTGCAAGAGTTGGCCCAGCAAGAACGAGCCAGACAGGAACAGTATCAGTGCCGCATTTTCTGCTGCACCAGCACGGCCTGTCTTTCGGCGGGAGCGGGACAGACAGTCGCCAGCCTGCACCAGGCAGTGGCGGCCAGTCAATGTGGCAGAGACGAAGCGGAAGTGGTCAGGACCGGCTGCATGGGCCTGTGTAGCCATGGGCCACTGGTGCGCGTGGAGACCAGAGGAGAAACGCCCGTGCTCTACGGCCACATTTCGGCCAGCATGGCGCATCATATCGTAGCGCGGCACGTACCCATGCACGAATGCGAGGAACCGCCCGCAGCGCGCAGTGCCGAGGAAACTGTCTCGCCCTACGATTTCATGCACTTGCGGGCGGCGTTACGTCAGGCCGCGCAACTACAAGACCTGGATCGTCACGTCATCCCCCTGGATATTCCCTTCTTCACCAAGCAGGTGAAAGTAGTGCTGAGCGAAGTGGGGCACGTCAACCCCGAAAAGCTGGAAGATTATCTGGCACACGGGGGCTATCAGGCCCTGGCGAAGGTGCTCGGCGAGATGACACCAGAGCAGGTCTGCGACGAGATTCTGCGCAGCGGCCTGCGCGGACGCGGTGGCGCGGGCTATCCTACCGGCTTGAAGTGGCACTTTGGCCGTCAGGCGCAAGCGCCCCAGAAGTACGTGATCGTCAATGGCGACGAAGGCGACCCTGGCGCGTACATGGATCGCACAGTGATGGAAGACAATCCACACCGCGTGCTGGAGGGGTTGATCATCGCCGCCTATGCTATTGGGGCCAGCTACGGCTACTTCTACATTCGCGGCGAATACCCTATTGCCATCGAGCGCATCCGCCAGGCGATTCGTGCCGCACGGCGGCGCGGCATCCTGGGCAAGTCGGTGCTGGGCACCGATTTCAGCTTCGATGCCGATGTGCGCATCGGCGCGGGAGCGTTCGTCTGCGGCGAAGAGACAGCGTTGATCCACTCGGTCGAAGGCAAGCGCGGTGTGCCCCGTATGCGCCCACCCTATCCGACGACCTCTGGCCTGTGGGGGGCGCCCACGGTCATCAACAACGTCGAAACCCTGGCCAACGTCCCCTCGATCATCCTCAAGGGGGCCGACTGGTTCGCCAGCCTGGGCACAGAAAAGAGCAAGGGTACCAAGGTCTTCGCGTTGGCCGGTCAACTACGTCACACCGGGCTGATCGAGGTGCCTATGGGCATCAGCCTGCGCGAAATCGTGTACGACATTGGCGGTGGTGTGCCCGCCGGTCGTGAATTCAAGGCGGCGCAGACCGGCGGCCCCAGTGGAGGGTGTATTCCCGCCGAACACCTGGACACGCCTGTAGATTACGAAAATCTGACGGCCTTGGGTTCGATCATGGGATCGGGCGGCCTGGTGATCATTGACGACACGACCCGTATGCCGGATTTCGCCCGCTTCTTCATTGATTTCTGCGTGGACGAAAGCTGCGGTAAGTGCGTGCCCTGCCGGGTAGGGACGGTGCAGATACGCGCGTTGCTGGACAAGATCATCGGCGGCCAGGGTACAGCCGAAGACCTGGATAAGCTGGAAAAGCTCTGCATGCTGGTCAAGAAAACCAGCCTGTGTGGGCTGGGGCAGTCTGCCCCAAACCCTGTGTTGAGCACCCTGCGCTTCTTCCGCCACGAATACGAAGCATTGATCGGGCAGGGCGAGGCTGCCCAAGCCCAGGCTGGCTGATGGTAGGCCGAGGAGTCACCGCGATGATCGAACTCACCATTGACGGCAAGACGGTTCAGGCCCGCCCCGGCACCAGTGTGCTGGAAGCGGCGCTGGCGCACGGCATAGACATCCCCCGCCTGTGCTATCACCCGGAACTGAGCGTTTCGGGCGGGTGTCGGCTGTGCCTGGTGGAAGTCGAAGGGCGGCCCGACCCCGTCCCCAGTTGTGGGCTGGAATGCGCGGCGGGCATGGTCGTCCGCACGCGCAGCCCGCGCCTGGCAGAGATGCGCCGCGAAATCATTGATCTCTTCGTGTCCGATCACCCCCTGGACTGCGTGATCTGCGACAAGGCGGGCAGTTGCCTGCTGCAAAAGTACGCCTACGAGTACGGCGTCAGCAAGACCTCGTATCAGTTCGAGCTATCCCGCACGCTCTACCAGGACGACAACCCCTTCTTCCTGCGCGATCACAAATATTGCATCCTGTGTAGCCGGTGCGTGCGCGTCTGCGAGGAGATCGTCGGCGCGAGCGCCATCGAGATCGCCGGGCGCGGCTTCAACAGTCACGTCGCCACCCCCTTCGACGGGCCGATGATTGACTCCACCTGCGTCTTCTGCGGCAACTGCGTTCAGGTCTGCCCGACCGCCGCGCTGATGCCGGTCTCGCGGCGGGGCAAAGGGCGCGAATGGGAAGTAGAGCGCGTCAAGACCATCTGCGGCTATTGCGGCGTCGGTTGCGAGATCGAGTACGCCCACCGCGACGGGCAGATTCTCTACGCGCAGTCCACGCCGCAGGCTCCGGTGAATGGCGAGTTTCTGTGCACCAAGGGCCGCTTCGGCTGGGACTTCGCCACGCACCCCGACCGCCTGACTACGCCTCTGATTCGCCGCGACCTGGCCTACGCCCTGGGCCTGACCGACGAACCCTGGCGGCTGCCGGACGAATCGCCGCTGGAAACCCCGGCATCGTCCATCGCCGAACGCTTTGTGGCGGTGGACTGGGATACGGCCCTGGACGTGGTCGCCGGCGGATTGGCGCAGGTCGTCCAGCAGCACGGGCCGGATGCGGTGATGGGCCTGTCGTCGGCGCGCTGCACCAACGAGGAAAACTACCTGTTCCAGAAGTTCATGCGAGTGGGGGTGGGAACCAACAACATAGACCATTGCGCCCGTCTTTGACACAGCTCAACGGTTGCAGGCCTCGTGCAGGCCTTCGGCAGTGGCGCAATGACCAACTCGATCCGCGAGATTCGCGACGCGGACTGTCTGCTCATCACCGGCTCGAATACGGCAGAGTCGCACCCGGTGATCGGCTACGAAGTGATCCGCGCGGTGCGGCGCGGCGCGCACCTGATCATCATTGACCCGCGCCGCGTCCCGCTGGTGGATCACGCGACGCTCTTTCTGCAAGTGAAGCCGGGCACGGATATCTACGTCTTCCTGGCCATGATGCACGTCATCGTGCGCGAGGGGTGGCAGGACGACGACTTCATCGCCCGCCGCACGGAAGGTTACGACGACTTACAGACTGTTCTGGAAGGCTATACGCCGGAACGCGCGGCGCTGCTCTCCGGCGTATCGGTCCAGCAGATCGAGCAGGCCGCACGGCTCTATGCCCTGGGCGAGCGGGCGCGCGGAACGTCTGTCTACGCGGGTGAGGGGCGCGGGCACAGCGCCATCCTCTACGCGATGGGCATCACGCAGCGCAGCAACGGCACGGAGATGGTCATGACCCTGGCCAACCTGGCCATGCTGTGCGGACAGATCGGCAAGCCCTCTACGGGCGTCAACCCGCTGCGCGGGCAGTCGAACGTGCAGGGCGCGTGCGACGTGGGCTGCCTGGTGGACGTGTTCCCCGGCTATCAGCGCGTCACCGATGCCGAGAAACGCGCGGCGCTGGCCGCTGCCTGGGGCGTGGACGCCCTGCCGGATCAGGTAGGCCTGACTATCGTAGAGGCTACCCGCGCCGCGCGCGAAGGGAAGGTGCGCGCCATCTACGTGATGGGCGAGAACCCCATGATGTCCGATCCGAACACCAGCCATGTGGAAGAGGCGCTGCGCGGCCTCGACCTGCTGGTGGTGCAGGACATCTTCCTCAGCGAGACGGCGCAACTGGCCCATGTGGTGCTGCCCGCGGCGTCCTGGCTGGAAAAGGATGGCACTTTCACCAACACCGAGCGGCGCGTACAACTGCTGCGTCCGGTGCTGCCTCCGCCGGGGCAGGCGCGCCCGGACTGGCAGATCATCAGCGAGATCGCCGTCCGCTTCGACGCGAAGATGGGGCGGTCGCGCCCGGCAGATACCTGGCGCTTCCCCTCGACGGCGGCCATTTTCGACGAGCTGGCCCGCGTCACGCCCATCTACCGCGGCATGAGTCACGCCCGCCTGGTCGGCCAGGGGTTGCAATGGCCCTGCCCGGACGCCACTCACCCCGGCACGCCCATTCTGCACACCGAGAAGTTCACGCGCGGGCCGGGCAAGTTTCACGCCATCGAGGCCAGCGATCCCGCCGAGCTGCCGGACGAGGAATACCCGCTGATCCTCAGCACAGGGCGCGTGCTCTATCACTATCACTCGGCCACGATGACCCGCCGCAGCGAGCCGCTGGCCTGGCGCGAGCCGGGCGGCTACGTGGAAGTGAACCCCGCCGATGCTGCGCCTGTCGCCCTGCAAGACCAGGACGAGGTCATCCTGAGGAGCAGGCGCGGCGAGGTGCGCGCGCGGGCCAGGATCAGCGAGCGCGTGCCGCCGGGGACGGTGTTCCTGGCCTTTCACTGGCGGGAAGCGCCCGCCAACCTGCTGACGCAGGACTTCGCGCTCGATCCCATCTCCAAGATTCCGGAATACAAGGTCTGCGCCGTGCGGCTGGAGAATCCGCGCGCGCAATAGTTGGAGCAGGTGAGCAAGGCAGAGTAAGGCTGTCTCCGAGAGAGGCAAGCTTTCACCCCAGAGAGCGCAGAGGTCACGAAGAAAGACACGGAGTCTCTCTTTGGTATTTCCTCTGCGCTCTCGGCGTCTTCGCCGTTCAGCCTTTGCCGCAAAAACGACGAGGGCGAGCACCCGGCCCGCCCCCTGGGTTAACGCGCGTGGCGCGCTCAGCCGCTCAGCCCCACGCTGAACTGATAGGCCCCCTGGCCGCGCTCGCGCTCAATGCGCACATACCACAAGCCGGTGGCATCGGCGGTGAAGGAGACCTGGCGCGTCGTCCCGCTCCGCTGAACGTTGCCTTTGGTCTCGCCCAGCGGATTCTTGAGCGCCAGCAAGAACGACGAACCTTCCGGCATGGTCAGTTGCACGTTGATCGTCTGCCCGGCGGTGACAGGCAGGGCGTACCAGTCCTCATTGTCGTGATCCTGCAGGTAGCCGCTCAACGCCCCTGGGCCGATGGACACCGCGCCTTCGGGACTGCCGCCGGCATCGCGCCTCGCGCCGCCGTCGTTCTGATCCTGCACGCTCAGCACCACAGTATATGCCCCCCCGCCGCGCTCGCGCAGGACGCGCACATACCACAGGCCGGTCCCGTGCGCCGCAAAGCTGACCGACTGACTGTTGCCGCTGGTCTGAACATCGCCCTGGGACTGGCCAGAGGGATCGCGCAGCGACAGGCGCGCGCCCAATCCCTGCTCGGCGGTGACCTGGGCGCTGATGATCTGCCCGGTGTTGACGTTGACAGCGTACCAGTCTTCGTCGTCGTCATCGAGCAGGTAGCCGCTGAACGTGCCCACCGTCACAGGCAGCCCGGTCAGGCGCTCGTTGCCTGCGTCTCCGCCGCTACCGGCGTCGTTCTGGTTTTCCACGGTGATGATGATCTGATAGCTGCCCTGGCCCGTGTTGCGCGCGATGCGAATGAGCCAGGTGCCGCTCACGCTGACCGCATACCGCAGAATCCTGGTCTGGCCTTCGCTGCTCGGCGAGCCGCTGCTGGAGGTCTGACCGGGGGCGTAGAACGCCAGGCCAAAACTGGCGTTGGTGGGCATGATCAGGCGGATGGTGACGATCTGCCCGGCCTGGACGTTGAGCGCATACCAGTCTTCCCGGTCGTGTTGGCCGTTGCTCAGGGTCTGGCCCAGGTCGGCAGTGTAGGTGCCAGGCTGGATGAGCACGGCCTGTTCGGCGCTATCGGCATCGGCCAGGCCAGTGGTGCCGGTCGTGCCCGTGCCGCCCGTCGTGCCTGTCGTGCCGGTTCCACCGGTCGTACCTGTCCCGCCCGTCGTACCGGTGCCCCCGCTCCCGCCCAACAGTTGCAGGCTGAGGCCGTTGAAAGCCACGTGATTGTTCATCTGCGGGTCGCGCGTGATCAGGACGTAGAAATAGTCACCGGTCAGGCCGGGCCAGGGCAGGGTGAACGTCCCCTGGCAGGTGTAGCCCAGCGGATCGCCCTGCGGCGAAGTATTGGCGATCTGCACAATCTGCGTGGTCACCGCCGCGTTGTTCTGATCGAGCAGCGTCACCCGGAAGTCGGCGGGGAAGCCCGGCCCGCCGTTGTACGTGTTGGTGGCCAGGGCCTGCACCTGAAAGGTGACGGCCTGCGCACCCGCCGGCACTGCGCCGACGGGGAACTGCCAGCGGGCGTAGTGTTGCCGGGCGTCGTCGCGCAGCCAGTACCAGCCCTCGACCAGGTCGCCGTTGCTCTCGAAATTGGTCGCGCCGCCCAGCGTCTGACCTCCGCCCGCGCCCGCCGTTGTGATCACCACGCTCTCCAGGCGGAAGGCCACGTGAACGTCGGACGGGGGTAGCTGATTCAGTTCGTCGGCGCGGCTGACGTGCAGCCAGAGCACCTGGGCATTGCGCAGCGCCGCGCGGGGAATGGTGACCGTGCCCAGACAGTAGTAGCCGGTGGTGTCGCCGGGGACGGGTTGATTGCGCAACTGAACCGGCAGCCGCTCGTAGAGCACGCCGCCCATCTGCCCAGTGGGGGGAACGCCGTAGCTCAGGAAGAAGTAAGCGTCTACCCCCGGTCTGCCGGAGACCTGATCGGTGGCCAGCACCTGGAAGCGCAGTTCGATGTCTCCTGAACCGGCGGGCAGGCGGTTGAAGACCCAGTCGGCAGTCTGCTGATGCGCATCGTCGCGCAGCCAGTACCAGCCTTCGATCAGATCGCCGGTGCTGTGAAACTCGCTGGCGGTGATGATCTCCGGCCCCTGGGCGTTTGCTGGAGAGGGCGGCGCGAGTATCGCCGTCAGCACCAGTAGCGTACATCCCAACAGGTTTAGGACAAGGTTGATCTTCATACCGTTCTCTCTCCTCAAAGGCCAGATAGCAGGCGGACAATTGCAGGAGCAACTGGCAGGGTCAGCGTGATGGTGTTGTGGAGAGAGGTGTGAGAGAACAGTGAGGCCAATTGCCCTTTCTTCCCTTAGAATAGTAGTAGGATGTTACCGCTGTCAACTGAGGGGAAGCGTTGGGCCGGCGCGGCGGTCCACGGTGTGCCGATTGCCCCACCATGCCATGATGTTTTGCACTAGCCATGCTGTGAACGAGGCGTTTATAGTTGTCAGAAGCCTGAGGATTCGGCCATGACCGTCCATGCACAGTTAGAGGCGCTGATCCCCCTGGCGGTAGCCCTGCTGCTGGCAGGGATCATCGGCCTGGATCGCGAGTGGCGGCGCAGCCCGGCGGGCCTGCGCACGCATATGCTTGTGGGCCTTGGCTCCGCCCTGGTGATGGTGATGGCCAGGGGCCTGTACGACGACAATTCGGCGGCGCGCCTGGCCGCCAACGTCATCACGGGCATTGGTTTTCTGGGCGCAGGAGTCATCATCCGGCGCGGCGATCAGGTGCACGAATTGACGACTGCCGCGTCGCTGTGGTTTGTGGCGATGGTGGGGCTGGTAGCCGGAGCGGGCCTCTACGTGCTGGCCGGTGGAGCAACCGCCATGGGCGCGGTGGTGCTTTCGCTGCTGCGCTGGCTGACCAAAGGGCGCGCGCACCCGCATCAACCGGCAGCGCCGGACAGGCTCCAGGCTCAGGAATGATCGTCGTCTTTGGGTAGATGGCGCTCGATATGGTTCTTGACGGCAAACACGGCGGCTTCGGCCCGGTTGGATACCTGCAACTTGCTGAGGATGTTGCCCACATAGTTGCGGACCGTGCCCTCACCCAGGAAGAGCTGCGCGGCGATCTCGCGGTTGGTCAGCCCTTCTACCATCAGCGCCAGGATGCGCATTTCCTGCGGGGTGAGGCCGGCAAACGCCGAGGCTTCCTTCACCTGGGCAGCCTGCCGCACTTCTTCCAGCAGGGCCTTGGTCATCGAGGGGTCAATGAGCGCATCACCCCGCCCGACGGTGCGGATGGCATCTACCAGGTCGCTGCTGCCGACGCGCTTGAGCACATAGCCGACTGCCCCGGCGCGCACGGCGTCCATGACCAGCTCGTCCTCAGCGTAGGAGGTGAGCATGATCACCCTGGCGTTGGGCACCTGTTCGACAATCTGCTCACAGGCTTCGATGCCCGACAGCCCGCCCGGCATACGGATGTCCATCACCACGATGTCGGGGCGATGAGTCACTGCCTGGCGCACTGCCTCGATGCCGCTCTCGGCTTCCGCCACCACGGTGAAGTCGGGTTGCTGCTCCAGCAAGGCTTTGAGGCCGGCGCGTACCACGGCATGATCATCGGCGATCAGAATGCGAAGAGGTGTCACTGAGTTCTCCGGCATGGGGTCTTAATCAATCTGGGTGCATTTCCTTGTTGCGGACGACTGATGCGCTGGTCACAGCAGATTATACCGTGACGGGCGCTGTAAAAACCAACAAGATAGGGTGAACCATCAAAAGAGGTTTTGTCGTTATTTATCACTATTATACAGCAAAGTCGGCGCAAGTACGGTAGAAATTGACACGGTGAACCATCATGACTACTCTGCACTCCTCCACTGACGACAACGATTGCGCGCTGCCCATGCTCGACGCGCTCAGCCGGGCTGCCGCAGCCATCACCAAGGAACTGAGTCTGCCGCGCACGCTGCAGACGATCACCGACATCGCCCGCGAGCTGGTGCAGGCGCGTTATGCGGCCCTGGGCGTCCCCGCGGGCGACGGCACGCTGCGGGCCTTCATCACGTCGGGCATGGATGCCGAGGAAATCCGCCGTATCGGTACCGAGCCGCGCGGCCTGGGGTTGCTGGGCGCGGTGCTCGAATCCGATACGCCCATCCGCCTGGACGACCTGACGCAAGACCCGCGGTCGGCAGGGTTCTGCCCGCATCACCCGCCGATGAAGCGCTTCCTGGGCGTGCCGATCATCAGTCACGGCGAACGGCTGGGCAACCTCTACCTGACCGATCCGCTCGATGGCGAACCGTTCAGCGAAGACGACGAGCGGTTGATCGTGCTGCTGGCCAATCATGCGGCGGTCGCCATCGAGAACGCGCGCCTGACCGAGCAACTGCAGGAGATCGCCCTCAGCCGCGAACGTGACCGCATTGGCATGGAGCTGCACGACGGCGTGATTCAGTCCGTCTACGCCGTGGGCATGAAGCTGGAAATTCTGCGCGGGCAGTTCCCCATGACGCCGGAGCAGGAGCAGCAGTATCAGAGCATCATCGAAGACCTCAATCAGATCATCGAGGACATTCGCCTGTACATCCGCAACCTGCGCTCGGCTCGCGAGGAGCAGGCGACCTTCAAACAGCGCCTGGACAACTTGGCGCGGCACTTCCACGACTTCGCCCGCGTGGACGTGACGGTAGACGTGCCGCCCAAGCTGCGCACGCTCAGCGACCGGCAGCGTCACTCGCTGACGCAGATCGTGCGCGAGGCACTCTCCAACGTCGCGCGGCACGCGCACGCCACGCATGTGCTGGTGAAGGTGCGCGAAAGAGGGAATACGCTGGTGCTCACCATAGAGGACAACGGTGTTGGGTTCGATCCGGCGGAACTGCGCAATCCGGAGAGCTTCGGGCTGCGCAACATGGAGCAGCGCGCGCGTCAGCTCAGCGGGCAGTTCTCCATAGACAGCGACCCGGAGCGCGGCGGGACGTGCATCACCGTGCAGATTCCCTTCCGGCCCTGAGCAAGTCTTGATAGCGCAAATACCAACGCAGGGGCGGACCTGTACATCCGCCCCTGCGCATTACGTACCCTTCAGCCAGTGAATTATTCCACCACTGCCGTCGGCAGCGGCGCGCCGTTCCACACGGCGTCGTAGTTCGGCCCCATGGTCGCCTTGGGCACCCACACGAAGTCGCAGCCCCAGATGATCTTGTAGTATTGGCCGGAGGCGTCCAGCCCTATGACGCGCGCGGTGTTGCCCGCCGCGATCGTCACCAGCGGGTTGGTCAGTTCGCCGGGCTGCCAGTAGACGGGCGCATTGGCCACGAACGCCCCACCGACCGCCGTAGCTGGGATGGGCAGCAGCACGTCGCAGCCGGGGATGATAGCAACTTCGGGCTCCGGCCAGGGCAGGCCCGTGCACTCGCCAGTGACCGTGAAGACGATCTGCTCGTCATACCCATTACCGGCATGGCTGATCATCTGCAGGGTCAAGGGGTTAGCCCCAGGGGGAGTAGACCATGCAAAAGAACCCAGCGAACTGGAGAAGCCCACCGAAACGGAAGACGAAAACTCGAAGATCGTGTTGCCGTAGCCGTCGGTGCCACGGATGGTATAGGCTTCCATATCGACGCCAGTGTTGTCACGGTCGGCGGTCAAGCTAGACCCCAGATCGATGACGCCCAGACAGTTCAACTCGACGCTCAAAGTGTCGACAGTCACGGCACCGGCGAGCTGAATAGAGGGGATGGTCAGTATCAGCGCCGCGCTGACGACTGCCACTAGAGTGAGTGTTTTGCGAAGCATGCGATTTATCCTCCATCAATAAGAAATGAGAGTCTAAGTAATCATAGAGCATCAAAGGGTATTTTGCTGCAAAAAAGTGATAAAAAATAGACTTTTTGGGAGAAGAAATGAGGCGGGCAGAAATGTCAGGTGTTCCCGCCTCCCCCGCTCGAAAAGAACAGAGGCGGAGAATGACTCCGCCCCTGTCTACTGCGAGCCGGAAACGCTGCGTTATTCTACGATCGCCGTCGGCAGCGGCGCGCCGTTCCACACGGCGTCGTAGTTCGGCCCCATGGTCGCCTTGGGCACCCACACGAAGTCGCAGCCCCAGATGATCTTGTAGTATTGGCCGGAGGCGTCTTGCCCGATGACACGCGCTGTGTTGCCCGCCCCGATCGTTACCAGCGGGTTGGTCAGTTCGCCGGGCTTCCAGTAAACGGGCGCATCGGCCACGAACGCCCCACCCACGGCTGTCGCAGGGATGGGCAGCAGCACGTCGCAGCCGGGGACGCCGGCTTCTTCTTCACCAGGCCCCAACAGAGCCAGTCCTTCCTGGGCAGTCTGCGGGCATGTTCCATACGGCCCATAGCAGGTGTAGAGGACGTTATTGGCCCCGCTATTGCTGCATTCATAGAGCACGAAGAATTCCGCCGTGTTGGCAGCGCTGGGCGGCGTCTCGCCAACATAGGCGTAACTGCCGATGATCGTCCCCTCCGGCTGAGCAGGAGAGACTGGCATACCATACCCGAAGTAAGTCCCACTGAAGGTGCCAAGCGAAGTCGCTTGCTCAAACTCACCAAGCACTTCTCCAGCCTCGTTGGTAGTCAACCCATATTCATGGGTGGCACTACTGGTCGTCAAGGTGATGTCGAGATCGGCGTTAGAGCAATTAGCGCCACCGCTCAGTGCCACTCCCTGGGCCGTCGCTGCGGCCAGGGCCGGCTGAATGGCGATGGCCAGACCAACTATGGCCATCACTACGAGGAGCAAGGCCTTCTTGTACAAATGATTTGCCATGATTGTTTCCTCCTGATGATCGGATTCTCTGTGAGCGATGATAACATATTATTTATTATTCTATGAATGAATAGGTTCAAAGTTAAATCAATACTCAATTCTTTCTTTCATTTTTCTCGATTGTTTGGGCGATGTCGTTGACAATCGCCGAGAGAGGCGCAGTTGGCGTGCTGCGATGTCACTGAAGGCAAGGGGGAGCTACAGAATCCGCCGGATGCGCAACGCCAGATGCACGGCCAGCCGTGTTTCCGGGTTCTCCATGTCCAGCCCGCTGATCTCTTTGATGCGATCCATGCGGTAGAGCAGGGTGTTGCGGTGAATGTGCAGGCGCTTGGCCGTGCGCGTCAGGTTGCCGTGCTCCTCGAAGAACGCTTCCAGCGTGGTGAGGAACTCGGCGTTCTGCGGGGTTTCCTCGGCCAGTTCGCCCAGCGTCTCGCGGTAGAAGCGGCTCAGTTCCGGCGAACCGGCCAGCAGCGACAACAACCGGTAGACGCCCATCTCGCGGAAGGCCAGCGGCGCGCTCAGCCGCCATTGCAGGGCGGTGCGATGCGCGGCGCGCGCCTGCTCGAAGCTCTCGCGCCAGGCGCGCAGGTCGCTCGCGCTCTGCCCCAGGCCGCAGACGATCGGCACGCCGTAGCGCTCCTCGACGCGCGCCTGCACGGCCAGGGCCAGGTCGCGGGCGGCGTTCTCGTCGCCCTCGCAGAAGACGATCACCGCGCTG
>DDBP01000361.1 GCA_002332795.1 Anaerolineales bacterium UBA2029 | reverse complement strand
AGTCGCGAGGGAGAGGGGACCAAGGGGTGAGGGCCAGATACGGCGCGAAAGTTCATAACAGCCCCTAGAACAGTCTTCACCGCAGAGGCGCGGAGAGTATAGAGAAAACGCAGAGGCTTTCCCTCTGCGTCTTTTTTTCCGATACAGCGCGAGCGATCAGGCGATGCGGCGGGCGTGCATCACCTCCGCTGCGTCAACCGGGCGAACCTGATGGGCTTCAACAGTGATTACATCGAGCGTGTGACCATCCAGAGCGAAAATCTCCACCTCATAACCTGCGCCTTCCCCATGTACCATGACCACAACCCCTACATCGCCGGCTTTCAGTCCATGTTCCGGAAAGTCAACGGTCAGCACGACACGTTCATGTTCCCTGATCATCGGTGCTCTCCATAGGATACGCTGTCACCAGGTACGGTACACTTTCACCATCAGGTACAAACCACACGACACGCACTAAAGGTCTGCGGCCAACCGGCGTTTCCAGCTCGCCTTCAACAACATAGCGAGTCCCGAACCTGGTTTGTTCCATTTTTACCACGTTGTGAGCGCGGGCATGCTCAACCAATGCGTGCGCCAACAGGCCCCACTCCGTCACTGAAGAGCCAAAACGTTTGAAAAACAGAGCTTTTCCACGACCTTCCTGGTGAGTTTCATCCAACAAGTATGCCGTGAATTTCGCTTCTACCAGAACAGCCCCTTCGACATCAGGCAATTTCATGCGATAGTTCCTCACCCCGCCTGATTGCCTGCCAGTTGCCTGCTCAGGCGCTCGGCGGCGGGCGAGTGCAGGATGGTGTACAGGCGCTGCGCCTCACCGAAATGACGCGCAGCCAGCGTCTGATCGCCACGGGCGCGGGCGATCTCGCCCAGGGCCTCGGCGGCCTCGGCCATGCCCCGCTGATAGGTCATCCTGCGCCCCTGACTTTCGGCGGCAGACGCCAGCGCCCATGCCTCGTCCAGCCGCCCCATCCGCGCGTAGAGCAGGGCCAGGCGCGCCTTGGCCCGCGTGTTCGTCTCCAGGTCACCGGCCTGTTCGCTACCGCTCACTGCCGCTTCCAGCAATTCCCTGGCCTCGTCCAGGCGACCCAACGCAGCGAAGGTCTCGGCGGCGTCGGCCTGGAAGAGCGCCAGCCAGCGCGTGTTGCCCAGGGCCGTCGCGGCGGCGAGCGCCTGTTTGTGCAGGGTGCGCGCCGTCTCGTAGTCTTGCAGGAAGTAATAGGTGTGGGCCAGGTTATTGGTCTGCACGGCGATCATCAGCGTGTCGTCCAGCTCGCGGCTGAGCTTGAGCGCCCGCTCCAGCCGATCAATGGCCGTCTGCAGGCGACCGGTCAGCGAATAGAACCAGCCCAAATTGCCCAGGCGCAGGCTCTCGGCCCGTTTGTCGCCCGCAGCGTGCGCGATATCTATGGCCTCGTTGTAGAACGCCTGCGCCGTCTCGATGTCGCCGAACTCGGTGTACAGCGTGGCCGCGTTGGCCAGCACCAGCCCGCGCGTGGGCGGGTGACTGATGTGATTGAGCAGCACCAGCGCCTTCTCGTATTCGTCCAGCGCACCCTTCAGATCGCCCGCTTCGCGTTTGGCCTGCGCAATGTCGCAGCGCAGACGGGCCAACTGCGCCTGATGACCGGCGCTCTGCCCGTTGTCCAGCAGGCGCAGCGCCTCGTTCCACAGTTCCAGCGCCCGCTCGCGATCGCCCTGCTGCGCGGCCAGCGTCCCCAGCAGATGATAGACTTCCGCCTGACGGTGCGGCTCGACGCCCTCACGGGCCAGCGCCGATGCCCGCTCGATGTACGTCACCGCCTGCGCCTGATCGCCCAGGCGCATGGCCGCCGTGCTCAGCGTGAGCAGAATCTGCAGATGCTCGTTGCGGTCGGTCAGCAAACCCTTTTCGTAATACGTGAGGGCCTCGTCGAGGAAGCTGCGCGCGCGGGCGTAGTTGCCCATGCCGTGCGCGGCCATGCCCAGCCGCGTGAGAGCCATCGCCTCGTGCGCGGCGTTGCCGGTGCTACGCGCCTGCGCCAGCGCCCGCGTGGCGTATTCCTCCGCCTGCGCGCTATTGCCCACGCGCTGAAAGGCGGCGGTGAGTTCCAGCGCGCTGTTCATGAAAAACTCCGGCGGCTGATTGCCCAGGCGCAGGGCCAGGTTTTCGGCGGCCTGCAGGTGCGCGATGGCCTGCGTGAACTCCCCGCTGCTCAGTTCCAGGCGGGCCAGCGCCTGTAACCAGCGCAACTCCATCTCGCCCTGCCCGGCCTGACGGGCCAGGTGCACCGCCTGTTGCAGCAACTTGAGCGCACTGGTGCGCTCACCGGCGGCCAGCGTCGCTTCGGCCAGCGCCCCCATCAGGCGCGAGGCCAGGTGATTCAGCCCGCCCGTCTGCGCGGCGACGACCGCGTCCTTCAGCAGGTACTGCGCATAGCTGGGATTGTCCAGCTTGAGGTAGTCCTGCGCCAGATTCTCCAGCGTCAGCACGACGCCCTCCGGGTGACTGGCCCGCCGCGCTGCCTCCAGCGCCTGCTGATGGTAGGTCTGCGCCAGTTCCCAGCGCTCCTGCTTGGCGTAGAAAGTGCCCAGGTTGTTCAGGCAACGGGCCAGGGCGCGCGCCTCGTTGAGTTCGCGGGCAATGCTCAGCGCCTCTTCCAGGATGGGCTGCGCCATATCGAACTGCCCCCGCTCGACGTGCACCGCCGCGATCCCGCTGAGGAAATACTCGACGCTGGCCTTCTCGCCGACCGTGCGGGCCAGCGTCAGGCCGCGCTGATACGTCTCCAGGGCCGTATCCAGAAACCCCTGCTCGAAGGCGGTCGCGCCCGTCTCCAGCAGCGTGTTGATCTCCTGCTGCGCCGGACTGAGCGCGGGGGTCACGGGAGCGGGATTTCCGCCCAACAGACGCTTGAATAGATTCTGCATGATCCTATCCTTCACCCAACGGATGACTGCCGCCCTCTATTGGACGGACAGGGTTAGAGCAAGCGTTAAAGTCGGCTCGCCCGCTTTACTTCACCCCCAGCCTCGCTGCGCTCGGCCCGCCCCCTCTGCACACGTGCCGAGCGGAGGTGAGGTAAGGCCGCAGAGCAGAGCTTCTCAAACGGCCTCTCTGTGCCTTCCCCCGTGTCCTCTGCGCTCTCTGGGGTGAACTACCCACAATCCGCAATCCGCAATTCCCTACAGCCTGCGAAGGATCAGCGGCACCAGCATCTCGCGGGCCGACAGTCCCCCGTGCCGGCTCAGCGAATGATCGCCGTCGCGGGGACGGTCGCCCAGGGTCACCCCCTCGCGGGCGATCAGCGTCAGGTCGCCCAGGCGCGGCCCCGTCTCCGCGTAGACTGCTTCCGGCCCGTAGAGGCCCGCCGCCAGCGCTTCCGCTGGATTCAGCGCGGCGACCTGCCCGCCCAGGCGCTCGGCCACGTAATCGCGCACCTGCTCATAGTATCCGTGACGCAGATACAAATGGGCAAAGCGCCCTTCGCCGCCCAGGCCACAGCGCAACGCTTCCATCAGCGGCGGGTGCTGACTCAAGTCCACGTACTGCGCGACGGGCGCGTGCCCGTGATCGGCCACCAGCATGAACAGCGTGCGCCGGTCGCTCACGCCGTCGCTCAGCAACACGTCGCGCAGGTCCTGCAACTGACGGCGCACCTCGGTGATCGTCTGCTCGGTGACCGTGCCGAACAGGTGCGAGATGCCGTCCACCGCCCCCCAGTAGACGCTGACGAAACAGCGATTGCGCCGCGTGCTATGCAGCAGATGGCGCAGTTCCACCCACAGGTCCGTATACCCGAAATGGCGTGCGACCTGCCGCACGCCGCGATGCATCACCCGCGACAGCCCGCTGCCGTAGAGGTCTTTCTGCAGCAGCGCATAGGTGGGCACGTCGTGGGCGGCCAGCGCCTCGGCGACCGTCTCCACTGGCAGGAAGGTCTGGAAATCCAGCCCCCAGTCTTCCAGCGCTTCGGGGCGATGTTTGCCCGCCAGGGGGCGGAAGTGCAGCAACGAGGCCAGCACGCCGAATTCGCGCAGCAGCAGGCGCGTGCCGACCATGCCCGTCGCCGCTGGCCCTGCCCCCGACCACAGGCTGGGCAGCGCCACCGCGGTCGTGCTGGGCATCACCGAGGTCAGCGGGGTCAGCGTGCCGTCGCCCACCAGGTCGGCAACGGTCTGCGCCAGGCCGGAATCCTCGGCCAGCAGCGCCTGTAGCAAGCGCCAGCCCAGCCCGTCGGTGACGAAGAGCACGACGCGCCGCACCTCCCCGCGCCAATGCGCCCACAGCCGCGCATCCAGCGGTGACTGTCCCAGCCGCCCGTTGACCTCCGGCGCGCCGATCAGCCGGACGACGGTGTGCGCCAGGTTGCGGATGGACAGCCCCGCGTAATAGGGGAAGACGATCTCGTCGGCCCAGGGCACGTCCAGGGCCAGGGGACGATGGCTGAGGATTTGCGCTTCCAGTTCGGCGGCCAGGGTCGCGGTCACGGAGTCTCCTTGTCGGCAGTGCGTGCGTGCCCCGCCATTATACCGCATCTTGCGGGCGCGACAGGCGGGCTTGCGCAGCGAGGCGGCGCTGCTATGATCGGGGGCAGGTGAGGCGCGTCCCTGCGAGGGAGATTTGCGAGACCCCCCTTAGTTGAAGATATTACTGTCACATACTTCGCTAAGAGGGGTCTCGCAAAAAACAGATGGATAGAGCGGTATTCTCATAAACATCTTCACAATATGAGAAAATCAGAATGGGGCGATAAAGAGGTCTGGTGGGTGGGCATGAGCAAGATCACGTCTTCGACAACACAGTATCAAGGGTCTTGACAACAAAACCGGACTTCTGTTATATTGGAAACATCCTC
>DDBP01000362.1 GCA_002332795.1 Anaerolineales bacterium UBA2029 | reverse complement strand
GTGCCGATCGCGGCGCGGGTGCGCGAGGCCGCGGGGCTGCCGGTGGCGTCTTCGTGGGGCATCGACGTGCCGGCCACGGCCAACGAGGCGGTGGCGAGCAAACGGCTCGACCTCGTCATGGTGGCGCGCGCCCATCTCGCCAATCCGCATTGGCCCTACAAGGCGGCGCTGGAACTGGGCGAAGAGCGGCCGTCCTGGGTTCTGCCGGCGCCCTACGCCCATTGGCTGGAGCGCTACGGCAGGGCGTGAGATCGCTCCCTCACTCCACCGTCACGCTCTTGGCGAGGTTGCGCGGCTGGTCCACATCCGCCCCGCGCCACACCGCGATGTGATAGGCCAGCAGTTGCAGCGGGATCACCGCCACTATCGGGCTGAGCAAAGGCGGCACTTCCGGCACGTAGATCACGTGATCGGCTTTGCTGCGGATCGCCGTGTCGCCGTCCGTCGCCAGGGCGATCACGATCCCTCCGCGCGACTTGGCCTGCTCGATCTGACTGAGCATCTTGTCGTAGACGGAGTCGCGCAGGCAGATGGCCAGCACAGGCATGTGCTCGTCAATCAGCGCGATCGGGCCGTGCTTCATCTCGCCCGCCGGGTAGCCCTCGGCGTGAATGTAGCTGATCTCCTTGAGCTTGAGTGCCCCTTCCAGCGCGATAGGGTAGTTGATGCCGCGCCCCAGGTACAGGAAATCGGTGTAGTGATGGAGTTCGGCGGCCAGCGCTTCGATCTGTGCCTCGCGTTCCAGCACCTGTCCCACCAGGTCGGGCAATCGCGCCAGGTCTTCGACGTGTGTGCAGGCCGCTTGCGGCGAGAGTTGACCGCGTTCCTGCGCCAGGTAGAGCGCCAGCAGATACTGATCGGCGATGCTGGTGGTGAAAGCCTTGGTGCTGGCAACGCCGATCTCCGGCCCGGCCTGCATGGCGATGTAGCCGTCGGCGATGCGCATGGCCTGACTGCCGATGGCGTTGACGATGCTCCACAGCAACGCGCCCTTGGCGCGCGCCTCCTCCATGGCCGCCAGCGTATCCACCGTCTCGCCGGACTGCGTGATGGCCAGCACGGCGCAGGTATCGTCCAGGATGGGATCGCGGTAGCGGTATTCGCTGCCGTAGTCCACTTCGACGGGGATGCGTGTCAGCGCCTCCAGGATGAACTTGCCCACCAGCCCGCTGTAGGCACTGGTGCCACAGGCGACGGTGACGATGCGCGTCAGGCGGCGGGCGACCTCCGGCGTCAGGTTCAGTTCCGGCAGACAGACGCGCCCCTCCTGGAAGTCCACACGCCCGCGCAGTGTGTCGGTGAGCGCGCGCGCCTGCTCGTGAATCTCCTTCTGCATGAAGTGCTTGAATTCACCACGCGCCGCACTGACCGGGTCCCAGGGGATGGTGTGCAGTTCCGCATCTACCGGCTCGCCGTCCAGGGTTTGCACATGGTAGGCATCGCGGGTGAGGGTGACCATCTGACGGCTTTCCAGGAAGATCATGCGGCGGGTGTGTTCCAGGATGGCCGGAATGTCGGAGGCGACGAACATTTCGCCCTGGCCGACGCCCACCGCTACGCCGCCCGCGTTGCCGATGCGCACGGCGACCAGCCGGTCGGGTTCGGCGGTGCTCAGCGCGACGATGGCATGAGCGCCGCGCAGTCGTTGCACCGCCCGGCGGGTGGCCTCGGTGAGATCGTAACCGGCGTCCTGCTCGCGCTGAATCAGGTGCACGATGGTCTCGGTATCGGTGTCGGAGGCGAAACGCACGCCCGCGCCTTCGAGTTCGGCGCGAAGCTCGCGGAAATTCTCCACGATGCCGTTGTGCACCACCACGGTCGTCCCGCTCTGGCTCAGGTGCGGGTGCGCGTTGCGCGGGCTGGGTTCGCCGTGTGTGGCCCAGCGCGTATGCCCGATGCCGATGTGCCCGTTGAGCGGCTCGGCGCTGACCAAGCGCAGCAGGTTGCTGAGCTTGCCCACGTCGCGGCGGATGGCCAGGTGACCGTTCTGAATCACCGCCAGCCCTGCCGAATCGTAGCCGCGATATTCCAGACGCTGCAGGCCGTTGAGGATGATCGGCGTGGCGTCACGAGGACCGATGTAACCGACGATTCCACACATGGTGAGTCCCTCCCAAAGACAGGATGTGCGGCGAGCCAGCGAACCGGACGGCGACACACAGGCACTACCGGCGCGGGCGCTCCGTGCATCCAACGAACGTTGTGGGCGTTGCTGGAATACCACTGCTGCACCTTTTGGGCCGCCGTTGCCGACGGTGTTTGTGGCGCAGCTTCGGTTGGGAGGGAAGGGCAAGGGGCGTGGCACACCCCTGACGGCATCCGCAGATCGTTCGATTTTCCCCCGCCGGAGCGGGGTTAGGCTCGCCTCGCGACGAGCAACCGTCACCTCGTATCCCCGCGCTATATTTGCCGCGCGGGGCCTTACGCTAGCGTTCCCTCATTCGGTATCCGGTGCACCTCCCTGTCTCTGAATACCCAGTATAGAAGCAGTATAGCTGCCCAGGCCAGAAATGTGCAAATAAAGATTTGTAAAAAGATCACAATTCCCAATGGTCAGCCAGCCGGTGGATAAACGCCAGCCCTTGACCCTTGTCAGCCGCCGCGACACCCATCACAATTGGCTCGTTCCCTGGAGGGAAAAACGTTCCGATGACCAGACCTCCCTATCCCCTGGTACCAACCTATCGCCGACGGGTACGCCCTGCCCGCCTCCGACGGCGGCGCGGGCTGTGTCTGTTCGGTTGTTTGCTGCCGCTGCTGATGCTGTGCTGCGGCCTGAGCGCCTGTATCTTCCCGCTGCTGATCACCCCTGGGCCGGTGGACGTCGTGATCATGGGCGTGGACGCCCGCCCCGGCGAAGGCTATCTGACGCGCGCCGACAGCATCATGCTGCTCAACGTCACGCCGTGGCGCCTGCGCGTGAGCCTGCTCTCCATCCCGCGCGACGTGTTCATTCAGGTGCCCGGCTACGGAGAGCAGCGCATCAATACCATCAACGCCCTGGGCGAGCAGGAAGCGCCCGGCCATGGCCCGGCCTTGCTGAAAGCCAGCCTGCAGCAGAGCTTCGGCGTGGAGGTAGAGCGTTACGTCCGGCTGGATTTCGAAGCCTTCGTGGCGGTGATAGACGCGGTGGGCGGCATAGACGTTGACGTGCCCAAGCTGATCGTGGACTACGAATACCCGACGGCGGACGGCGGCGTGATGACCGTGCGTTTCGAGCCGGGGCGGCAGCACATGGACGGCGAACGGGCGCTGCAGTACGCGCGCACCCGTCACCAGGACGACGATTATCAGCGTGCTGCCCGTCAGCAGCAGGTGCTCGACGCCCTGCTGCACAAGCTGACCGATCCGCGCTACGTCTACACCTGGCCGCGCGTGTTGTATGCCATTCAGGCACATACCGACACCGATCTCAACGTCTGGGATATGTGGCGGATGGGACCGGCGTTGCTGCTGGGCTGGTCGGGCCGCGAGGGGCGCGTGTTGCAGCGCGACGACCTGATCGGCATGGCCGCCGGTTACTGGGTGCCGGACTACGAGCGACTGCAGCCCTGGATCGAGGCGCATTTCGACTGAGGCCAGGAGGCGAAAACGGGCTGAATCGCAGGGGTGCTCACGCGCCTCCCTGCCCCCAGC
>DDBP01000003.1 GCA_002332795.1 Anaerolineales bacterium UBA2029 | reverse complement strand
AGAAGCGCGGGATCAGGTTGAAGAGGGTGCTCTTGCCCGCCCCGCTCGGCCCCACCAACGCCACGATCTCGCCCGGCGCGATATCCAGGCAGATGTCGTGCAGCACCGGTTGCCGGTCGTCGTAGGTGAAGGAAACGTGCTCGAAGGTGATGCGTCCCTCGACGCGCTCCAGGGCGATGGCATCCGGCGCGTCCTGTACATCGGGCTGCATGTCCAGCAGCTCGAAGACGCGCTCGGTGGCGCCCAGCGTCTCCTGATATTGGGCGGCCATGGCCGCCAGTTCGGCGAACATCTGCCCCACCACTCCAGCATAGACCAGGAAGGCCACCAGTTCGCCGCTGCTCAGGCGACCGGCCACCACTTCGCGCCCGCCATACCACAGAATCAGGGCGATGGTGATCAGGAACAGGAAGTCTACCAGCGGATTGAGCAGCGCATGGACGCGCGCCTGCCGCATGGCCGCCGTCAACACCCGTTGCAGCGCCACGCCGTAGCGCCGTAGTTCGTAATCTTCGCGCCCGAAGCTCTTGACACTGCGCATGTTCTGGAAGGTCTCGGCGGCGATGGCGGCGGTCTCGGCCATCTCATCCTGCACGCGGCGACCTCCACGCCGCGCCAGCCGACTGATCGCCAGCGCGATCAGCACGATCAGCGGGGTGCTGACGACGATGAACAGCGTCAGCCGCCAGTTGAGGGCCACCATGACGGCGACCCCGCCGCCGATGGTCAGCACGTGCCGCATCAGCCGCACCAGGTCGGTGGTGAGCATGCGGCGGATGGTGGCGACATCCGCTGTCAGGCGGCTGACCAGGTTGCCGCTGCGCTGCGTGGCGAAGAAGCGCAGCGAGAGCGTCTGCAGGTGCGCGTACAGTTGCCGCCGCAGGTCGTTGACCACCTGCTCGCCCGCGTAGTTGGTGAAATAGTTGCCCACCATCGAGGCGACCGCGATCAGCGCGAACAGCCCCACCATCAGCAGAATATGCTGATTCAGGCGGTTCAGGTCGCCCGTCTGCAGCGCTGAGTCAATGATGCGCTGAATCACCGTCGGTAGCGCCAGGAAGACGCCCGACGCCACCATGCGCGCCAGCAAAGCCAGGCCCAGCAGCCCGGCGTAGGGACGCACGTAGGCCAGCAGTCGCCGCCATTGGGCGCGGGCGATCGGCGAGGGGATCATAAGCTGCCCGGCAGGGGGTGAATCAGTCATGAGTCAGGTGAGCCACTGCTCTGCATGGCCAGGATCAGACTTCCGAAGCCTTAGCAGACTTCGGAAGTCTGTCGTCGCGCGTTCGCTACGCTCAGTGTGCCCCGCTTTTACTGGTAGCGCAAGATGTCGGAGACCGTCTTGCGGGCGGCGGCCAGCGACGGCCACAGGCTGGCGACGGTCACCACGGCCAGCATGCCGGCCAGCCCGATCAGCACGGTATGCGGCGGGAAGCCAATCCCGAAGGTCTCGAAGGGCAGCGCGGCGATCAGCCCCCGGCTGATCAGGTAGCCCAGCGGAATGCCGAAGGCCCAGGCCACGACGCCCACCGTGATCCCTTCTACCAGGAATTGTACGGCGACCGTCTGCGAGGTTGCGCCGACCGAACGCATCACGCCGATCTCCTTCTGGCGCTCATAGACGCTCATCGAGAGGCTGGTCAGCAGGCCAATCGCGCCTACGGCGGCGATCAGCGCCGCGGCCAGATAGAGAATGATGTTGAAGACCAGGATGAAGCGCGTGATCGTCTGCTGGAACTCCACCCAGTTGGTGTAGTTGGCGGTGATGCCGTTCGCCAGCAGCGCATCGTTGATCTCCTCGATCACCGCGTCCACCTGCGCCGCCGTCGGATCGCCCGCCAGAATGATGCTGATCGAGTTGGGGAAAACTTCGCCGCGGAAGTCGCGCCCTTCCAGCGCGGCCAGGTCTTGCCAGAACATGCCGATCACGTCGCGCGGGTGTTCGGGGTTGTCGTCGAGCTGCGCGGGGAGTTCGAAAATGCCCGCCACCGTGTATTGACCGCTGCGCTCGCCGATGGAGAGCGTCAGCACGTCGCCCACGGCGTAACCGCCCGCCTGCGCCAGTTCCTGGCTGATGATGATCTCGTTCTGCCCTGGCGTATACAGCCGCCCGTCTACCAGGCTCAGCAGGCGGCTCATCTGGTCGTCAGGCGTGGTGGTCATGCCCAGGATGCCCGTCTGTCCGTCGAACGATCCGGCGTAGCCCTGCACCGTCACGAAGGTCGTGCCCATGGCGTAGGAATGCGGCGATGGCGCGTCCAACACCAGCCCGCCCAGGCGAGCCAGCGTCTGCCACTCCATCCACACCGTATCGAAGGGATAGCTGGCCACCCCAATGATGGGGAATTCCGCGCGATTGCCGCCGGCGATGATCACGATTGAGTCGCCTACCCCTTTGCCCAGCAGGTCGGCGATGCGCGAGGAGATGATCACGCCCTCGGCCTGCGGGTCCTGCGTCCAGTCGGTGCCTTCCTTCAGCGTGAAGGAGAACAGTTCCGGATTGCTGGTGTCCAGCCCAAAGGCGAAGATACCCGGCGGACCGGCATTGATGGGCGGCGGATTGTAGCCCTCGATTTCGATGGCCAGGCTCGCGCCAGGGTTGATGGCGCGCACGGTGGGCAGCCCTTTTTCTGCCAGCCGCGCCTGCAGCGTTTCCGCCTGCACCAGGTCACGGATGACCTCGAAGCGCTGCCCTTCGTTGGGGTCAATGGCAAGCTGACTGCCGAAGGCGCTGAAGACATCCTCGATGACCGTCCCCAGCGACGAGAAGACGGCGAAAATCCCCATGAACGCGCCCACGGCCACCGTCAGCGTCGTGCCAGTGAGGGCCAGGCGGAATTTCTTCTGGTTGACGTTGTGCACCGCCTGCCGCAGGGTGATCGGCATGGGGATACGCCCGATCAGCCGGGCCAGGAAGCCCCGCCCATAGCCGGATTCGATGCCCAGGTCGGTCATCGCCTCCAGGATGGTGACGCGCGTGCCATTGTAGACGGGAATCACCGCCGCCAGCAGCGGCACCGCCAGCCCCACCATGATGCCGATGATGATGCCGCGCGGCGAGACGGCGAATTCCTCGATGATGGTATTGCTCTGCGCGGCCAGCCCCTGCGCAGCGAAATAGCCGCCGGGGATGCCCAGCAACACGCCGGGAATGACGCCGATCAGGCCGTAGCCGAGGGCGATGCCCGCGTAGATCAGGAAGTTGTCCAGGCGCGACGCGCCCAGCGACTTCATCACACCGATCTGCCGCCGCTGCTCGACCACGGTGGCGTTGATCACGTTCACTACCAGGAAGCCGGAGACCACCAGCGCCACCATCGCCAGGATGACCAAGATGCGGTTGGTGGTGCGCGTGCTCTCGATCAGCGAGTTGGCCGCCGGGTCTTCCAGCACGGTGAAGGCGGGCACATAGGGCGTGCGCTGCGCGATGGCTGCCTGGAAGTTGATCGATTCCGCCTCGGCGGTGGGATAGTCAATGAAGCGGGCATAGATGTGACTGAAACCGGTGAAACCGGCAATGACCTTGGCGTCGTCGTAGGCAGCGAAGGCCAGCGTCTCCACGTCGGCCAGCCCTGGCCCGGTCTGCTCGCCGTAGGGCTGGAAGAGCAGGCCGGAGATCGTATAGGTCGCGGTCACGATCTGCTCACCCTGGCGGGCGCTGAGCAGGCGCACCTCGATCGTGTCACCCACGCCCAACCCCCAGCGCTCGGCCATGCGCCGCTCGATGGCGATCTGATTCTGCCCTGCGATGGGATATTCCCCTTCCACCAGGCGCGGCGGTTCCAGCGTCACCTGGTCGAAGGGCCGCCAGTACGCCGCCAGCGTGCCATCGCGGAAACGCTCTTCGCCGGGCAGTCGCCACAGCAAGGGATAGACAGCGCGCCCCTCGACGACGGTCACGCCGGGGACGGCGCTCAGTTCGGCCAGCGTCGCCTCGTTGTCCACGTTCGCGCCGGCGCTCACCGTCAACACCACGCGGAGCATGGACAGCCGATCCTGCTGAATGTCTTTTTCCAGTTGGCCGATCAGGATGTCACCGGTGGAAAACAGCGTGACTACGCCAAACACGCCGATGAAGATGCTGGCAGAAACCAGCAGCGTGCGGACTTTGCGCGACCAGATGTCGCGGAACACCTTGCGCGTGCGCGTGCGGAACATGCCACCCCTCTTTGCATCTGCGTCGGATCGTCAGCAATTGCGGTTGATAAGACCGTAGAGATTGTAGTAAAAGCACAGTCCCAACCGCCGCTTTTCTTGGGGAATTCTAATCTGCGCGATGCAGCGAGCGAGCAGTCTGTTGGTGATTACCCTCGCCCGGCAGCCTTAGAAATGGTTCATCAGCTCCCAGAACCACCAGATGAAGAGCGTGGCCAGGATGAGGTAGACGGCGGAGACTTCGACCAGGGCGACAATCCACGTCTGCCGATCCTTGCGCGATTGCCGCAGGAAGAACACGCCCAGATAACCGGTCGGCAGCGACAGCAGCACCAGCGGCAGGGCGGCGATCTTCAGCGCCCGCTGTGTCTGATAGAAGGCAGGACTGACTTCCTCCAACCGCCCGAAGTTCTCGACAAGGCGCAGCAAACGCTCTGGGGGGGTCAGGTCGTCGGCGCGGGACAGCGAGCGGTCGGCCTTGACATACGCGCCATACGGCCCCAGCACCCAGTAACCGCCGTCACTGGCGGGCAGCACGCTGGTTTCCGAGGCGCTCTGCTCGGCCAGGACGGTGCTGCGCGTCAGCGCCGGCCCCTTGCGTTGACCCTCCAGATCGGCCAGGAAGACGCCTTCGGTAGACGAGCGCAACGTCACCCACTCCTCCACCTGCCAGCCGCGCACGGGGAAGCGCAGACCCGGAATCCAGCGCAGCCCGCCACCTTCGATCTCGTAGTCGGAATAGTAGAAGCTAGCGTCTATCTGCGGCGCGACGACGCGCTCCCACGTCCCGCCGTGCAGCACGAACGGCGCCGCCCGCAGCGACCAGTTGACCACGTTGCCGGGCGATTGGTCGAACAGCGCGCCCAGCCCCACCAGCCGACCATCCTCCAGCGTGTATTGCGCCGGATCGAGGTCGCTCAGCGCGATCTCGTCCACCGGCTCGACCGCGCCCGCCTCGTCGAAGAGCAGTATCTGCACCCGCGCGGTCGCCGGATCGTTCACCTCGACCGGAGCCTGCGCCAGGACGAAGCGCCATCGTTCCGGCGTACGGTGCGCCATCTGCAAAGCGCAGAGCGTCCCCTCGACGGCGCAGGAGGGGGGCAGCGCCACCGTCCGCGTATCCGTCCAGATGCCGGATTCGTTGGTGAAAATGGCGACCGTCCGATCCCCCCTCAGCGCCGCCATCTCCAATGCCTCGCCCGCCCAGGCCAGACCGAAGAGTTGCGTCGGCGCGTCGGCGGGCAACCCCAGCGGCACCACTCCCCCTGCCCGCAGGATCAGGTACACCGCGGAGAGATCGGGCGCGCCCCACGCCACTACCAGATCACCGGCGGGCGATTCGGCCAGAGCCAGCACCTGCGACGTGGCCGACTCCGGCAGCGGCCAGAGCATCTCCGCCCGGCCTTCGTCCAGGTTGAAGCGCACCAGTCCCCAGGGCACTTCTGCGTCGGCAGATGCTTCGTCGTAGGCGCAGAAACGCCAGACCGAGTCGGCTTCGACGAACGAGGGGCCAGCGCATTCCTGCCGGAACGGCGCGCGTTCGCCGTTCGCCGTGACGAACTCCACGAAGCGCACTGGTGACGGGCTGGCCGCTATCACTGTGAAGAAGCGCAGCCAGGCGATGCCGCAGATGACGAAAGCTGCCGCGATGATCAGGATAGTGAGGGCACGTCGTCGCGTGCGAAAAAGAGCCTGGAACATGGCCGGTTCTCACCGTTTTCTACTCAACTGCATTATTGAGAAGCCTAGCACAATGCAGCACATGGCGGCTACTTTTGCGGAGATCAGGACGCGATCCACCTTACAGACAAAACTCACCGCCGAGACGCCCAGAACGCAGAGAGACTCCCTGCGGCGAATCGTCTTGCCAGAGCGCTCATTCGCGCGGCGGGGCGACATACAGGGTCTCGTAGACCCAGTTGACCATCTGCATAGCGTAGCGGTGCCGTCTCCACCACAGGCGGGCGGCCAGCAGGCCGATGGCGATCACCAGTAACAGGGATACCGCAGCAAGCGTCCACGCGCCGCGCAGCGCCGCCTCCAGAGTCAGCACTACCAGCCCCAGGCTGAGCAGGCCAAGCGGGTAGACCCAGCGACCGGCCCGCCGCGCGCCCGTCTCGATCACCGTGCCCCAGACCCAGGTGCCGCGCGGCACGGCTTCCAGCGTTCCCCACAGAGCCACGGTCACCGGCGCGTCCTCCCCGACCGTCTGCCGCAAGGCGAAGCTGCCGTCCTCTTGCAGATGCACGCGCTGCCCGCTCGTTTCGGCGTAGCGGCGCAGGTAGTCCTGGCACTCGGCCACGCTCAGCGCCGTCACGAAATCCACGCTCAAGAACTTGAGCCGCCGTCCGCGATCGCCTATCGTCATCGAGAATCACCTCATGGCAGTGCTAGGGCAGCGACCGGCCCTTCTCTTGAGTGTTCTGCGTCAGGCAGGCCGTCAGCCAGCGGGCGAGATCGTGCGCCAGTCGGTTGAGCAGCTTCTGAAAGCTCACATAGTAGGCCGCGAACAGCCCCAGCAAGATGACCGACAGCGCCGCCACGAAAGGCACCGCCAGGGCGATGCCCAGCACAGCGAAGACCGCCGTGATCAGGCCGGGAATGGTCAGCAGCATCTCCAGCGTGCCGTTGCGCACTACCGGTCCGTAGACATGCGTGCCGTCGCTCACCGGCGTCAGGAGACCGTCGAAGCGCAGCAGCCATAGCCCGGCATGCTCGTCGTCGCATTGCTGTTGCCAGCCGACCTCGACCAGCAGCCGTTGCCCGGTCTGACGCACGCAGAGCCGCTGCCCGGCAAAGCGCAAGGATTCGCTGCGCAGCCGCCGCAGGCACTCGCCCACAGGCAGCGCCGCGACAAAGTCGAGCATCACGCCTGTCTCAGCTGGATCGTAGCGCCAGTCCGTCATAGCGTTCCCCGGCGGCGCACCTGCTCTGCCGTCAGGTAGAGGCGCTGACGCAACCAGCGCGGCACGTCTTCGGTGACTCGTTGCAGTGTCCGCCAGCGCAACGATCCCACACTCAGCAGGATCAGCAGCAGGGGCAGAGTCACCACGAACGCCCGCACCCCCACACGCAGGAACAGCGCCGCGGTGATCAGGAACGCCGCCAGGAAGATCAGCAACCCCTCAATCAACACCTGGTTGTAGGTGTCGCTGGTGACTGCGCCGTGTACCCAGGTGCCGCCGCTGTCATGCGTATCCAGACAGCCGTGAAAACAGATGGAGTGCAGCGCGCCGGGGAAAACTCGCTCGATGACGAAACTGCCGTCGCGCTCGACGTGCACGCGCTGCCAGACCGGCGTCAGGCGCGTGCTGCTGCTCACAGAAGTACCGTCGGCGCGCAACAATCGCTCGCGGCAGGCTTCGGGACTCAGCGCCGTGACGAAGTCAGCCACGTAGCGCGGCGATTTTTTGGGCTTATTCCCCGCACCGCCCATGAGACCAATCCATCCCTCCACAGTCAGAGCGACATAAGTCAGATTACCATCAGTGCGGCCTTACGTCCAACGCCTGGTGCCTGAGGTGCATTCGGGTTCGTTTTTCTCCGCGCTCTCGGCGTCTCGGCGGTGAGTTCTTTCGTCCCTCGCGGGTGTGTGCAAAATGTGTCAGGCAGTTTTGCCGCGCTCCGCTTTACCTCACCCCCACTC
>DDBP01000230.1 GCA_002332795.1 Anaerolineales bacterium UBA2029 | reverse complement strand
ATGCAGGGCGACGCCCGCCCCTGTGCTCAGCGTGGCGGCGCGCTCGCGACCGGTCATCATCAGCAGAGTCGAGACGGGGCCGGTCGCGGCGTTGATCAGTTGGCCCAGGCTGAAGATCGTCAGCGCCGTCTGCGCGACGCGGTACTCCGCCCCGAAGAGTCCCAGGAAAAACGTCCCCGCCACCACATAGAGCAGGGTGAAGGGCAGCGAGAGCGCCAGCACCAGGCGCGTGCTGGCGGTAATTGCCCGTTGCAGCTCGCCCAGGCGGCCTGTGGCGTACAGGCTGGCAATGTGCGGGGCCAGCGCCACCGTCACCGAGATCAGGGGCAGCGTGATCAGCATGGTCAGGCGCTGCGTCACCGTGTAGTAGGCTACTGCGGTGGGGCTGTCCAGCGCGCCCAGCATCAGCGCGTCTACCTGAGTGTTCAGCGTGATCAACACCTGGCTGAGGGCGAAGGGCACTGCGCCGATCAGCCAGACGCGCGGCTGCATCACTGGCCTGACGGCGCGCATGGGCGAGGGTACCACGCGGCGCATCCACCAGGTGCTCGCTCCCAGGGCCGCCAACATCGTCGCGCCGAAGAGCAGCGTGGCTCCGTTGGCCGTCCCCAGGGCGCGCCCGCCGGCGTAGAGGGCGATCAGCGCCAGCAGGAACAGGGCAGGTTGCAGCACCAGATCGGGCACCTGACTGAAGACAACGTGACGCAGCCCGCGCATGGCTCCCTGCTGTACCAGCAGCAGCGCGCGCACGGGCAGGATCAGCAGGGCGATGGCGAGCGTGATCAGCGCCCCCCGCGCCATATCGCCCTGCCCGGTATTGAGCAGGGCAGGTCGTCCGGTCAGGTGATAGGTGAGCCACGCTCCGGCCAGCGCCAGCAGAGCCACCGCACACGACAGCACCAGCGCCCCGCGCGTCGCGAAGCGCACCACGCCGCGCATGGTCGCCCAGGTCTGCTGGCCGAGGTAAATGGACAGGTCGCGCACCAGCAGGCGGTCGAAGCCCGCTGTAGCCGGTACGATGAGCAACAGCAGCCATGCCTGCGCGAAGTTGAAGATGCCATATTCCTCTGGCGTCAGCAGCCGGGCCAGCACCAGGCTGGCGGCGAACTTGAGCGCCATGTTGAGCACGCGCAGCACGAACGTCCCGCCGGTGCCGCGCATCAGGCGCGCGCTCATGGTGCGCCCACGCAACACATATAGCGCCCCGTCGCGCACAGCGCGGAGTGCGGAGTTTTGCCGAAAAGCGGGCATGATCTGCCGAACCGCTTTCTCTCAGGCCAGCCCAGAACGTCCGCTCAGTGATACCGCGAAGTCGGGTAGGGGGCAAGCGAAGACGGGACCTCGTTCCATGAGTGGGGCCAGACGTGCGCAGCTTGGCGGAGAAAAGAGACCGCCGATGTCTGCGAAGGGCACCGGCGGTCTTCCCTGATCTCGGCTTTGCGCGGGGGTTCCCCGGAAACGCTAGCCTCCCGCGACACCCCACAGCCGCACCGTCTGATCGGCACTGGCGCTGGCCAGGATCGCGCCATCGGGCGACCAGGCCACGCTGCGCACGGCCCACATATGCCCGAACAGAGTGGTGAGCAGCGCGCCCTGCTGCGCGTCCCACAGCCGCACCGTGTCGTCGAAACCGGCGCTCGCCAGCACCGCGCTATCGGGCGACCAGGCCACCGCTGTCGCGCCGCCAGAGTGACCCTCCAGGGTTTGCAGCAGCGCGCCGGTGCTGGCATCCCACACGCGCACCGTGCCATCGTTACCAGCGGAGGCCAGGAGACGCCCATCTGGTGACCAGGCCACGGCGCGTACGATGCCCGTGTGACCCGTCAGCGCCTGTACTGGCGATCCGTCGCCTGCGGCCCACACCCGCACGGCTCCATCGCGCCCCGCGCTGACCAGCGACGCCCCGTCCGGCGACCAGACGACGGCGCGCGCCCCGCCGGGGTGCGCATCCCACTGGGCGGTCTGCGTACCCTGGGCGGCGTCCCACAGTCTCACCGTGCCGTCCGCCCCGGCGCTGGCCAGCGACGCGCCGTCCGGCGACCAGGCCACGGACCACACCCAGCCGCTGTGTCCCTGCAGCGTCTGGCTCAGCGAGGGTACCTGGCCGTTCTCACCCTGTCCCACCGTCCACACCCGCACCGTGCCGTCCACCCCACCACTGACCAACTGTGTGCCGTCCGGCGACCAGGCCACGGTCATCACCCAACCCTCGTGACCTTCCAGCAAGCGCGGCGGCGCATCGAGGTCGGTGGCGTCGTAGAGCGCCACGCCCGCCGATAGCGCCAGGGCCAGCATCCTGCCGTCCGGCGACCAGGCTGCCTGGCTCACCGGGTTCTGGCCGAGTTGATCGAGTTCTTCGACCTGCGCTGCGTTGTCCGTCGTGATCGCCACGGTGCTTCCGGCCAGTTGAGCAACCGGCGCGGGAGTAGCACTGGCTGGAGCGACGGTCGCCGCGGGTTTCTCATCCCCGCCGCTCAGTATGGCCAACAGCGCTACCAACACCGCGATCAGCACAATCACCAATGCCCACAACGCCGGCTGGCGGTACAGGGGGCGCGTCGCCGCCTGCGCCGGATCGGACTGTTGCGATTTCCCGGAAGTCTGCATGCCTTCCCTCCTGACAGCGTCCGGTACGATGCGATTTGGGGCGGAGTATATAACGGGCCTCTCGCCTGGCGCAAGCCTCGCTCAACATATTCACAATACTTTCACAAGGGTCTGCCGGGTCAGCGGCACCGCTGAGGCGATGCGCTACTTCGGTCTGCGCCCGACGGTCGCCGCGTAGATGACGAAGAGATCGTCACCGTCTAGCTCGAAGGCCGCGTTGAGCGCCTCGTCGTCGAACGCGCCGATGGCGCACACCCCGCAGCCGATCGCCTCCGCAGCCAGGTACAGGTTCTGGCAGACGTGCCCGGCGTCCAGGAACAGGTAGCGGTAGCCGCGCTCGCCATAGCGCCAGGTCATGCGTTCGGTCACGGCAACCCAGAAAAAGGTGACGGCGCTGCGCGGAATCTGCTCCTGATTCAGGCAGGCGCGGGTGAGCCGTGCCACTGGATCGCCCTCGATGGGCCAGCGGATCAGGAAGTGCAGCCCGGCCAGATAGCGATAGACTCCCGGCTCCAGCCCCACCACCCGGTTGACCAGCAGGGCGGTCTCGAAGGCGTGCCGTGCGCCCGCCGAAGGCACGGTGCGCACTGTGGCATGGGTGCCGCGCTGTTCCAGGATGCCCTGCGTGCACCACAGCAGGTATGAAAGTTCACCCAGGGTGATTGGATCGGGGGCGTAGTTGCGCAGCGTGCGGCGGCGTTCGATCAGCTCGCGCAGGTTCACCGGCTGCAAGTCCAGGGTGTCGGCGTCGGGCAGCTCGATGGGGCGCTGCGTCACGTCGTAGGGCAGTTCGAGCGGAGGCTGGGGCACGCCGCGCGACTGAGCGGACGGCTCCAGGTACTTGTACTGCGTTTCGAGCAGGAACTGACGGCCAATGCCTGCAGACATGCAGAAACCTCCTCAGGGATACAGGCGCGCAGAGTACAGGTGAAGCGATCAGCCATCAGCGGTCAGCTTTCAGCGGCGAGGGCAGACCCTCTGCGCTCACCGCTAGCCGAAGCTGACGGCACACGCCCATTGTACCACCAGGGGCAGCGCAGGATTCACTTGGCTGACCGGATGCGTTGCGCCCTGTTCCACCATTATCACCCGACAGGCAGCGTGCTATAATTTCGCGCGTGGCACGCGCCGGGCGGCTTGCTGCCGGGCGCATCACCGGAGGATATGGTCTACCGTAGCATTCCACTCTGCCGGGCGCAGCGATTACCCCTGGCGCACAAGCGACAGACGGAGGAGTTGATGAACGACCATCTTGTGGTTCTGGTGACGACCGAATCCGAGGCGCAGGCGCGACGCATCGCGCGGCGACTCTTGCAGAACAAGCTGGCTGCCTGTGTGAACTTCGTGCCGATCTCGTCCATGTTCCTGTGGCAGGGCGCTATCCAGGAAGAGGACGAAGTCCTGATGATCATCAAGACGCGCACCGAGACGTTCGATGCGCTGATGTCCGCGGTCAAGTCGGCGCACTCCTACGACACGCCGGAGATCATCGGCCTGCCTGTGGCCATTGGTTCTCGTCAGTATCTCAAGTGGATTGATGATGAAGTCGGCGGATAGAACCAAACTCACTCACGCTGGAAGACGCATGTTGCTCGTCTTCGCCCATCCGGACGATGAGTCGTTCGGCATGGGCGGCGCGATCGCTTACTATGCCGAGCGGGGCGTGGCGATCAGCCTCATCTGCTCCACCAACGGGGATGTCGGCTCGGTGGACCCGGAATACCTGGCCGGTTTCGAGTCGGTGGCGGCATTGCGCAAAGCCGAACTGGAATGCGCGGCGCAAACTCTGGGCATCCGCGAGGTCATCCTCTTCGGCTACCGCGACAGTGGCATGATGGGCAGCCCCGATAACGCTCACCCCGACTGCCTGTGGCAGGCGGACAAGGACGTGTTGGTGGGGCGCATCGTGCGCGAGATGCGCCGCATTCAGCCTCACGTGGTGGTCACCTTCGACCCCTATGGCGGCTACGGGCATCCAGATCATATCGTCATGCACCGCGCCACCACGCGCGCCTTTCATCTGGCGGGCGATCCGACAGCCTATCCGGAGCACGCGCAAGAAGGGCTTGCGCCCTATCAGCCGGCCAAGCTCTATTACACCACGTTCCCGCGCTGGCCGTTACGCCTGATGATCTGGCAGATGCGACTGCGCGGGCAGGACCCGCGTCACATGGGGCGCAACCGCGATCTGGACTTCCAGGCGGTGCTCGATCATCTGTTGCCGGTACACGCGCGGATCAAGGTGGGATCGTATCAGCGGAAGTGGGATGCTGCCGCGGCCTGTCATGCCAGTCAGCAGAACCCGCGCGAATCGCGCAGCCTGACCGAGACGCTCACGCGGTTGATCTTCCGTCACCAGGACTTCACCCGCGCCTGGCCGGAACCCAACGGCCTGCATCGGCGCGAGCGCGACCTGTTCGAGGGCATCGAGTAGGCACGTCGGGCGGCGTCTTTCCTGCCCGTGCGGCACTTGTTCCGCCCTTGCAGTCGCGAGTTCAGGGGCGGACAGGGCTAAGGGGTCAGTTTTCAGTTTTCAGTGGTCAGTTATCAGTTTTCAGTGATCAGTAGCCTGCCGCAGGCTGGTGGCTTCTGGGGGGCACACCTTGATCACGGAGAACTGAAGGCTGAGAACTGAGAACTAAAGACTGATAACTCAGGCCGGGGCAGCGAGGCGCGTCAGCGCCGAGTGGAGGTGAGGTAAAGCCGCAGAGCAGGACTTCCCAAACGGTCTGTG
>DDBP01000202.1 GCA_002332795.1 Anaerolineales bacterium UBA2029 | reverse complement strand
CGCGACGACGGGCGTATTCTAATCGCCCGTCGTCCACCAGAAAGTATGCTGGGCGGACTGTGGGAATTCCCCGGCGGCAAGCGCGAGCCGGGCGAGTCGCTGCGCGAGTGCCTGCGCCGCGAAATCCGCGAGGAACTGGGCATCGAAATCGAGGTGGGCGAACAAATCGGCACGGTTCGTCACGCCTATACACACTTCCGCATCACGCTCTATGTCTTCGCCTGTCACTATCTCCGCGGCGAACCGCGCGCCATCGGTTGCTCCGAGTGGGCCTGGGTGACGCTCGACGACCTGGACCGCTATGCCTTTCCGGTGACCGATCAGAAGATCATTGCCATGCTCCGCGACGGCGGCGGGCAACTGGGCCTGGAACTATCCTGAACGGGCCGCGTCCGTTGGAAGCTAAAGGGCATTTGTGCTATCTTCGCTCTAGACATTCCTGCCGAAACACGGAGGCTCTCACCATGCTGCGCGACTTCATGAACCGGCGCGATGAGGAACGTCAGATGAAGCAGGCTGGCCGTCTGCCACCAGGTCAGTCGCTTACCCAAAAGTTCCCCGTCCTGCACTACGGCCCCGTCCCGCAGATCGATCTCAAGACCTGGCGCTTGTCGGTGTTCGGCGAAGTCGAGCGCGAGATGAGCTGGACGTGGGAAGAGTTCTGCCAGATTCCGACGACCGTTGTCACCACTGACATTCACTGCGTCACTGGCTGGAGCAAGTTCGACACAACCTGGGAAGGCCCACTCTTTCGGGACTTCGTCAGGCTTTTTGGCGTCAAACCGACCGCGAAGTACGTCATCGCCCACGCCGCCTATGGCTTCACCACCAATCTGCCCCTGGAGGTGATGCTGGAGGACAACGTTCTGCTGGCATGGAAATACAACGGGGAATTGCTCGAACCGGAACACGGCTTTCCAGTCCGCACCCTGGTTCCCCAGCGCTATTTCTGGAAGAGCGCCAAGTGGCTGATGAAGCTCGAATTCAGCCCGGTAGACAAACCCGGTTTCTGGGAACAGGCGGGTTACCACAACGAAGGCGATCCCTGGAAAGAAGAGCGTTACCAGCGACAACGCTTCTTCTAAGGTGATCCGCGAGCCACAGCGGCAAAAGGAGTCGCCGATTGGCCTGGCCAGGCGACTCCTGCTCTCCTAAACCAATAGAACCTCCGCTCCCGTCTTTTTCTCAAGATAGGGCAGCAGTTCGTGCTGAAGATATTCCAGGGTGGTGACATGGCTTTCACGAGGGCGCCCCAGGACAATGAGGGTTGCCCCCACTTCGCGCGCAACCTTCACCAGCACGTCGGCCAGCGCGCCTTCTTTCACGACATAACTTGCCTCGACACCGGCCTTCTCCGCGCGATCCCTGGCCAGGGCCAGCAGAAACTCTGCCATGTGCTCGATCTCGTCATCCACCGCGTGAACGTGCGGAGCGACGAACTTGTCCAGGAAAGCGACATCCAGGGCAAAGACAAAGACCAGGCGCGCCCCACGTTCTTTGGCCAGAGCAATAGCGCGCTCCTGCGTCCGTATGCTGGCCTCTCCGCCCCGTGTGGCACATAGGATGACCTGCATCCCTCACCCCCCCAACACTTGAAAGCGCAGCAGCAACCACAGGCTGCCGGCGAGCAGCGACAGCAGCGTCGTGGGAATGCCCACGCGAGCGAAAGAAGCGAAGCTCACCCGGAACCCGGCCCGGTCGGCAACGCCGGCGGTCATCAGATTGGTTTCGCCACCGATCAACAGGCCGTTGCCGCCTAATCCTGTGCCCATGGACAGTCCGTAATACAGAATCTTGCTCGTCGTAGCGCCCGGTATGCGCCCGGATAGAAACTCAACCACGGGCAGCAACGCCGCTGTCAGGGGAATGCTGGCCACGACAAAGGACAGCAGGCCACCTCCAAGCACTACGGTGAATACCCCTACGTATAGATTACTCCCAACCAGCTCGCCCATGATACCGGCGATGGCTCCGATCAGTCCCACTTCCTGGATGGCCCCCACCACCATGAACAACGCCATGAAGAAGACGAGCGTCGTCCAGTCCACCAGGTTGATCATCATCTCCACGTCGGTTTCGACCCACACCAGCATGACCGTCGCGGCCAGCAGGGCCGTTACCGCGGGCACCATCTGCAACGGCTCGCCCACGGCAAAGAGCAGAATAGTCAGCGCGAAGACGACTAGCGATTTGCGTAGCACGCCGACATCTTTGATCGCCGCGTTCTGCGCCAGCCTGGCGTACAGCGTCGGCGAGATACCTCTTTCGCCCCTGGTGTAGTCGTGCCGAAAGAACCACAGCACACAAGCGACCATGACCAGCACGGCCAGCACCCCGCCTGGCATCAGGTTGAGCAGAAAATCATTAAATGAGATGCCCGCCTGCGCCCCGATCAGGATGTTCGTCGGCGTGCCGATCAGGGTCATGATCCCCCCGATGTTGGAGGCAAAGATTTCCGGGATTAGCAGTGACTGCGGCGGCAATTCCAGCGCGACCGCAATTTCTAGCGTGATGGGCACCATCAGCAACATGGTGGTCACGTTGTCCAGCAGCGCCGATGCCAGCGTGGTGATCGCCACCAGGATCAACATCAACAGCACGGGCTGTCCCCTGCTCCAGCGGTAGGACTGGAACGCCAGCCACTGGAACAGGCCCGTGCTTTCGATGACACCGACGACGATCATCATGCCCATCACCAGGAAGATCACTTCCCAGTTGATGTACGTCAGCGCGCGCTCAAAGTCGAAGATGTACAGTCCCGGCACCAAACGCCCGCCGAAGAAGGTGGAAGCAAAGACAATGGCCGCGCCAAGCAAGGCCACCGTCGCGCTCGGTATTGTCTCAGCAGCCATGAGCACCAACACCAGTACAAAGGTGCCCGCCGCCACCCAGAACCCTGGCGCGTATCGGTTGCGCATGACGATTTCGCCCAAACCCACTGAACCGCCCTGTTGCAGTCCCTCGATCTGCGCGGAATCGAGTTCCAGAGGATCAGTCGCAAAATGTGTGTGAGAGAATGTGAGATGCGCCGGGCTATCGGGAAACTGCGGCAGATTGATTTCCCACAGCCCGTCAACGTGACTGCGAGCTACCGCCACCGGTTCTGGCTCGCCATCATAGTGGACTTCTACCTCGACGTTGGCGATAGGGTGGCCCTGTTTGTCCACCACGAAACCGAAGAGCGCTGCCGGGCCGTTCTGGCCCTGACTGTACGCCGCATTCAAACCAGGCCACTGCAGCCAGAGAGCCGCGGTCAGCAACAACAGGACCAGCCCATAACGTGCCGGTGCTTTGAACATGATCTGCCATCCAGTCACCAACCGGGACTATGCCGGCGACCGTCATCGCCCTGCCTGCCACCCCGCCTCGCCTATGGCCGCACGTGCCCGTCGCCCTCGATGATCCACTTGTAGGTAGTGAGTTCTTCCAGCCCCATCGGCCCGCGGGCGTGCAACTTCTGCGTGCTGATGGCGATCTCTGCCCCCAGACCAAGCTGCCCCCCGTCGGTGAAGCGCGTTGACGCATTCACGTAGACTGCTGCAGAGTCTACCTCATCCACGAAACGCTGCATGGCTGCCGGGTCGCGGGTGAGGATACCATCGGAATGGCCGGTGCTGTGCGCCCGGATATGCTCGATGGCGGCGTCCAGGTCGGGCACGACGCGGATGCCCAGAATCAGATCGAGCCATTCGGTATCCCAATCACCTTCTCCGGCTGCTTGCACGTTTTCTGCCGGAGCCAACACATGGTACGCCTGCTCGTCAACCCGAAAGCGCACTCCATCCGCCGTGAGTCGTTCGACCACTCGCGGCACAAAGTCTCTGGCGATGCTTTCCTGCACCAGCAAGGTGTCCAGCGCATTGCACACCGACGGTCGCTGTACCTTGGCGTTGCGAACGACCGCCAGCGCCGCTTCCTGATCCGCCGTTTCGTCCACGTACAGATGACAGATGCCGATCCCGCCCGTGATGACGGGGATGGTGCTGTTCTCGCGGCAGAAGGTATGCAGCGCATTCCCGCCCCGTGGGATGATCATGTCCACGTACTCGCTCAACCGCAGCAGTTCGTACACATAGCGGCGGTCGGGGTCGGTGATGAGTTGCACTGCGTCCACAGGGAATGCTTCGCGCTCAAGTGCTCCGCGGATCGTCTCCACCAGGGCGACATTGCTCCGCAGCGTCTCCGAGCCGCCGCGCAGGATCACGGCATTGCCCGTCTTTAACGCCAGCGCCGCCACATCAACCGTCACATTGGGGCGCGCCTCGTAGATCACCCCCAGCACGCCGATGGGCACGCGCCGCTTGCGCACGCGCAGGCCGTTGGGCAACGTCTTCTGTTCGAATTCTCGCCCCACCGGGTCTGGCAATTCGGCCACGTGCCGCACATCCTGCGCGATTCCCGCCAGCCGCCCCTGCAGGTTGAGCCGGTCGAGCAAGGCCGGTGTCAATCCCTTCGCCTTGCCGTCAGCCATATCCTGCGCATTGGCCGCCAGGATGACTTCCTGATTGGCTTCCAGCGCCTCGGCGATGGCCCGCAACGCCCGGTTCTTGGTCTCCGTACTGAAAGTGCGCAAAGCATACGACGCTGCTTTGGCCTGCCGCCCCAATTGTTGCATGTCAACCGTCATGGCTCTCGCTCTCCGTCTCAGACAAACACCATATTGTCGCGATGAATGGCCTCGTCACCATAGGTGTAGCCGAGTACCTGCACGATATCACGGGAATGATGCCCACACAAGCGACTCAGTTCGTCACTGGGGTAGTTGACCAGCCCCTTGGCCACAGGGCGCGACGCCTCATCCACCACAAGCACCACCGCGCCGCGCTCGAACTTGCCACGCAGGGCGCGAATACCTACCGGCAGCAGGCTGGCCCCCTGTTGCGTGAGCACGCGCACTGCACCATCGTCTACCACCAGTGTCCCCTGGGGACGTTCGGCCAGCAGCCATCGCTTGCGGCTCTCGATGTGACCTACCGCCGGCACGAAGGTCGTGCCCAATTCCTCGCCGGCCATGATCCGCACCAGCACATCAGGCGTGCGCCCATTGGCGATCACCACGCGGGTCCCGCTGCGCGTGGCCAGCCGGGCCGCCTGTACCTTGGTCGCCATGCCCCCTACCCCCAGGCCCGACACGCTATCACCCGCCAGGCGTTCAATTTGCTCGTCAATGCGATCAACGCGCTGAATCAGGCGCGCCCGTTCGTCAGTGCGTGGATCGTGATCGTACAACCCGTCCTGATCCGTGAGAATGATCAGCAAAGCCGCATTGAGCAATACGGCAATATGGGCGGACAGGTTGTCGTTGTCCCCGACCTTGATCTCCTCCACCGCCACCGTGTCGTTCTCGTTGACAATGGGCACGATGCCGTAATCCAGCAGGGTATTGAGCGTGTCGCGCGCGTTCAGGTAGCGCGTGCGGTGCGACAGATCACCGTGTGTCAGCAACACCTGGCCAATGCGCACGTCGTACAGGTCGAACAGCATGCTGTAAAGCTGCATGAGGTGACTTTGCCCCACTGCGCTGAGCATCTGCTTGGCAGGCAGGTGATTGGGCAGATCGGGATAATTGAGCAGCTCGCGTCCGGCAGCGATCGCGCCCGATGTCACCAGCACCACGCGCTCGCCCTGCCGCCGCAGCGCTACGATCTGCCGGATGAGATCGAGCATGTGCGGGCGCGACAGGCGCGCCGTGCCACCCGTGAGGGTACTGGTGCCCACCTTGATCACCACCGTATGATGAACATGATTATGACTCATGCGTCGTGCACACTTTCCATCGCAGCAAACGCCAGACTCGCCGTTCCATGAATTTTTCTAATATACATTAAATGATTCTCATCCAGTCTCATTGGTACGATCTTCACAAAAGCGCGATAACCAGAAAGGATGGCGCACCCCGGCGCATCGTCCTGCCTGGCCTGCGCATCAATAGGATGAGAGTAGCATAGCACCGACTTCGGGAGTATCGTCCGATGCAATACTTCACTGGAACGCGCGACAATCCCATCCGTGTTGCCATCATTGGCTCTGGGCCTTCGGCCTTCTACGCCGCAGACTTCCTGCTCTCGGCCCCAGATGCCGTCGTCGAGATAGACATGTTCGAACGTCTGCCCACGCCCTTTGGTCTGGTGAGGGGTGGCGTTGCGCCAGATCATCCCAAGATCAAGACGGTCACGCGGGCATTCGAACGCACCGCGCAGCATGAACGTTTTCGTTTCTTCGGCAACGTCACCTTTGGGCACGATCTGACCCATGGCGACATCGCCGCGCACTATCACGCTGTGATCTACGCGACCGGCGCACAGACCGATCGTCGGCTGGGCATCCCTGGCGAAGACCTGCGCAACAGTCACGCTGCCACCGAGTTCGTGGCCTGGTACAACGGTCACCCCGACTATGCGCATCTGTCCTTTGATCTGTCGCAGGAAAGGGTGGCGGTGATCGGCAACGGCAATGTGGCCGTTGACGTGGCCCGTATCCTGGCGCGCACCCCCGACGAGCTGCGCCAGACGGATATCGCAGACTATGCGCTCGAAGCGCTCGCCCAGAGCCGCGTCCGCGAAATCCTCATCCTGGGTCGGCGCGGCCCCGCGCAGGCCAAGTTCACCAGCCTGGAACTGAAAGAACTGGGCAGTCTGGCCGGAGCGGATATCTTCATTGATCCGCGCGAACTCGAACTCGATCCGCTCAGCGCCGAATACCTGCGCTCCG
>DDBP01000203.1 GCA_002332795.1 Anaerolineales bacterium UBA2029 | reverse complement strand
AGCAGGGCTTCTCAAACGGTCTCCGAGCAGCGGCCCCAGAATACAGGGCACGTTGCCCGTTTCTTTCATCTGTAGGCAGCTATGCCCCTCACCATTCGCCATCTGCACCCCTGGGAAGTCACGCCGGAAGAGGCGATCCGGCTGCAATATGCCCTGGCCCCGCAGGTGATCACCGATCACCCCCTGCCGCTGACCTCTATCCGCCTGGTGGCGGGTATTGACGTGAGCGTCAAAGACGACCTCAGCCGGGCGGCGGTGGTGGTGCTGCGCTTCCCCGCCCTGGATGTGGTGGAGACCGTCACGGCGGAGCGCCCCACGACTTTCCCCTACGTGCCAGGGTTGCTCTCGTTTCGCGAGGGCGCGGTGATCCTGGACGCCGTGCAGCGCCTGCAGAGCACGCCCGATGTGTTGCTGGTGGACGGGCAGGGCACCATTCACCCGCGCCGTATCGGGATCGCCTGCCATATCGGGCTGTTCCTGGATATGCCTGCAGTAGGCTGTGCCAAGAGCCTGCTGGTGGGGCACCACGACCCCCTGCCACCCAAACGCGGCGCATGGGTGCCGCTGCGCGACCGGGGCGAGGTGATCGGGATCGTGCTGCGCACGCGCGACGGGGTGACGCCGGTCTACGTGTCGGTAGGACATCGCGCCACCCTCGACGACGCCCGTCAACTGGTGCTGGCCTGTGCTCCCCGCTACCGTCTGCCGGAGCCGCTGCGCGCCGCGCACAAGGCCGCCGCCCTAGGCCGCCCTTGAACTCAGCCAGTGACAGGAGTCCGTTCGAGCAGCAGATGCGGGTCTTGCAGCAGCCCGCTGAGCGCCCGACAGGCGGCCCCAGTGACGGCTGCCGGTTCGGGCAACTGCGTCACCACGATGTTCAACCGCGCCGCAGCCTGGGGAATGGCCTGCTGCTGAATGACTTCGCGCAGCGCTTCCAGGCAATCGGCGCGGAAGCGATGCAACTTGTGCCCCAGGATGATCGCCTCTGGATCGACCAGGTTGATGGCGTTGACCAGGCCCTGTCCCAGCGCCCGGCATGCCTCGCACAGCACCTCGATCGACAGAGCGTCGTCCTGGTGCGAGGCTTCGATCACCTGATCGAAGGTCAGCCCGTCGAGGGCATCGCCCAGCCATTCGGCCAGCAACGTGCGGCGACCGGCGGCGTGCGCCTGTCGGACGCGCTCGACGATGGCCGGGCCGCTGCTGTAGATTTCCACGCAGCCGTAATTGCCACATGGGCACCGCGGGCCGTGTCGGTCTATGCTGGTGTGTCCCACCTCGGCGGCGACGCCGGTGCTGCCGGTGAAGAGATGCCCGTTGAGGATGATCCCCGACCCCAACCCGCTGTGATTCTCCACGTAGACGAACGTGTTGAAAGCACGCCCCGCGCCCAGCCAGTGTTCGGCCAGGGCGTTGGCGTTGGCGTCGTTTTCCAGCCACACGGGCACGTTGAACGCCTGCTGTACCAGCGGGCCAAGCGGCAGATAGCTCCATTCGGGGAAGTGCGGCGGGGCATAGATCATCCCTTCCTGTCCACTGAGCGGGCCGGGCGCGCTGATGCCGATGGCGATGAGGCGCTCCCAGCCCAGGCCGGATTCGGCCACTGCCTGACGGATCAGGTGTAGCAGGGTATCTACCGGGCCACCCCCGATGCGCTCCGAGATGGGGCGCACCAGCACGTGCTGCGCGTTGAGGCGCATATCGAACACGCCGATGCTGATTTCGGTGCGGGAGAGGTTGACGCCGAGCAGGTAATAGCAATCGGGGACGAAGGCGAGCATGGTTGGGCGGCGGCCCGTGCGTTGTGCCCCGAAGCCCGTCTCCTGGACGATTCCAGCGTCCAGGAATTCGGATACAATGTTAGTAAGGGTTGCGGGAGTCAGGTCTGTGCGGCGGGCCAGGTCGCGCCGCGACAGGGGCTGGAAGCGCCACAATGTCTCAAGCACGGCAGCGCGGTTCTGCCACTTGACCGACTGAAGGTTCGTGCCCTGGCGCGAAGACCTGTGCACCGTCCGTGTCCCTTCATTCCTGTCGCTACCGGTTTGCAGTTCGTTGATGGGCGAAGCGAAGCAGTTGACACCAGACAAGTTTCGTATTACTATTTTATCAAATTGATTAACCAAGTGCAAGCGATTCGTTCTCTCCCCCCATAGTACTCATTCTCTGGCTTCGACGCGGTCTGGTGACAGAGCGATCGTTCAGCAGAAAGGAGAAGCAGCGCCAAAAGAAACCGAACGTATCCCAGCGTACCCGATCTTGAGCCAAATTGTTGTTTAGCGCACTAAAGGAGTGTAACCATGTTCAAGAAATTGCTGCTGGTAGCTGTTGTTCTCGCGCTGGCCATCCCGCTGGCCGTTCCGGCCACGGCCCAGGACGACAAGCCGAAGATCGGCTTCCTGCCCGGTGTGGTAGACCCCTTCTATCAGGTGATGGAGCTGGGCGTCAATCAGGCGGTGAAGGACTTCGGCCTGGAAGTGGTGACGCAGTTCCCCGAATCCTGGAACGTCACCGTGCAGACCCCCATCCTGGAAACCTACATCGCCCGCGGTGACCTGGACTACATCATCATCGCGCCGGTGGACAAGGAACAGATGGTGGCCCCGCTGGAGAAGGCGCTGGAAGCGGGCATCAAGATCATCACCGTAGATACCTTCCTGGGCGATGGCGACTATGAGAACGGCCCGGTGACCTTCCCCATCTCCTACATTGGCTCGGACAACGTCGACCGCGGGCGCATTGCGGCGCGCGCGCTGGTCGAGGCGTTGGGCGGCAAGGGCAAGGTCTTCGTGGAGAACACCAACCCCGGCGTCAGCTCGGTGGAAGGGCGCGCGCAAGGCTTCCAGGAAGTGATCGCCCAGTATCCGGAGATGGAATTCGTGGGCATGGAATACTGCCTGGATGACGCGACTGTCGCCGCCGAGCAGGTGTCCGCTGTGCTGCAGCGCGAGCCTGACCTGGCCGGTATCTTCGGCGTGAACGTCTTCAGCGCGCAGGGTGCGGGCAACGCGGTCAAGGCTGCTGGCCTGCAGGGCGCGGTGCAGATTGTCTCCTACGACGCCACCAAGGACGCCATGGAGAACCTGCGCAACGATGTGGTGACCATGGTGCTGGCCCAGAAGCCCTATGATATGGGTTACCTGGCGGTGGCGTTTGCCATGGCCGACTGGCGTGGCGTCACCAGCCTGCCCAAGCGTGTGACTACCGGCTTCGCCATCCTCACCAAAGAGAACATGGACGATCCGGAGTACGCACGCTTCATCTATCAGGTGCCGTAAGCATTCACTGTTCGCAGGCGTGGCAAGGGGGGTATGGAGGGGTATTCTTCATACCCCCTTATGCAAAGTCGGAGAGTCGAGTCTACAATAGGGTCTTAAGCCCGGCGGGGCATACACCGACCGACCTTTCTTGAGGAGCAAGTTCATGGTATCTGAAGCACAGGCCCCCTCTCTGCCAGTGACCTCCAAGCGACGCACTACGAGTCAGCAGGTCATCCTCCTGGGTAGCAAAATCTGGTCGTGGCTGTTCTTGTTGATGCTGGTGTTCTATTTCTCCTGGCAGGGCACAGGCTTCTTTTCGCTGCGTAACTCGCAGAACATCCTGGTCGCCATCGTGCCCATCGTGCTGATGGGCCTGGGGCAAACTTTCGTGATCATCGCAGGCGGCATTGACCTATCGGTCGGCTGGCTGATGGGCCTGTCGTCGGTCATCTCGGCGCTGGTGATCCGCGAGGAATACAATGCCGGAGTCGCACCCTGGTTGGCGATTATTCAGGGCTTGCTGGCGGGCGTGGGCGTGGCGCTGATCGCCGGGTTGATCAACGGCGTCATCGTCGCCAAACTGAGGGTGCCGCCGTTCATCGTCACCCTGGGCGTCTCGTTCGTGGCTCGCGGCATCGGTTTTCTGCTGGCCAAGGGCAACATCATCGCCGGGCAGCCACAGCTGGCCCGCGACCTGGGCAATGAATCGCTGCTCTATTACGTGCGCGGGGAAGGGGGCGGGTGGTACTTCCTGAAGAAACCCGACGTCACCGGCGCACAACTGCGCATGATGGATCGCGTGCTCACCTGGCCCGTGGTGATCTCGATCCTCATGGTGATTATCGCCATGTTCATCCTGCACCGGACGCAGTTCGGGCGTCACACCTACGCCATTGGCGGCAACCGCGAGGCCGCGCTGCGCGCCGGTGTGCCGGTAGACCGTCACGTCATCCTGCTCTACATGATGTCGGCGGGGACAGCCGGCCTGGCAGGGGTGATGCACGCCTGGCGCTTCTCCGGTGGCGCAGCCGACGCCGGCGATGCCCTGCTGATGTTGTCCATCGCGGCAGTGGTCATTGGCGGCGTGAGCCTGTTCGGCGGGCAGGGGCGCGTCATCGGCACGGTCATCGGGGCGCTGATTCTGGCCGTCTTGCAGACCGGCCTGATCATGATCAACGTGAAGACCTTCTATCAGTACGTGATCGTCGGCATCATCGTGATCCTGGCCGTGTTGATGGATCAGGCCCGCGACCTGATCGTCGGGCGTGCGGAAGCAGCGGCGTAGGGGTGCGACCATGGAACCCTTGCTGAGTGTGAAAAATCTGACCAAACGTTTCGGCGGTCTGGTGGCCGTCAACCAGGTGAGCATGGACGTACACCCTGGCGAAGTCGTCGGCCTGGTGGGCGACAACGGCGCGGGCAAGTCCACCCTGATCAAGATGATCTCCGGCGTGTATCAGCCCAACGAGGGCGAGATTTACTTTGACGGCAAGCTGGTGCACATCACCAACCCGTCGCAGGCGCGCGACATGGGCATCGAGACCATCTACCAGGACCTGGCGCTGGCCGGTAACCTGGACATGAGCGCCAATATTTTCCTGGGCCGCGAGCGCAAGAAGCGCTACCTGGGCGGGGTCATCCGCGTGCTGGACGAGAAGTTCATGCTGCAGGAGTCGCAGAAGCTGCTGCAGACGCTGGACGTGCACATCCCGTCGGTGAGGGCCAAGATTGACTATCTATCCGGCGGGCAGCGCCAGGCCGTGGCCATCGCCCGCGCGCTGTACTGGGACGCCCGGCTGATGATCATGGACGAGCCAACCAACAACCTGGGCGTCACCGAGCAGGCAAAAGTGCTCGACCTGATCCGCCGCTTGCGCGACCAGGGCGTGCCAGTGATCGTCATCAGTCACACCATCCGCGACATCTTCGCCGTCAGTGATCGCATTGTGGTGCTGCACCGCGGGCGCAAGGTGGCCGACAAGCGCACGCAAGACACCAGCACGGAAGAGATCATTCAGTACATCATGGGCGCGCGCGACGACTATCACCACAACTGACCGTTCGAGGATTTGCAACACAGCGGCGCGGAGAGATGGTCTCTGTTCTCTCCGCGCCGTTTGCATTGCCACTGCGAACTATCATGCCCCTGCAAAACGAATGCTGGCCTTACCCGCGTCGCCAGTCCATGCGCTGCCCCACCAGCCACAGCGATCCGATCAGCAGCCCTGCCAGCACCAGCAGATCAACGCCCAGCGGGATGCGGTCGGGCATCTTCAGCAGAGTCTGTCGCAGGGCCGAAGCCGCGTAGGTGGCCGGTGACAGATAGCTGAGCGTCTGAATCAGCGGGGGCAGCCGGTCGAGCGGGATGATCACCGGCCCGAAGCCGACCAACACAAACGTCAACAGGGTGCTCAGGTTACCGACTTCTTCTGGCGAGCGCACCGTCACGCCGATCAGCGCGCCCAGCCCGCACAACGCCGTGCCCGTCAGCGGCAGGGCAACGACGATCCACGGGCTGATCGCCAGTGACAGATCGAGGATGAGCGCCCCCAGCAGCAGGGTCAACAGCACGGCGGGCAGGCTGAGCACCAGGAACGCGCTCACCGTCGCCAGAACGAGCGCAGCGCGGTAGATGGGCAGCGTGGCGAAGAAGTCCAGCCGCCCGACCAGGCGCATATAAGCGAAATGTGTCGAGACGCGGTCGAAGGTGCCGAAGAGCAGCGACATGACCATGTTGCCGGTGAGGATATAGGCCAGCACGTCGGCGCTGTCGTGCACGAAGACGCTGAAAGCCGCCGTGCTCAGCAGCGGCGCGATCAGGCTGGTGAGCACCAGCCCCCGCCACGACCAGCGCCAGTTGGCGAGCTGAATCAGCGTCAGATCGAGCAGTTGGCTCAGCGGGGGTTGGGCGCGGCGAGCGCGGTTCACGGCGACCTCTCCTCGGCCATATTGGCGTCAGCTTGGGGGACAGCCAGGGCCAGGTAGAGGTCTTCCAGCGAAGCGGTGCTCAGCGTGAAGTCTTCCACCGACGGCGCAGCGGTGAGCGCCTCCAGATAGGCGGCGGCTGCGTCGCGCCCGATGAGCAGTTGCCAGCGCCCCGGCCCCAGGGCGCGCGGCGATACGCCATCCGGCAGGGTGGGCGGCGCGTCCGGCTGAAAGATGATGTCCAGGCGCAATTGATCGCCCAGGTGTACTTTCAAAGCTCCGGGACGACCCAACGCGATCAGCCGGCCCGCCCGCAGAATGGCCACGCGCTCGATCACCCGCTCCGCCTCGACGACGTTGTGAGTCACCAGGATGATGGTCGTCCCCGCGCGCTCTTTGAGGGTGCGCAGCGCCTCCCATACCAGCCGACGGTGCAGGGGATCGAGATCGTTGGTCGGCTCGTCGAGCAGCAACACCGGCGGTGAGGCGGCAATCGTCGTCGCCAGCAGCAACAGGCGTCGCTGCCCCCCGCTGAGCTGCGCTGCCATGCGGTCACGCACCGCGCCCAGGTCGAACCACTCCAGCAGCCGGTCGCGCTCGGCGCGGGCATCACGGCGCGACATTCCCCGCAAATGCGCCGTGAAATAGAGCGTCTCGCCGGCGGTCAGGTTGTTGAGAGCCAGGCCGTTCTGCGGCATATAGCCGATCAGGCCGGGCGTGTAGAGCGTCGCGGCGTCCAGCGGACGCCCGAACAGGCGGATCGTCCCGCGCGTGGGTGCCAGCAGGTGCGCCATCTGCCGCACGAGGGTGGTCTTGCCCGCGCCGTTGTCGCCCAGCAGACCGAAGATTTCTCCCTCGTGCACGTCGAGGCTAATGCTGTCGTTGGCGGGGACCGTCTGTCCCGCGTAGATTTTGGTCAGCTCGCGGACTTCGTAGACCGTGGTCATGGCGTTTCGCCCCCATCGCACACGCCCATTGTACTGCAGCGCGCGCTGAGCCGGGCGGGGGCGCTTGCCCTGCGCTCGCCCGACGCAAGTTAGCCGGGCGTATCCACCACAACGGGCGGCACCAGCGTTCGCGCGAAGACGGCCTCATGCGCATCGCCTTCGGAGGACACGGTCAGCGGCAACACCAGCGTCGCCCGATCCACAAAACACAGCGTCTCGTTGACTGCTTCGCACCAGTACACCGTGAGGTTGAGCGCCAGGTCAGTCTGTCCAGGCGCAAAGGTGACGGGCACCTGCACGGGCAACTGCGGAGCAATCAGGCGCAGGTCGCGCGATTCGGGCGGAATCTGTGCCACCGGGTCGTCGGGCCAGATGGCGGTGAGCGGAGCCTGAGCGTTGAGCTTGTAGCCGTCGGGCATCTGCAGATCAATGAGGATGGTCCCCGCACCGGCGGCGACCGTTTGCGGGGGGAGCAGCAGGGAGTCTTCGCCCTGAGGCGACTCGCTTTCCGGGATGTCAGATGGCGTGGTCGTGGGTATGGCGGACGCCTGCTGACGTTCGTCTCCGCCTTGCAGGCTCAGCATCAGCGCCACGGCCCCTCCCAGCACCACTACCACTACGGCCAGCAAACCAGCCTTCTTGCTCATGCCGATCACTCTCGTCACTCCTGTCAACCGTTCGTCTCAGAGATTGTACGAAGGACGCGCCCATCTTGCACAGCGCCGGATGGCGCATGGGAGCATTCGGATTCGGGGGCAGCGTTCACACAGCTAGCACAGAGGCCGCAGAGCCAGTCGCAGCGTGCTTGACAGCGCCCGCGCGCCCATGCTATGGTTGCCGCAGAGAGGCGCGTCAGAGTGAATGAGCGATGGTGACGATCAGGGATGTAGCGGCAGAGGCGGGCGTCTCGATCGCGACCGTCTCGCGGGTGATCAACGGCACCGGCTACGTCAGCCAGAGCGCGCGCGAGCGCGTGCTGGAGGCGATGCGCAAGCTTTCCTACCAGCCCAACGCCATCGCCCAGGGACTGCGCCGCCAGGCGACGCATTCGGTCGGCGTACTGCTGCCGCGCATTCACGAGTCCTATTTCAGCACCCTGGTCTTCGCCATCGAAAAGACGCTCTTCGCGCACGGCTACCGCGCCCTGTTCTGCAACACCGAGGAAGACCTGGCCAAAGAGCAAGACTATATTGCCATGCTGCTCGGTCAGCGGGTAGACGCGGTGGTGTATTTCATCCCCGCCGAAGACCGCCGCGCCAACGTCGAGCAATTGCTGGAACACGGGATTCCGGTGGTATTGCTGGAACGGGCTTTGCCCGGTGTCCCGGCCAGTCAGGTACTGGTGGCCAACTTCGATGGCGCGTGCCAGGCGATCGACCATCTGCTGGAACTGGGACACCAGCGCATTGCGGTGATCAGCACCGGCCCGGAGACCATCCCCATTGAACGCATTCAAGGCGCGCAGGCATCGCTGGAAAAGGCGGGCCTCCCTCCCAAAGCCCTGCTCAAGCTGAAAGGCGCTCCCGATTTCGAGACGGGTCATGCGGCAGCGCTGCGCCTGCTGGGCAGGTCTCCCCGGCCTACGGCGATCTTCGCGCTGACTGACTCGATGGCCGTCGGGGTCTTGCACGCCGCCTACGAACTGGGCCTGCGCGTGCCCGAAGACCTGTCGGTGATCGGCTTCGACGACATCCCGCTGGCCTCTTTCCTCATCCCGCCACTGACGACGGTCGCTCAGCCGATCTACACCATCGGCGAGACAGCGGCTCACATCCTGCTGACACAGATGAACGATCCCGAACTTCCGCCACAGTCGGTGACGTTGCCGACGGCACTGGTGATGCGCTACTCGACCGCGCCGCCCAGAAGATAGTGCCTGGTCGCTGCACTGCGCAGGCGCGGAGAACGCCGAGAAGCCCCTCCCCGGCAGCGAATCCATGCCCCTTTCCAGGCCCAAACAGCCTCATCAATTCTTGACAGCCGCGCCAAAACGCTATACTCTCAGGGAAACGTTTACACACGCGCTGCGCAGCGACAGGGCGTCGTCGTTTGTGGCGCTGCTGCACCGTGTCAGGCGGGGAATTCGTCCCGCGTGCGCAGCCAATCCCGTGCCTGAGGTCGGCTGTTCTGGGCGTGCGGCACCACGCGCAGAAAGAGACAGCGGGGCCTCAGGATCAGATGGGTGCGCCGTCCGAACAGGCGACACGAACCTCTGACGCAAGCAGGCTGGCACATATGCTGCGTTGGTTTCGGACGGCGCACGTTCTTATGATCTTATTTGGGGAGCGGTCACGTGCCGGACCGGAATATCGGTGAGTTGCGGCATGAAAAGAAAGCTGTGTTTTGTGGGCTACGCGCGCTTTTCCCTCAGCGCTGGCCCTCCCCAATTCCCTGCTCGCTGCTCGTCGCTCCCGTAAGCACCGGAGGCCATCATGCACTACACCGCAGAAACCCTGCTGATCAAGTCCAAGGACACGGGCGGGCCGGGCATCTTCGCTGAAGTGCGCGCCGAACAGGCCGGCTGGGAGTTGCTCAACATGCAGGCGCGTCGCCTGCAGCGCGGCGAAACCTGGGCGGGCGACACCGACGAACACGAGTACGTGCACGTCATCCTGGGCGGCGTGTGCCGGGTACGTAGCAGCGCGGGCGACTTCCCGCGCGTAGGGCGGCGACCGGACGTGTTCCGCGGTATGCCCTATGCGCTGTATTTCTCGCGGCGCACGCAGTTCGAGCTGGAAGCACTCACCGATGACTTCGAAGTCGTCACCTGCTGGGTACCTACCGACCAGGATCATCCGGCGCGGCTGATTGCGCCCGCCGACTGCGCCATCGAGTTGCGCGGCGGGGGCAACGCCTCGCGGCAGATCGTCAGCGTCATCCCGCCCGGCTTCGACTGTCACCGGCTGGTCTGTGTGGAGGTCTACACGCCCGGCGGCAACTGGTCGAGTTACCCGCCGCACAAACACGATGTGCACCGCGTAGACGCGACTGGTAAGCTGCTCGAAGCCGACCTGGAGGAGATCTATTTCTACAAGATCGACCGGCCCGGCGGCTACGCCATTCAGCGCGTCTACAATGACGATCGCAGCATTGACGCGCTGCTGCTGGCCCAGCAGCACGACGCCGTGCTGGTGCCGGAGGGCTACCATCCGGTGGCCAGTCCGCCCGGCTACACCACCTATTATGTGAACTTTCTGGCTGGCTCGGCGCAGTCGCTGGCCAACAGCGACGATCCCGCCTATGCCTGGGTCAAGAGCACGTGGACGCACCTCGATCCGCGCCTGCCCATCGTAGACCTGGGCATGGAGCCACCGCAGCGGTAGAGAATGAGGAGAGAATTATGACGACCAGACGATTGACCATGGCGCAGGCGCTGATCGCCTTTCTGCAAAACCAGTACGTGGAACGAGACGGCGTGGAGAATCCTTTCTTCGCCGGCTGCTGGGGCATCTTCGGACACGGCAACGTCGCGGGCATTGGGCAGGCGCTGCAACAGGTCGCAGCCACCTTCCGCTACTATCAGACGCGCAACGAACAGGCCATGGTGCACACAGCCATCGCCTACGCCAAGATGAAGAACCGCCTGCAGACGTTCGCCTGCACGTCGTCCATCGGCCCCGGCGCGACCAACATGGTCACCGGCGCAGCGACGGCCACCATCAACCGCATCCCCGTGTTGCTGCTGCCGGGCGACATCTTCGCCGAGCGCCTGCAAGCGCCCGTCTTGCAGCAACTGGAGTGGGAGCATTCGCAGGACATCTCGGTCAACGATTGTTTCAAGCCCGTCTCGCGCTACTGGGATCGCATCACCCGTCCGGAGCAACTGCTGACGGCGTTGCCGGAGGCCATGCGCGTGCTGACTTCGCCCGCCGACACCGGCGCGGTGACGCTGGCGCTGCCGCAGGACGTGCAGACGATGGCCTTCGACTATCCGGAGGCGTTCTTCCGCAAGCGCGTCTGGCATATCCCGCGCAACCGCCCCGACGTGGCCTCGCTGCGCCAGGCGGCGCAGTGGATCAGGCAGAGTCAGCGCCCGCTGATCGTCGCGGGCGGCGGCGTGCATTACAGCGACGCGACGGCCATGCTGCGGCAGTTCGTCGAGCGGACGGGCATTCCCGTCGGGGAGACACAGGCGGGCAAAGGATCGCTGCCCTACGATCACCCGCTCAACCTGGGCGCGATCGGCGTCACCGGCACGCTGGGGGCCAACCGCATGGCCCGCGATGCTGACCTGGTGATCGGCATTGGCACACGCTACAGTGACTTCACCACCGCCTCCAAGACGGCTTTCCAAAACCCCAGGGTGCGCTTCATCAATATCAACGTGGCCGAATTCGACGCCTACAAGCACAGCGCCATCCCCTTGATCGGCGATGCCCGCGTCACGCTGGAAGAGTTGCTGCCATTGCTGGAAGGATGGCAGGTCGCAGCGGAGTATCGCGCGCTGGCGGCGCAGTACAACCGCGAATGGGACGCCGAAGTCCAGCGCATCTACACCCTGGAGCACGGCCCGCTGATCAGCCAGGGCGAGGTGATCGGCGTGGTCAACACGCTCTCGCGTCCCCAGGATGTGGTGCTGTGCGCGGCGGGCAGCCTGCCCGGCGACCTGCACAAGCTGTGGCGCACGCGCGACCCCAAGGGCTATCACCTGGAATACGGCTATTCGTGCATGGGCTACGAGATTGCCGGCGGCATGGGGGCCAAGCTCGCTGCACCAGAGCGCGACATCTACGTCATGGTCGGCGACGGCTCGTACCTGATGATGAACAGCGAGATCGCCACCATGGCCCAGGAAGGCATCAAGGTGATCATCGTCGTGCTGGACAATCACGGCTTCGCCAGCATCGGCGGCCTGTCCAAGAGCGTGGGATCGGACGGCTTCGGCACCAAATACCGCTATCGCACAGAGTCCGGTCACCTGGACGGCGACGTGCTGCCCATTGACTACGCCGCCAACGCCGCCAGCCTGGGCGCGCACGTGATCCGCGCGCACAACCGCGACGACCTGGCCGAAGCGATCCGGCAGGCGCAGGCGTACCAGGGCGGGCCGGTGTGCATCGTCATCGAGGTGGACCGGCGGCAGCGCGTGGGCGGTTACGAAAGCTGGTGGGACGTGGCCGTCGCCGAGGTGTCGGAGAATCCCGACGTGCAGCGGGCGCGCGCCGAATACGTGGAACACAAGAAGCGCGAGCGGTATTACCTGGGGAGTGAGGAGTAGGGAGTCAGGGGTCTAGAGTCTAGAGTCTGGAGTCTGGAGTCTGGAATGAGCGGGCCTGCGGTTAGCAGGGCATCCGCGCGTTGGGGCAGTGCTCTTGAACCGCAGAGACGCCGAGAGCGCAGAGGGGAAAGACAAATCAACAACCCTGTGTCTTTCTCTGGGTTCTCTGTGCTCTCCGTGGTGAATTCTGCTCCCAAGTCCGAATACACTCTGCGGTTAGAGGGGGCGACGTCTGTTCAGACCGGACGCCCCTGCTCGCCCCAGACTCACAACTCTACTCTCAACTCTATACTCCCAACTCTGTACTTTCGACATAGGGTGTCGGGCTATGACCTGCCTTTGAGGAGCAGAGATCAACCATGAGCAAAACATTTCGCATCGCCAATGCGCCCTGTTCGTGGGGCGTGCTGGAGTTCGACCTGGAGGGCGAGGCCGCCGGTTACGCGCAGGTGCTCGACGAGATCGCCGAGACCGGCTATACCGGCACCGAGCTGGGCGACTGGGGCTTCATGCCCACCGATCCGGCGTTGCTGCGCGCCGAACTGGACAGACGCGGTCTGGCGCTGCTGGCGGCGTTCGTGCCAGTCGCCCTGTCCGACCGCGCCGCGCACGCCGACGGGGAGGCGGTCGCCCTGCGCACCGCCCGCCTGCTGCGCGACACCGCTGGCGAAGGGTGCTTCATCGTGCTGGCCGACGACAACGGCAAGGTGCCGCAGCGCACGCAGAATGCCGGGCGTATCACGCCGGAGATGGGGCTGAGCGATACGCAGTGGGAAGTGTTCGCCGAGGGGGCGAACCGCATCGCCCGCGCCGTCCGCGCGCAGACTGGCCTGCGCACTGTCTTTCACCATCACTGCGCTGGTTATGTGGAGACGCCCGCCGAAGTCGCCCGCCTGATGTCCCTCACCGATCCGCAGGTGCTCGGCCTGTGCCTGGACACCGGGCACTACATGTTCGGCGGCGGCGATCCGCTGGAAGCGCTGGGAGCCTATCGCGACCGTATCTGGCACGTGCACTTCAAGGACTTCGATCCGGCGGTGGCGGCGCAGGCGCGCGCCGAGAACTGGGACTATTTCGGCGCGATCCGGCACGGGGTCTTCTGCGAGCTGGGGCGCGGGGCGGTGAATTTCCCGGCGGTGCGCGACGCGCTGATCGCCATGAACTACGACGGCTGGATTGTCGTCGAACAGGACGTGCTGCCGTCCATGGGGTCGCCCAAGGAGAGCGCCCGCCGCAACCGCGAGTACCTGCGCAGTATCGGCATGTAGGAAGTGGCAGTGAGGTTCACCACGGAGAACACAGAGGACACAGAAGAGGCACAGAGGAGGTTCTAGAGCGTGCTATGCACTTTTTGCCCTCATCCCCCGACCCCT
>DDBP01000105.1 GCA_002332795.1 Anaerolineales bacterium UBA2029 | reverse complement strand
CACCTCCAACGTCGGCATTTCGCGCGTGCTCGGCTATCCGCCCAAGGGCACGCACGCGCACAGCATGGTGCAGGTGTTCATGGCGCTGGGCATGGGCGAACTGGGCGCTTTCCGCGCCTACGCCGAGCTTTATCCGGACGACTGTCTGTTGCTGGTAGATACCATTGACACGCTGGAGAGCGGCATCCCCAACGCGATCACGGTCTTCGAGGAACTGCGGCGCAAGGGGCACAAGCCGGTGGGCATTCGCCTGGATTCGGGCGACCTGGCCTATCTGAGCATTCAGGCGGCCAAGATGCTCAACGCGGCAGGCTTTCCGGACACGGTCATCGTGCTCTCGAACAACCTCGACGAGCTGGTCATCTGGCAGATCATCACGCAGATACGCGACGAAGCGCCCCGCTGGGGCATTGACGCCGATCACCTGATCAACCGGCTGGTCTTCGGCGTGGGCACGCGCCTGATCACGTCGTGGGGCGAACCGGCGCTGGGCGGCGTCTACAAACTGGTCGCCGTGTGCGATGGCGGCAAATGGATACCGGCGATCAAGCTCTCCGATTCGCCGGACAAGACGCCTAACCCTGGCCATAAGCGCGTCTGGCGCGTCTACGATGGGCGCGGCAAAGCTACTGCTGATCTGCTGAGCCTGGAGGACGAAGACCCGCGCACCATGGATCGCGTGATCCTGCGCCATCCGTCCGATCATACCAAGTGCCGTGCCCTGGGCCGCGATGAGATCTCGGAGATCGAACCGCTGCTGGTGGAAGTGTTGCGCGAGGGAAAGCTGGTCTACGATCTGCCGACCATCGAGCAGATGCGTGCCGTGCGCAGCGCCGACATCGAGCGACTCGATCCGGGCGTGCGGCGATTGGTCAACCCGCACATCTATCACGTGTCGCTGACGCAGGCGCTGTGGGACGTCAAGCAGTCGTTGATTGACTCAGCGATTGACCTGAGTCAATGACAGGCTGCAATATCATTCCGGCGCAAAGGGCCAGAGGTCGCTTTCGTCCAGCACGCGGGCGGTTGTCCAGCAGGCGTGCGCGGCGCGTTCGACCGTTTCGGGCAAGACGGCGTGAATGGTGTCGCTGGCCTGTCGCCAGTGTGGGATCAGGCCGGTGACGCGATCGTAGCCCATCAGGGCGACGGCGCGCAGATCCCGGTCGCGCAGCAGGGCGACTTCGTCCAGCGTGAGCATGGGCTTGCCCATCAGTCCCAGGTCGGGGCGAACGTCGGCGACGCGCTCCATGATGCGCACCGCGTCGGGGTGAGGATAGTAGCAGGCATAGGGGCTGATTCCGTGCCGCGTGACCCAGCACAGCTCCCCGGCTCCCACGTTGGCGACGACCACCCACAGAGCATCACGCCAGGCTTCGCCGTAGGCTGTCGCCAGCATGTCGGCCCCAGTGGAAGTGGCTGTGCCGCTGCCGGTGAAGGCGAGCACTACTTCGGTAGATTCCAGAGGATGTTCCGCCAGCGTGTGGGCCAGGCCCAGTAACACGGCTACGCCGGAGGCATTGCCGATGGCTCCGCTGACTTCCGGGCCGCTTTCGTCGGCAACGGCCAGACCCGCCGCGCTCAGCGCCGACAGTCCCATCAGCGCCCGCAGTCCGCGCCAACGGCCTTTCTTGCCCGCCAGCACGGACAGCACTCCTCCCACCAGGGCCATCAAGGTGATGCCGCCCAGCGTGTAGGGCAGATGCCGCACCATACGAGGGTGTGTGGTCAGGCGGTGTACGCCGCTATCCAGGTGCGCGACGAAGACCACCCGTCGCTGAGCGCGACGGCGCGGGGGGATACGGGCGATCACGTTCTGCGATTCCCCACGCGGCGCCCAGGTTTCCCACACCATAGGGCGGGCGAGGAATGCGTCGCGGCTGATGACGCTCAGCCCGATGCACAGCAGCCCGGCCACGATCTGAGTCTGACGGCGGCGGCGCAGTCCTGCCAGCAGGCTGACACCGGCCAGCGCGGCCAGCGGCGCCAGGCGGTAACGCAGGCCATCTACGCTGCGGAAAGGCTGATGGATTACTTCCCAGCGACGGGCGATCTGCCGCAGCGTGGCTTGCACATAGTCCGCTGCGGCGCGTTCGCCAGGGCTGGCCGGACGGCGCGGCCCGATGCTCACGCTCAGATGGCGGATGTGCTGGAGCAACCTCTCAGCAGACAGTTCTTCGGGCGCATTCAGGTCGGTCATAGACTCCCATCCTGCCGAAAGACCCCGAACCCGTGAGCGGCTGACTCTGGTCAGAAGGCGAGCCGCTCTTGACGGTTGCCAAGTATGCCGCAAGTCAACGGAAAAGACACATGAAGTGCTGCACTTCCGGTGGAATTCCGCGCGGAGATATTCCCCGCTATCGCTTCTTCACGTACTGCACATTGGCCAACCCCTCGAAATGCTCATCCTGAGTCCAGAGCGTTGCCTGGTATAGGCGGGCCGTGGCCAGAATCAGGCTATCGGCCATCGCCAGTTTGTGTTCGAGGGACAACTGCGCTGCGTGCAGGGCTGTCTGTGGGGTGACATCCACCACGCGACCGCTGTAGAGCACGCCTGCGGCTCGTAGCGCCTCATCCTGGTCCCTTTGTACCGTCAACCGCTTGAAGACTTCATACAGGCAGATCACCGGCACGATCAGGTGTTCTGTATCGCGGATGGCAGCCGCGAAGAAGGGGGCATTAGGCCCGTCCGCGAGATATTCGAGCCAGCCGGATGAGTCTACGACGTTCACCGCTCCTCATCCTGTTCTTCACGGTGCACGTCGGCGTCAATGCCGGCAAACATGCCTTGGGCCTGCTCAATGGGGGGCACAATGATCAGCCGCAGAGTCTGACCCAATGGCACGAAGACGACTTTCTGGCCGGGTTTCAACCCGAGCTGCTCGCGTACGGCGCGCGGGATGACGACCTGATACTTGGAGGAGATAGTAGCGCTGTACATGTCTTACGCTTTCGCTATCGAACGGATTCTGTAATACAAGTATATCACGCCAGGCGCGAGGATGTGGGAACTTTTGTGCATGGCGGAGCGTCTTAGGCATAGCACGAAGGGCTGTGCCGAACAGCCCGTGAGCGACAGGAGGCAAGATCATGCGACGGGTAGGTATTGTCCTGGGGGCGCTGATGCTGTTGCTGGCACAGGCAGGGGCTGCTCTGGCTGCCCTGTCCTCTGATGACCTGCGACGGTCCCCCATGCAGCATGACGAAGGGGTGCTGATCGAATCGCATCGCGTGGAAGTGGAGATTGACGATCAGGTCGCCGTCACGCGCATCGAGCAGGTCTTCTTCAACGACAGCGGGCGCGTGGCGGAGGGCACCTATGTCTTTCCCTTGCCGATGGGCGCAGCCGTCTCCGACCTGGTGATGTGGGTGGACGGCAAGCCTGTCGAGGCGAAGATTCTCGATGCTGAGCAGGCGCGTGCCATTTACGACGACATCGTGCGGCGGATGCGCGACCCGGCCCTGCTGGAATACGTGGGCGCGGGGGCGATTCAGGCCAGCGTCTTCCCCATTCAACCGTATTCTGAGGTCAAGATCGAGATCGAGTACGGACAATTGTTGCCAGTAGAAGACGGCCTGGTGCATTACGTCTACCCCCTGCGCACCGATCATCTGACGCGCCGCCCGGTAGAGCGACTGAGCATCAGCGTCAGGGTGCGTTCCAGCGATCCCCTCAGCACTGTGTATTCGCCCAGCCATCCCATCGCCATCTCGCGCGAGGGGGATTACGCTTTCCGCGTCGGTTACGAAGAGTCGTACGTGCGTCCGGAGAGCGACTTCAGCCTGTACTACGGCCTGGCCCGCCAGGAGATCAGCGCCAACCTGCTGACCTACCGGGAGAGCGCCCGCGAGGATGGCTTCTTCACCCTGATCATCACCCCGCCGTTGCGGGCTGACGCTGACCGCATCATCCCCAAGGATGTGATCATCGTCCTGGATCAGTCTGGCTCCATGCACGGCGAGAAGTGGGATCAGGCGCGCGAAGCGGTCAGGTTCGTGCTGGAGAATCTGAACCGGCGCGATCGCTTCAACCTGGTTGTCTTCAGCACGGGCTATCGCATCTTCGCCGAGGACCTGCAACCCGCCAGCGTGGCCGACGAAGCCATCGAGTGGGTCGAAGGATTGGAGGCGCTGGGCGGCACGGATATTGACGGGGCGTTGAGTGAAGCCATGCGCATGGCCGACCGCGAGCGTTCGACGGTGGTGCTCTTCCTCACCGACGGCCTGCCTACCGAAGGCGAAACGGACGTGGAGAAGATTCTAGACCATGTGGACCGGCTCGCGCCGCCCAATGTGCGCATCTTCACCTTTGGCGTGGGCGACGATGTAGACACGTTCCTGCTCGATCAACTGTCGCAGAAGTTCCGCGGCGCGGGGACTTACGTCCGGCCCGGCGAGCGCGTGGACGAGGAGGTGAGCAGCCTCTACAGCAAGATCAGCGCGCCGGTGCTGACCAACGTGGAACTGGACGTTGAGGGCGTGCTGGTCGAGGAGCTGTTCCCAGGGAAGCCACTACCCGACCTGTTCGCCGGTACGCAGTTGATCGTCGTCGGGCGCTACCGCGACGGCGGCCCGGCAACCGTCCGACTGGAAGGTGATCTCGACGGCGAGCACAAGGTTTACCGCTACGAGGTGGAGTTCCGCGAGCGCGCCGGCGGTGAGCCATTCATCGCCCGCCTGTGGGCTACCCGCAAGATCGGCGCGCTGCTGAATGCCATTCGCCTGCACGGCGAAGACCCTGAACTGGTGGATAGCGTGATCCGGCTGAGCATCCGCTATGGCATCATCACGCCCTATACCTCGTTCCTGATCACCGAGGATGACATCTTCAGCCAGGAAGGGCGCGAAGAAGCACAGATGCTCTTCCAGGCCGACGCCGGGGCTGCGTTCGCTGCTCCTTCTGGCGCGGCGGCGGTAAATGCAGCAGAGGCCGCGGCAGGGCTGGCAGGTGCCAATGCCCCGTTGTCCACGCCTGCTCCAACGATGCTGGCTCCGGCTGAAATGTCCGCTGGAGCGGAGAGATATGCGGCAGGCGAGTCGCCGGTGCGCTATGTGGCCGACCGCACCTTCGTCTGGCGTGACGGCGTATGGGTGGACACGCTCTACGATGCCGACCGCATGACTCCGCAGCGCGTCGTCTTCCTCAGCGACGAGTACTTCGCCCTGCTGGACCGCGACCCGCGCATTGGCGAGTTCCTGGCATTGGGTGAGCGGGTACTCTTCGTCTGGGAGGGGCAGGCTTACGAGATCGTCACCGAGTGATGCCTTTCCTATCGTGTACGTGTGTCTGGCGGCTGGCCTGCGGGCTGGCCGCTACGCTTTGCAGGGGTGTTTCTTTGCCAGGACGGCGGTCTCCGGCGCACGCCGCGCTTGTGAGCAAGGCCGGGCCGGGCTACAATGCAGGGCGATCAGTGGTGGACACAAGGAGCGCACCATGCGACGGGTATGGGTCTTGCTTGTGCTGGCAGCGCTGACGGCCTGTGGGGGCAATGCGTCAGAAGATGGCCAGGGATCAGGACGATTGGGACTTTTCGACTGGAAGCGCGACCCGCAGACGATCATCGTCCGCCTGGACAGCCGCCCGCTTGAAGATAGCCCGGCCTTCCTGCTCAACAGCATCCCGCCCTGCACCCTGTGGGGGGACGGGCGCGTCGTGTGGAGCACCGCTGACCAGTATGGCGTTGAGGAGATTCTGGAAGGCCGCGCCAGCGATGCTGCGATCCGTGCCTTTCTGGAAGATATCATCGCACGGGGATTTTACGACTGGGAAGACGAGCTGGTGTTCCCCAGCGATGGCACGCCGGTGCTCGAAAGCATCACCGTGTCTCTGTACGACGAGGTGCACACCGTCCGCCGCTATAGTTACTGGCCGCAAAACAGCTTCGCTCTCATCCTGGAGAAGTGCCAGCATCTCAGCGAGGTGCCCGTGCGCGTCCTGCCAACGGCGGGCTGGGTGAGCGCCTATCGCGTTCCGCGCGACCCGGCTGCGCCGACCTGGCTGTGGCCGTCCAACGCGCCGTTCACCCTGGCCGAACTGGCCGATAGCCAGCAAGAACGCTGGCTCGAAGGGGCGCTGGCGACCGAAATATGGTTGAACGCGCGCGAAGGGCGAGGAGACGTGCAGGCCATCGAGCGGTCGGGCGACGCTTTCCAGGTGGCGATTGTCGTGCCCGGCTATTCCCGCGACGCGGTAGCCCCTCCTGCTGCCGCGACGACTGGCTCCTGACCCGGTCATGAGCGGTGGGTGAAGAACGGGCGTGCAGTGGAGCGCGCCCGTGTTTTTTCTGACGGAAGTCACTGGGAGGATGGGCAACCGCGCCGTACAATGGGGGGCCAGGATGGTTCTGACACCAAAGGAATTCGGGCATGTTACGTTCGTTGTTGCTTTATCTTTCTGAGGCTGGCTGGGCCAGATCGCTGATCACCAATGTGGGGCCGGCGCACCGTGCTGCAGAGCGCTTCGTAGCTGGGGAATCGCTGGCGCAGGCCATCGAGGTGGCGCGCCGCCTCAATGACGAGGGTCTGGAAGTCACGCTGGATCACCTGGGCGAAAAAGTCACCGACGAACAGGGTGCACGCCAGGCAACTGAAGATTACCTGACCCTGCTCGACGCCGTGGCGACGGGCAAGGTGCGGGCAACGGCGTCGCTCAAACTCACACAGCTTGGGCTGGACGTGCGCGAGGCGCTGTGCCTGGAGAACATGCGGCGTATCCTGGAGCGTGCCCAGGCGACCGGCAACCATATCACCATAGACATGGAAAGCTCAGCCTATACCGAGAGCACGCTGCGCATCTACCGTACTCTGCGCCAGGACTTCGCCAACGTCGGCATCGTGATCCAGGCGTACCTCTATCGCAGCGAGGAGGACGTCCGCGCGCTGGCACGGGAAGGAGCGTTCGTCCGCCTGTGCAAAGGCGCGTACAAAGAGCCGCCCGACCGTGCTTTCCCGGACAAGGCCGACGTGGATGCCAACTTCGTGCGTCTGACGGAGCTTTTTCTCACCGAAGGGGCCAGTGTGCCGGGGGCCTTTCTCGCCATCGCCACGCACGACGAAAAGATGATCGCAGCGGCCAAGGCTTTCATCCGCGCCCATCAGGTGCCCTACGACCGCTTTGAGTTCCAGATGCTCTACGGCATTCGTCCGCATCTGCAGGCGCAACTGCGCGACGACGGCTACCGAGTGCGGATTTATGCCGGATACGGCACGGAATGGTATCCTTTCTTCATGCGGCGGCTGGCCGAACGTCCGGCCAATGTGTGGTTCATCGTCCGCAACTTCTTCCGTCGCTGAGCGGGGCGCTGCATCTGGGAGGAAACCGTGCCGTTCACGATCGAGAGCGTTCACCTGGGCGCGGTGAAGGTGATTGTGCCTACGGTGTTCGAGGATCATCGGGGGTATTTCATGGAAGCCTACCGCCGCGACCTGTTCGCCGAGATGGGCATCCCCGACGAGTTCGTGCAGGACAATCAGTCCTATTCGGTGCAGGGGGTGATTCGCGGCTTGCACTTCCAGTGGGATCCACCGATGGGCAAACTCATGCGGGTGACGCTGGGGCGCGCCTTTCTGGTGGCAGTTGACATTCGCAAGGGGTCGCCTACGCTGGGGCAGTGGGTGGGCGTCGAGGCGTCGGCGGAGAATCAGCGCCAGGTGTGGGCACCCGCGGGCTTCGCACGCGGCTTCTGCGCGCTGTCGGAGGTGGCCGTCGTGCAGTACAAGTGCACAGGGTTGTACAATCCGCGCGCGGAAAGCGGCATTCGCTGGAATGACCCGCAGATTGGCATTGCCTGGCCGGTCGAGCAACCGATTCTATCTGAGAAAGACGCCCGTGCGCAGACCCTGGCCGAGTGGCTCGCCCGTCCGGAGTCTGACCATTTTACCTATCCCTGATTCTGTCTTGGAGAGAGGGACTGACGATGGCGTTGAAAGGGCGCGCAACCGTTGAGGCGACCGCTGCCTATGCGTCTCGCCTGCAACCGCCCTGCGCGACGGAGCACTTTCGGCTGGGCACGGGTGGTCTGACGCTCTCCTCGCTGGGCATGGGTACCTATCTTGGCGCGCCCGACGACGCTACCGACGAGCGCTATCTGGCAGCCATTCAGCGCGTCCTGGCGGCTGGCATCAATGTGATAGACACGGCGGTTAATTACCGCCATCAGCGCAGCGAACGGGTAGTCGGGCAGGCACTGGCGGCGGCGGTGCGGGCCGGTACGGTGCGCCGCGAAGAGGTAGTGCTGGCAACCAAGGGAGGCTTTGTGCCGTTCGACGGTGCAGCGCCCCCCGATCCGCGGCGCTGGGTCTATGAACACTACATCGAGCCGGGGCTGGTACACCCGCACGAATTCGTGGCCAGTTACCATCACTGCCTGGCTCCCGATTTCCTGGACATGATGATCGAACTCAGCCGCCGCAACCTGGGCGTCGAGACCATTGACATCTATTACCTGCACAATCCGGAGACACAACGCATCAACAACTCGCACGACACATTCCGTCAGCGGATGCGCGATGCCTTCGAGACCCTGGAAGCCGCCGTCGAGCGGGGCGTCATCGGCTGCTACGGGGTGGCAACCTGGTCGGGCTTTCGCAGCCCGCCCGACGCGCCGGATTACCTCTCGATCACCGAGTTGATGGGCCTGGCTTTTGAGGTGGCGGGGGAGGCGCATCACTTTCAGGCGGTGCAGATGCCCTACAACCTGATCATGGCCGAAGCCTATGCGCTGAGCAATCAGCAACTGGGCGAGACGTTCGCCAGCCCGATCGAGGTGGCGGCGGAACTGGGGCTGACGGTGATGACCAGCGCTTCGCTCAAACAGGGGACGCTGGCCAGCCCGTTCATGACCGACCTGTCACCGTACTTTCCTGGGCTGTCTACCGATGCGCAGCGCGCCCTGCAGTTCGCCCGCTCGACGCCCGGCGTGACTGTCGCCCTGGTGGGCATGAGTCAGGCGGAGCATGTCGAAGAGAACCTGGTGCTGACGACGGTCCCCCCGCTGCCGCCGGAGAAGGTGGCTGCGATGTTCTCTCCGCCGATGTAGCACAAACAACACGGGGCCGGTCGCGCGGCCCCGTGCCTCCGTGACTGCGAGTGCGTTCGCTATTGCTGAGCCATTAGCAGCTTCATATACTGTGCCCGCTCGAAGCCGAATGGATCGAGCACGTTCTGCTGACTGACCTTGCCGCGGAATTCGGCCAGAGTGTCGTAGCCCTTTTCCTCCATCCAGCCCTGCAGTTCCAGCAGCATGGTGGAAATGTAGGGCAGGCCGTTTTCGAGCAGGGCCGAGGCTACCTGCACCACCGATGCGCCAGCCAGGATCGCCTTGACGATGTCGCGCCCGCTGTGCACGCCCGTGTTCAAGGCCAGGTCGAGTTTGGTGCGCCCGTAGAGCAAGGCCACCCAGCGCAGGGGTACTTTCATCTCGCGCGACGAACTGAGCACCATGTCGTTGACCAGCGTTTCCTCGTCAATGTCAATGTCGGGCTGCAGGAAGCGGTTGAAGAGCACCACCGCTTTGGCTCCGCGCTTCTCGATCTCGCGCACCACGTTCGGCGTTGAGGTGTAGTAGGGGCTGAGCTTGACCGCGACCGGAATGGAAACGGCCTGCGTCACGCTCTCCACGATGTCGAACAGGCGCTGTTCGAGTTCGCTGCCGGGCACGTCGGGGTCGGCAGCCACCACATAGTAGTTGATCTCCAGGCCAGCCACGCCGGTTTCCTGAAGCTGGCGGGCGTATTCCACCCACGCGCCCGGTGAAACAGCGTTGAGGCTGGCGAAGATGGGCATACTCACCGCGCGCCGTGTCTTCTCTACCCACATCAGGTGTTCGCGCGGACCGCCGGATTCAACGGGCGGGTAGAAAGACGAGTGCACTTCAGGCGAGATGTAGGCCGCACGCTCCAGAAAGTCGGCCATGGTCATCTCGTCGTGCTGAATCTGCTCTTCGAACAACGAGCGGATCACCAGAGCGCCCGCGCCGACCTCTTCGGCCCGCTTGACTTTGTCCACGTAGTTCGAGATCGAGCTGGCAGCCACGATCAACGGATTCTTCAAAGGAACGCCCATGTAAGTTGTTGACAGGTCGGCCATTTCAGCTCCTTTGCCATAGAGCACGACAGGGACTTTGTAGTAACTATACACGGTTTCGGCAAGCGCTTATCAGTGCCAAATACTAGAGGCTCAGTGTGACGATAGACACAAAGCGGAGCGCTCGACCGTGCTCCAGTCTAAGCGCGATCGGACGGCTTGACAAACTGCTGCCAGGGGGCTAGACTCTGAGTTGAACAGGCCCACCCCCCATGGGGTGGGGTATGGGAGTATCAACATGGACGATCGCACCCGTCAGGAAGCCATTCACCGCCTGAAGAGCGTTGCTGGTCACGTCAACGGCATCATCCGCATGCTCGAAGAGGATCGCTATTGCATTGATGTGATCAAGCAGATACAGGCCGCGCAGACGGCGCTGGCTCGCGTGAGCGAAAGCATCCTGGAAGCGCACCTGCGCACCTGTGTCACCACGGCGATTCAGGGCGACGACGTGGCCGAGCGCGAGCGTGTGCTGTCCGAGGTGATCGAGGTCTATCGCTACTCCCAGAAGCCCTGAACACCGTGTCCTTCGTTATCGCTGCAAGGAGAAAACACCATGCCTGCCAAGACCTTCGAAGTTCCCAACATTCACTGTGGTCACTGCGTAATGACCATCAAGAACGAAGTCAGCGAATTGACCGGCGTGCGGCGTGTGGATGCCGACAAGGACACGCGCATGGTGACCGTGGAATGGGATGATCCGGCCACCTGGGAGCAGATCAAAGCGCTGCTGGTGGAGATCAACTATCCGCCCGCGGAGACAAACTGACGCTCTTTGACCGACAGCATTGCAGGCAGAGTCCAGGAAGCAAGCATGGCAGACAAGACACTCACATTGCCCGTGACGGGCATGACCTGCGCCAACTGCGTGGCGACTGTGGAGCGCAACGTGCGCAAGCTGGACGGCGTGCGCGAGGCCAACGTCAACTTCGCCAGCGAGAAGATCAGCCTGGTCTATGACGATTCGCTGCTGGGTACGGCGGACATCGTCGCCCGCATCCGCAAGGCGGGCTACGACGTGCCAGAGCAGACGCTCGATCTGGCGATCACCGGCATGGACTGCGTCAACTGCGCGGCGCACGTCGAACGCGCCCTGAAAAAGGTCGAGGGCGTCATTGACGTGCAGGTCAATTTCGCCAGCGAGCACGCCCTGGTGCGGGCCGCGCCCGGCGTATCGTGGTCGGCGCTGGTGGCGGCGGTGGAGAGCGCCGGCTACGGCGTGGTGCAGGCCACAGGGGAAGAGCCGCTCGAAGACGCCGAAGCAATGGCCCGCCAGGCGGAGATCCGGCACAACATGCAGCGCGTGCTGGTCGGTGCGCTGTTCACCCTTCCGTTGTTCCTGCTGAGCATGGGCCGCGACCTGGGCGTATTCGGTCACTGGATACATCAGGGCTGGGTGAACTGGCTCTTCTGGGCGCTGGCGACGCCGGTGCAGTTCTGGGTCGGGCGCGACTTCTATCGCAGCGGCTACAAGTCGCTGCGCGGCGGCTCGGCCAACATGGACGTGCTGGTGGCGCTGGGGTCGAGCGTGGCCTACTTCTACAGCGTGGCGATCACGTTGGGAGTCATGGGCGGGCACGTCTACTTCGAGACCTCGGCCAGCATCATCACCCTGATCTCCACGGGCGGCCTGCTGGAGACAATCGCCAAAGGTCGCACCAGCGCGGCGATCAAGGCGTTGATGGGCCTGCGGGCCAAAACCGCCCGCGTGATCCGCGACGGGGTAGAGCAGGACATCCCTGTCGAACAGGTGCGCGTCGGCGACCTGGTGCGCGTGCGTCCCGGCGAGAAGATTCCGGTTGATGGCGTAGTGGTCGAAGGGCGCAGCGCCGTAGACGAGAGCATGATCACCGGCGAAAGCCTGCCAGTAGAAAAAGGCCCCGGCGCTCCGGTCATCGGCGCGACCATCAACCGGCAGGGGTTGCTCACCTTCCAGGCGACGCGCGTTGGGCGCGAGACGGCGCTGGCGCAGATCATCCGTCTGGTGGAGCGGGCGCAGGGCAGCAAGGCGCCCATTCAGCGCCTGGCCGATCAGGTGTCGGCCATCTTTGTCCCGGCAGTGGTGACCATTGCCCTGATCACCTTTGCCATCTGGATGATCGGCACCGGCGACCTGACGCCGTCGCTGGTGCGCATGATCGCGGTGCTGATCATTGCCTGCCCATGTGCCATGGGCCTGGCGACGCCTACGGCCATTATGGTGGGCATGGGCAGGGGAGCGGAGATGGGCATCCTGTTCAAGAGTAGCGAGGCCCTGGAACGTGCACACAAGCTCACTGCCATCGTGCTCGACAAGACGGGGACACTCACCCGTGGCGAGCCGAGCGTGACCGACCTGATTGTCAGCCCGCAGGCCAGCTTCGACGAAGAGGCGCTGCTCAACCTGGCGGCGAGCGCCGAACTCGGCAGCGAACACCCCCTGGGTGCGGCGATCGTGCATGCCGCAGAGGCGCGCGGGCTGACCCTGACCCGCCCGCAGCGCTTCGAGGCAGTGGCCGGGCAGGGGATTCAGGCGGTGATAGACGATCGCGCCCTGCTGGTGGGCAACCAGGCCATGATGCAGGCGCGCGGCGTATACCTCAATGGGCTGGAGGCAGTCGCCGCGAAGCTGCAGGACGAAGCCAAGACGGTGATGTGGGTGGCAGTGGACGACGTGGCGCAGGGGGTGATCGCCGTGGCCGACACGCTCAAGGAAGGCGCCGTCGAGGCCGTGCGACAAATGCGCAACCTGGGGCTGACGATCGTGATGATGACCGGCGACAACCAGGTCACGGCCCAGGCCATTGCCCGCGCCGTGGGCATTGACCGCGTCTTCGCCGAAGTCAAACCGGGCGACAAGGCGGCCTATGTCAAGCAGTTGCAGGACGAAGGCTACCTGGTGGGTATGGTCGGCGACGGCATCAACGATGCGCCGGCGCTGGCACAGGCGGACGTGGGCATTGCCATCGGCACCGGTACCGACGTCGCCATGGAGACCGCCGATGTCACCCTGATCAGCGGCGACCTGCGCGGCGTGGCGCGCGCGCTGGCGCTCAGCCGCCGGACGATGCGTACCATCAAGGAAAACCTGTTCTGGGCGTTCGCCTACAACGTGACGCTCATCCCGGTGGCGGCGGGCGTGCTGGCCCCCTTCGCCTGGGCACCGGAGTTGCTGCGCCATCTGCACCCGATCCTGGCGGCGCTGGCGATGGCCCTCAGCGACGTGTTTGTCATCGGCAACAGCCTGCGCCTGCGCAGAGTCCGGCTATAGCCCCGCCTGTTGCAGAGCAGATTCAGACACTCTTTCTACCAATCGGACGAGCACCTGCGGTACGATCAGGGTGCTCGTCCACGTTTTTTCGCTCGCCTTCGGAGGGCAGGGGACGTGTCCGTTGCTTCACCCATCACCGCGCTGCCGCCGGACTACGCCGAGGCGTACCATCTGCGCATCACGCAACCGCACCTGTGGTTGCCGCTGCTGGTGATGACGGTGCTGGCCGTGACGCTGGCTATTGTCGTGGCCTTCGTGCCCCTGATTCTCTATCACAGCGGCGGTGCGCCGCTGGTATTTGTGCACCCGCCGCCGTCGCTGGTGTCACCGTTGGGGATGGGGTTGCTGCTGGCAGTCCTGCCGCTGCACGAATGGGTACACGGGCAGACCATCCGCAGGTATGGACACCGGCCTCGCTATGGCATCAAGTGGTATGCGCTGTTCACCACCGCGGACAATGCCTATTTCCGCCGCGACGAATATGTGCGGGTGTTGCTCGCTCCCTTGTGGGTGATCTCGCTGGCGGGCATGGCTCTGTTGTGGTGGATGCCCCTGGAGACGGCGCAGTGGATCGCGCTGGCGATAGTCGTCAACGCCTCCGGCGCGGGCGGCGACCTGTGGATGGCCTGGGTGGCCACTCGCTTCGGGCCGGAGGCGTTGATCCGCGACGAGCAGGATGGGATGCGCGTATTTCTGCCGGAGCGCGCGCTCTACTCTCCCTGAGCGCGGAAGTGCGCGACGATCTGATCGATGGTCACGTCGAGCGGAGTCGTGGGGCGCCAGCCGATCACCCGCTCGATCTTGCTGATATCCGGCACGCGCCGCCGCATGTCCTCGAAGCCCACTTCATAGGCCTGGTCATAGGGGATCAGCACGATCTCCGAAGCGCTGCCCGTGCGCGCCTTGACGCGCTCGGCCAGTTGGTAGATGGTCACTTCTTCGTTACTGCCGATGTTGAAGACCTCGCCGATGGCCGCGTTGCAGGCTGCCAGGCGGGCGATGGCGTCCACCACATCGTGCACGTTGGCGAAGCAACGCGACTGCTGCCCGTCCCCATAGACCTGGATCGGTTCGCCAGCCAGCGCCCAGCGCACGAAACGCGGCACGACCATGCCATAGTGCCCCACCTGGCGCGGGCCAACGGTGTTGAACAGGCGCACGATGGTCACTGGCAGGTTGACTGCTTTGTGGTAGGCCAGCGCCAGGAACTCGTCGAGTTCTTTGGAAGCGGCGTAGCTCCAGCGGCTCTTGGTGGTGGGGCCGAGGATGCGGTCGTCATCTTCGGAAAAGGGCACTTTCACGCCCTTGCCGTAGACTTCGGACGTGGAAGCGATCAATACACGCTTGCGGTAGCGACGGGCCGTCTGCAGCACGATCTCCGTGCCGCCGACGTTGATCTCCAGCGTGTCAATAGGGCTGTGCACGATCGAGAAGACGCCGACGGCTGCGGCCAGGTGATAGATCACGTCGCACTCGCTCACCAGCCGATCCATCACCGCCGCGTGCCGGATGTCTTCGATGGCGTAGCGAAAGCCCGGTGTGCCTTCCAGATGCGCGATATTTTCAAAACGTCCGGTCGAAAGATTGTCGATCACGGTCACCTGCTGCCCACGTGCCAGCAGGTATTCGGCCAGATGGCTGCCGATGAAGCCAGCGCCGCCAGTGATCAGAGCATGAGTCATGCGGGGTCTCCTCCTCCAGGTTGACAGGAGCCAGGGGTCATTGCGCGGTAATAATAGCCGGGGGCGGGGCAGAATGCCAGCCCGCCTGCTCCGAGGGTGCGCACCCGAAGGTCGTCAGTGACGTTGGTACGCCTGATAGCCCTCGTTCCTCTCCCGCGCAGCAGGCGAAGGGGAGTGTCCAGGCAAGCTCCCGCCAGAATAACCTGTGAGCCTGCGGGGATCGGGTCGCTATGCTCGTTGGCCTGTCACTTCCAGCGCCGGTGATGATCTTGCAAGCTACGGACGTGCAGCTCACGGGCTTTGAGCGCCTGAATGCCGTTGATCGCGGCCTGTGCGGCGCTCAGCGTGGTGAGCAGCGGCACGCCATAGCGCACGGCGGCAGTGCGAATCCGCATCCCATCGTCGTACGCCCTTGGCCCCAGTGGCGTGATGATGATCAGGTCTATTGCGCCTGCGCGGATCAGGTCAACGACGTGAGGGCTGCCTTCGGAGACCTTGTTCACCGGCTCGACATTCAGCCCCGCCTGCACGCAAAACGCTGCTGTGCCGCGCGTCGCCAGCAGGCGGAAGCCCATACGCTGCAGGTCGCGGGCCAGCTTGAGCGCGGCGCTCTTGTCGTAGTCGTTGACGCTCAGCAGGACCGTTCCTTCCAGTGGCAGTCGGTCTCCGGCGGCAAGCTGCGCTTTGGCGAAGGCGTGCCCGAAGCGCGCCGCGTGACCCATCACTTCGCCGGTGCTACGCATCTCCGGCCCCAACAACGCATCTACTCCCAGGAATTTCTTGAAGGGCAGCACTGCCTCTTTGACGAAGAAGCCATCTACCGGAGGCATCTCGGTCAGCCCCAGGTCGCTCAGCGAGCGCCCGGCGATGACATGCGCGGCGACACGCGCCAGAGGCACGCCCGTCGCCTTGCTGACGTAGGGCACGGTGCGGCTGGCACGCGGGTTCACCTCCAACACATACACGATGTCGTCTTTGATCGCGTATTGCACGTTCATCAGGCCGCGCACGCCCAGGGCTATCCCCAGTTGCTCTGTGTATTCGACGATATGTGCCTGATGAAAGGCCGAGATCTTGTAGGGAGGTAGCACACAAGCTGAGTCGCCGCTATGTACGCCCGCTTCCTCAATGTGCTGCATGATCCCGCCGATGACCACGCGCTCCCCGTCGGCGACGGCGTCCACGTCTACTTCGTAGGCGTCCTCCAGATACTGGTCAATCAGCAGCGATTGACCGGGCGCGGCAGCCAGAGCGGTGCCCACATAGTAGTCGAGCGCCTCCTCGCTGTAGACAATGGCCATGGCGCGGCCCCCCAGAACATAGGAGGGGCGCACAATCACCGGATAGCCGATCTCTCTTGCCACACGGCGCGCTTCGGCTAGCGAACCGGCCATGCCATGTGCCGGGCTGGGAATTTCCAACCTGTCCAGCAACGCCCCGAAGCTCCCCCGATCCTCGGCAGTGGCGATGGCCTCCGGCGAAGTGCCCAGGATCGGCACGCCCTCTTTCACCAGCGCTGCCGTCAGGTTGAGCGGAGTCTGTCCACCGAACTGCACGATGACCCCTTTGAGCGGCTGTTCGCGCTCGACCACATTGAGCACGTGTTCGAATGTCAGTGGCTCAAAATACAGGCGGTCGGAGGAGTCGTAGTCGGTGCTGACCGTCTCCGGGTTGCAGTTGACCATCACTACCTCGTAGCCTGCTTCGCGCAGGGCCTGCGCGGCATGGACACAGCAGTAATCAAACTCGATACCCTGCCCAATGCGGTTGGGGCCGCTGCCCAGGATGATCACCTTTTCGCGACCGGTGGGCGGGGCTTCGCTCTCGGATTCGTAGCTGCTGTACAGGTACGGCGTATAGGACTCGAACTCAGCGGCGCAGGTGTCCACCATGTGGAAGGTCGGGGCAATGCCTGCCGCCCGCCTTCGTGCCCGCACTTCAGCTTCGGTCACCGGCTGATCGCCTCTGCTTAGCAGGGCGGCAATGTGACTGTCCGCGAAGCCCATACGTTTGGCGGAGCGCAACACTTCAACAGGCAGCGCGTCGGGCGTCTCGTACGAGGCGATCTGCTGCTCCATCTCCACGATTTCGCTCAACTGCGCCAGAAACCAGGGATCAATCCGGCTGATGGCGGATAGTTCGTCGGGGCTATGTCCTGCACGCAACGCTTCCCACAGCGCCCAGATGCGTTCGGCGCGGGGGAGTGCCAGACTCTCCAACCGACCATCCCACACGGCGCACTCTGGCGTGGGGTAGGGCGGGCGCGACAGTTCCAGCGAGCGCAGCCCTTTGAGCAGGGACTCTTTGAACGTGCGCCCAATGGCCATCGCCTCGCCGACTGACTTCATCTGCGGGCCAAGGGTAGGGTCAACGCCAGGGAACTTCTCAAACGCCCAGCGCGGGAGCTTGGTCACCACGTAGTCAATGCTCGGTTCGAAGGCGGCGACGGTAGTGCGTGTGATCTCGTTGCGCAGTTCGTCCAGCGTATAGCCGACGGCCAGCAGCGCTGCCAGCTTGGCAATGGGGACGCCGGTGGCCTTGCTCGCTAGGGCCGACGAGCGGCTGACACGCGGGTTCATCTCAATCACCAGCACGCGCCCATCATCCGGGTTAACGGCAAACTGCACATTCGACCCGCCGGTTTCGACGCCGACAACGGTCATTACGGCGCGCGCCATATCGCGCAGCCGCTGGTATTCGCGGTCGATCAGAGTCATTGCCGGGGCGACGGTGATCGAGTCGCCGGTGTGAATGCCCATCGGGTCGAGGTTCTCGATGG
>DDBP01000165.1 GCA_002332795.1 Anaerolineales bacterium UBA2029 | reverse complement strand
ACCAGCGCCACTCGATGGAACATGGGGACTCCTTGAGCAAAAAGGGTTTCGTCTCTCATGATAGTAAAAGCCGCTACGCGGAGAAGGTTCCTGCATGGCATACACGGATCTGAGAGATTTTGTCCGCGCGCTCGAACAGGCGGGCGAATTGAAGCGCATCCCCTTCGAGGTGGATCCGAAGCTGGAAATCACGGAGTTCGCTGACCGCGCCGTCAAGCGCGGCGGTCCCGCGCTCCTGTTCGAGAAGCCCAGGGGCTCATCCATGCCGGTGCTGATCAACGCCTTTGCCAGCCCGAGGCGCATGGAGATCGCGCTTGAGGCCGCCTCGGTGAACGAGCACGCCGCCCGCATCTCGGAGATGCTCGAGATGCGCATGCCGCAGGGACTGATCAACAAGCTCAAGATGCTGCCCAAGCTGGCCGACATGGCGAACTTCTTCCCGAAGACCGTGTCGAGCGGACCGTGCAAAGAGGTGATCCGCCGCGATGGCTTCTCGCTCGCGGAGCTGCCCGTGCTGACCTGCTGGCCGGGCGATGCCGGGCCCTTCATCACGCTGCCCATGGTCTTTACGCGCAACCCCGAGACCGGCAAGCGCAACTGCGGCATGTACCGCATGCAGGTTTACGACGCCCGCACCACCGGCATGCACTGGCAGACGCAGAAGCAGGGCGCCGAGCATTACCGCCGGCTGAAACAGCGGGGCGTTGAGCGCATGCCGGTGGCGGTGGCCATCGGCGCCGATCCGGCCACCATGTACTCCGCCATCCTGCCCCTGCCGCCGGATCTCGACGAAATGATGATCGCCGGATTCCTGCGCAACAAGCCGGTGGAGATGGTGAAGTGCGAGACGGTGGACCTGGAAGTGCCCGCCAACGCCGAGATCGTCATCGAGGGCTACGTAGACCTGAGCGAGCGCCGCCTGGAAGGCCCCTTTGGCGATCATACGGGTTTCTACACGCCGCCCGACCTGTTCCCCGTCTTCCACGTGACGGCCATCACGCACCGGCGCGGCGCGATTTACCCGACGACCGTGGTGGGCAAGCCGCCCATGGAAGACTACTGGATGGGCAAGGCCACCGAACGGCTCTTCCTGCCCCTGCTGCAACTGTTCCAGGGCGAGGTGACGGATTACGCCATGCCCGCCGAGGGCGTCTTCCACAACCTGTTGATCGTCAGCATCAAACCGCGCTACCCTGGTCACGCCCAAAAAGTGATGTACGGCATCTGGTCAATCGGGCTGATGATGCTCACCAAGGCGGTGATTGTGGTGGACGCCGACGTGAACGTGCACGACCCGGTAGCGGTCGCCGAAGCCGTGCTGCGCCATGTAGACTGGCGACGCGACATCACCCTCGTGGACGGGCCGGTGGATCAACTCGATCACAGTGCCATCTACGACTCCTATGGTGGTAAGATCGGGATAGACGCCACGCGCAAGCCCGATCGCGCGCCCTATCCTGTGCCCGCGCCCCTGCCCGCCGACGCGCTGACCGCTCTGCTGGGCGAACGCTGGCACAGCCCGCGTCCGGGTGTGTTGCTGGTCGGCGCGGACAAGGCGCAGCGCCCTGTGCGCGACCTGTTCGAGGCGATCTGGGCGCTCGCGCCGGATGTGAGCATCGTGGCGCTCGACCCGTTCGTGGACGTGCGACGCCTGTCGGAGGTCGCCTGGCGAGCGCTGGGCAACGTAGACTGGCGGCGCGACATCGTGGTGCGGGGCGGGCCGGTGGATCACTTCGCCGCAGACGGTCCGCGCGGACAATTGGGGGTTGACGCCACCAGCAAAGGGCCGCAAGATGGGCATCCGCGCGGCTGGCCGCAGGAAATCGCCATGAGCGAAGCGATCGTGCGGCTGGTGGACGAAAAGTGGGCAAGTTACGGGAATTGGCAGTAGGGAGTGAGGAGCAGGGAGTTTAGAGTCTGGAGGCAGGAGCGGGCAGGCACGGGCCAGGGACTGCCTTGCTGAAACAGCCTTCCCTGGCGCATGGCCCACGTAGCAGACTCAAAACTCATAACTCAAGACTCGTGACTCCTGACTCATTACTCACAACCGGGCTGAAGCATGGGTTCTTCGACACAGCAGGCCAAACAAGCGGCCCGCGCGCGCGGGCTGAAGCCGGGCACCTTTGCCTACCGGCTGCGCGTGTTCCTGGAACTGGTGCGCTTCGAGCACACCGTCTTCGCCCTGCCCTTCGCCTATATCGGCATGGTGCTGGCGGCGGACGGGTTGCCGACGCTGCGGCAACTGTTCTGGGTGACGGTGGCGATGGCCGCCGCGCGCACGCTGGCCTTTGCCGTCAACCGGCTGGCCGACCGTGCCTACGATGCCACCAACCCCCGCACGGCGAACCGCCCGACCGTCACCGGCGAGATAGACGGGCGGACGGTGGCGCTTTATGCGGGCGTGTCGCTGATCGTCCTGCTGCTCGCTGCAGCGGTGATCCATCCCCTGGCGCTGCGACTGGCCCCGCTCGCCATCCTGTTCCTGGTGGGCTACAGTTTCACCAAGCGCTTCACCGTGCTGTCGCACTGGGTGCTGGGTTTCACCGACGCGCTGGCGGTCGGCGGGGGGTGGATCGCGGTGCGCGGGTCGTTCTTTGCGCCGGACGATCTGCCCGCGTGGTTGCTCATCGCGGCGGTGATGTTCTGGATCGCTGGCTTCGACCTGATCTATGCCTGCCAGGATGTGGAGCACGACCGCCGCGAGGGACTGTTCGCCTGGCCCGCTCGCTACGGCATTGCCAGCGCGCTGCGCCTGTCGCGCCTGAATCATGTTGCCTTCCTGGTCTTCCTGGTTCTGGGCGGGCTGGCAGAGGGGCTGACCTGGCCCTACTACCTGGCGACGCTGGTCACGGCGGGGCTGCTGATCTATGAGCATTGCCTGGTCTCGCCCGACGATCTCAGCCGGGTGAACGTGGCGTTCTTCAACATGAATTCGTACATCGCGCTGACGCTGCTGATCGGTACGTTCGGCGCAAGTGTGGTGTAGCGGTCAGCCGTCAGCAGTCAGCCGTCAGCGGACAGACAAGAGTGGGCTGTGTGGCACTCTCCCTGAAGGCTGGTGGCTGGAAGCTGATAGCTCTTCATAGCACAAGGAGAATACCAATCATGCGTAAGACCCTGTTTTCGATCGCGCTACTCATGGCTTTGCTGGCAGCGAGCCTGATCCCGCCGGGCAGAGATATCCGGGCACAGGAAACGCCCACCCTGCGCATCGGCCTGTTGCCCATCCTGGACGTGCTGCCTTTCTACGTGGCCGAGCAGGCCGGTTACTTTGCCGATGAGGGCGTGCAGGTGGAGCTGGTGCCAGTGAGCAGCGCCCTGGAGCGCGACCAACTGATCATCGCTGGCGAGATTGACGGCATGGTCAACGACCTGATCAGCACCGGCATCTTCAACCAGGACGAGCCGCTGGTGCAGATCGTGGCGCTGGCCCGCCGCGCCTATCCTGATCACCCGCAGTTCCGCATCCTGGCCGCGCCGCGCAGCAACATCACCCTTCCCGGCGACCTGACCAACGTCGAGATCGGCATCAGTGAGAATTCGGTCATTCACTACATCACGCAGCGCATCCTGGAAGCCGAAGGGGTGAACGCCGCCGATCTGAAGTTCCGCGCCGAGCCGAACATCGCCATCCGCTTTCAATTGCTGATGGAAGGACAGCTCCAGGCGGCCTGTCTGCCCGATCCCCTGGCGCAGGCGGCCATGGTGGGCGGGGCGATCCTGATCGCCGACGACACCTCTCTCGTCGAGCAACAATTCAGCCAGAGCGTGCTCAGCTTCCGCACCGAGATCATCGAGAAACAGCCGCAGGCTGTCGAAGGCTTCCTGCGCGCATGGATGCGCGCCGCCGAGGACATCAACGCCGAGCCAGACGCCTACCGCGATCTGTGGCTGGAGAAGACCAACGTCCCCGACAGCGTGAAGGACACCTACAACCTGCCGCCCTTCCCCACCTATGAGATCACCACTCAGGCCGCCTGGGACGATACCATTGCCTGGCTGGTAGAACAGGACATCGTGGACAACGCCGCCGCCTATGAGGACAGCGTCAACCCGACCTTCCTGGCTGCCATCGCGCCCGCTGAGCCGACCGGTGACGCGGCGCAGGGCGAAGCGCTCTTCGCCAGCCTGGGCTGCATTGGCTGCCACTCGCTGGATGGCACGCCCGGTGCCGGGCCGTCGGTGGCGGGCATTGCGTCGCGCGCAGGCAACACCGTCGCCGGACAGAGCGCGGCTGACTACCTGCGCCAGGCCATTGTCCAGCCAGCGGCATACGTCGTCGAGGGCTACGGGCCGATCATGCCCGCCTTCGATACGCTGAGCGAATCCGATCTGGCGTCGCTGGTCGCCTACCTGCTGACGCTGGAATAGAGCAAAAGTCTGGAACGTGAGGGCGTACTGAGGCTGTTTGGAAACCTGGGCAGGATATGTGTTGCCCGACGGTACGGGCCTGAGATCAGACTTCCGAAGTCTCGAAGACTTCGGAAGTCTGGCAGCAGAGCGCTGCCTGCCACATTTCCACGTGCCGGATTCAGCGCTAATTCGCTAATCTGCATCAATACGCCCGATCGTTTGCGCAACCGCCCAGACCCTGCCCGCCGAACATGATCACCATCGAGAACCTGACCTTCCGCTATGGCCCGCGCGCGACGCCCGTCTTTCAGGATTTTTCGTGGCATGTTGCGCCGGGCGAAGCCTGGTCTATCATCGGGCCGTCGGGCTGTGGCAAGACCACGCTGTTGATGCTGATCGCCGGTCTGCGCCGCGCCACGAGCGGGACGATCCGCGTGGGGGACACGATCATCACCCGCCCGCGCCCGGAGACAGGGTTGATCCTGCAGGACTTCGGGCTGTTGCCCTGGGCGACCGTGTGGGACAACGTGGCGTTAGGGTTGCGTGTGCGGCGTTTCTACGGGCCGGACGGCAAACACGCGCCGCGCGGTCAGCCGCCGCCCTCGCGCAAGGAAGCCCGCCGCATGGTCGAAGAATGGTTGCGGCGGCTGAACATCTACGAGCAGCGAGATAGATTCCCCGGCGCGATCAGTGGGGGGCAGCGTCAGCGCACGGCCATTGCCCGCACGCTGGCCCTCCAACCCGACTTGCTGCTGATGGACGAGCCGTTCAGCAGCCTGGACGCGCCGACCCGTGAAGACCTGCAGAACCTGATCCTGCAACTGCGCGCCGAGATCGGGCTGACCAGCGTGATCGTCACGCACGCCATCGAAGAGGCGGCCATCCTGGGCCACAAAATCCTGGTGCTGGGCGAACCGCCCAACACCGCGCCGCTGGTGGTAGAGAACCCCGGCGCGGGCGCGCCCGGCTATCGCAGCACAGTGGACTTTCTGGACAAATGTACCGAACTACGCACGCTGATGGGCCTGGCTCATTGACCGCCGCCGAGACTACGGCGGGCGCATCCGTCACGGTGCGCGAGGTGTTGCGGGAGATGGGCGCTCGCCTGCTCAACCTGGGGCTGGCGTTGCTGATCTTCGCGCTGTGCTGGACGGCGCTGGCGGCAGCGCTGCGGCGCGACATCATGCCCTACCCCTGGCAGGTGCTGCCCGTCTTCGTCAGCGAGATGCGGGGCGACCTGTGGGATCACACGGTCGCCAGCGCGGCGCGGGTGCTCAAAGCCATCGCCTTCGCCACCCTGATCGCCACGCCGGTCGGCCTGGGTCTGGGGCAGATTCGCGTGCTCAACCGCATCTTCTCCCCGCTGATTGGGCTGGTGCACCCCATCCCCAAGATCGTCTTCCTGCCGGTGATCCTGGTCGTCATGGGCATTGGGGAGACCTCGAAGGTCTTTCTGATCGCGCTCATCCTGTTCTTCCAGATTCTGGTCGTGGTGCGCGACGAGGCAGCCAGCCTGCGCCCGGAGTTGATTCTATCGGTGCGCTCGCTGGGCGCGGGACGGCGGGCACTGTTCCGCTTCGTCTACCTGCCCGCGTCGCTCCCCGCCGTGCTGACGGCGCTGCGCGTCTCGGTGGGCACGGCGATCGCGGTGTTGTTCATCGCCGAGCAGTACTCGACGCGCCAGGGCCTGGGCTACTACATCGTCACGCTCACCTGGCAGCGGCTGCGCTACGAGAAAATGTATGCGGGCATCCTGGCCATGTCGCTGCTGGGGCTGGTGCTCTACCTGGTGGTAGATGCGCTGGAACGCATTGTCGGGCGCTGGCGGCAGGCTGGCGAAAGCTGAAATATTCCCTTTCCCCAGCCTCCTGGCTCGACGGGCAAAACGAGCATTTCGCGACAGATGCGCCTGTACGACGGGCCGCATCCTGCGTATACTAACGTCCATGCGCCGGTAGAACCGGCGACAGGTCTCTGCATATCCTTGAGGATGGTTCAGAAAACCATGTCTGGTGTCCGCACTTCACCCATTCTGCCGCCCGATCAGCGCCCGGCCTGGGAGACGATCCTGCCCATGCCCGCCTCGCGGGTTTCGCAGCGCAAGCCGATCATCGTTGGGCATCGGGGCGCTGCCGGCCTGGCTCCAGAAAACACGCTGCCTGCCTTCCAGGTGGCCATTGACCTGGGCATTGACGGCATCGAGTTCGACGTGCAGCGTTCCAGGGATGGTGTGCCCGTTGTCTTTCACGACGAAGACCTGGAACGGCTGACCAATGGCACGGGGAAGCTGTTCGACAGAACCCTTGACGAACTGCGCGCGCTTGAGATCAAGACGGATCACCGCGAATACACGGGGGTACACATCCCCACCCTGCAGGAAGTCCTGGAGTTCGTGCGGCAGGCCGAACAACTGCTGATGATCGAGTTGAAAGAGCCGTGGCGCTTCCCCGGCATCGAAGAGCAGGTCATCGCGCTGATCCGGCGCTATGATCTGGTCGAGCGCACGCAAATCCGCTCGTTCTATCACGACGCCCTGCACATCGTGCATCGTCTGGCTCCGGAGATTGCCGTCTCCGAGTTGTGGCTGGACCGCCTGCCCAAGGACGACGAGGTGATCTACAAGACAGTCAATGCCAACCATGTGCTCTACACGCCAGCGGAGATCGAGCGCTTGCATCGGCGCGGCGTACAGGTGACCGCCTGGACCGTAGATGATCTGCAGGAGGCACGGCGACTGAAGGAAGCTGGCATTGACGGGTTGACGACGAATTACCCCGACCGCCTGCTGAAACTCTTCGAGTGAACGAACGCGCGCGGCCTGAGCGCCGCGCGTGCTCATCAGTGGGGGAAGTGGGATGCGCTATCTGATAGACGGGCACAACCTGATCGCTCAGCTACGCGATATCAGCCTGAGCGATCCCGATGACGAAATCCGGCTGGTGGAGCGGCTGAAGAGGTTCTGCGCTCGCCAGCGCTGCCGTTGCACCGTCGTCTTTGACCACGGACTGCCGGGCGGTACGGCGCGCGATCTGAGCAACAGTCAGGTTGAGGTTGTCTTTGCCCACAGCGGTACCAGCGCCGACCAGGTCATCATCGCGCGACTGCGCAAGCTGCCCGACCGGAAAGGCCTCACCGTAGTGAGCGGCGATCAGAGCATCGTCGCTGCAGCGCAGCAGTTGAAAATCGCGGTGATCTCGTCGGCTGATTTCGCGCGGCGGATGAAGCAGCAGGCCTTCTCCCCGCAGGCCGACGACAAGCCCCCGGATCGTCCCCTGACGCGCGACGAACTCAGCGAATGGGAGCGTCTCTTTGGCGGCGAGAAATAACGGCCCCTTGCGTCAGGTGTCCGTCGCGGAGGCGTAAGGGTGCTCTCACTTTCTTCTCATGATTCTTTCACCTGGGATTCAGATAGCGGGTCTACCATAATGCATGAAAGCGTCTCTTCCTGATCGGATGCAGTGGCTCATGTACTGGGATGGAAGTGGCTTGACGTAAAGGGAGACGCTTGGGCCTAGCATGCACGGAGATGCGCGTCGCCGGTAGCGATGTTAGGCCAACCAACAGAGTCGCTTGTGGTGCCCCCCCCTCGCCGCAAGCGGCTCTTTTGTTTATGGGGCCATTGCGCCGCCTGCGGGAGCGCGCAAAGGGTGTCAGGGGTTCGATGCGGGCTACCGCTCTGGCTGACGGGTTCAGGAGCGGACAGGGCTAAGTGGTCAGTTTTCAGTTGTCAGTTTTCAGTGGTCAGTGGTCAGTAGCCTGCCGTCGGGTGACTTCTGGGGGACACACCTTGATCAC
>DDBP01000164.1 GCA_002332795.1 Anaerolineales bacterium UBA2029 | reverse complement strand
TCACCCCCGCTCGGCGCTGACGCGCCTCGCTGCCCCCTCTCCAGCCGAGACTGGAGGGGGGAAGCCGAGCGAAGCGAGGCGGGGGTGAGGTCAACCAGGAGAACCAACCTTAACGCTTGCTCTAGCCCTGTCTGCCCTTGAACTTGTTGGCCAGGATGGCGGTCTGCAGGGCGCACGCGCGGTGAGCTGCTCGTCCCGCGAGACTGCCGCTTGACGGGGGCACTCCCATCCTTTACAATTCCATCCCGGCATCTGGAGAGAAACGCAGACCATCAGCATGTTCGAGAGCCTGAGCGATCGCCTGCAAAACGTCTTTGAGCAACTGGGGCGCAAGGGCCGCCTGACCGAGGACGATGTCAACACGGCCATGCGTGAAGTGCGCATGGCTTTGCTCGAAGCCGACGTCAACCTCAAGGTGACCAAGGACTTCATCAATCGCGTCAAGGAGCGGGCCATCGGCGCTGAAGTCCAGAAGAGCCTCAAGCCGTCGCAGCAGGTCATCAAGATCGTTCACGAGGAACTGATCGCCACGCTTGGTCAGCCGGGACGCCTGAACCTCAGCGGCCCGACGCCACGGGTGATCATGCTGGTGGGCCTGCAGGGGTCGGGCAAGACGACCACCGCTGCCAAACTCGCGCTGATGCTGCGCCGCGACAATCGTCGTCCCTTCCTGGTAGCTGGCGACACATACCGTCCAGCGGCGGTCGAGCAGTTGGTCACACTGGCAAAGCAGATCAACATCCCCTACTATGAGGAGGGGACGTCGGCTCCTCCGCCGGATATCTGCGTGCGCGGGGTCGAGGCGGCTCGCAAGGCCGACGCGACCGTGGTGATCCTGGACACGGCGGGTCGGTTGCAGATTGACGACGAGATGATGGACGAGCTGGTCGCCATCCGCGACCGCACGCAGCCCGCCGAAATCCTGCTGGTGGCCGATGCCATGACTGGCCAGGAAGCCGTGCGCATCGCCGAAGGCTTCAATCAGCGGGTGGGCCTGACAGGCCTGATCCTGACCAAGGTAGACGGTGACGCACGCGGCGGCGCGGCGATCTCCATGCGCGCCGTGACCGGCGTGCCGATCAAGTTCCTGGGCACTGGCGAGAAGCTCGACGGCCTGGAAGTGTTCCATCCGGATCGGCTGGCTTCGCGCATCCTGGGCATGGGCGATGTGCTCAGCCTCATCGAGCGGGCCGAGCAGGCGTTCGACATGGAAGAAGCCGAGCGTCTGCAACGCAAACTGCTGAAGAATCAGTTCACGCTGGAGGACTTTCTCAAGCAGTTGCAGCAGGTCAAGCGAATGGGTAGCATTGGGCAAATCCTGGATATGCTGCCCGGCATGGGGCGCTTGCGCCAGCAACTGAATATTGACAACGAAGAGGCGCAGCGGCAGCTCAGGAAGGTCGAGGCGATCATCAATTCGATGACGCCCCAGGAACGGCGCAATCCAAAGCTGCTGAATGCCAGCCGCAAGAAGCGCATTGCGGCGGGAAGCGGCACGACCGTGCAGGATGTGAACGCCCTGCTGCGGCAGTTCCGCGAAATGCAGCGCATGATGCAGATGATCGGGCGCGGACGTTTTCCGCGTATTCCTGGTCTGTTCAATTGACGGGCGCGGCCCGTCACATGCTGCGGTTGTCCGGCAGACTGCCCTGCCAACCCTCGGCAGCGCGCAGCAACCCAAACGTATGCACAGTACTGCACCATCAGTGAGGGATAGGATACAGGGATGGTTCGCATTCGTCTACGCCGCGTAGGGCGTAAGAAACAACCCAGCTACCGCATTGTCGTCGCTGACGCGCGCAGCCCGCGCGACGGTCGTTATATCGAAGCCATCGGCTTCTACAACCCGCGCACCGAGCCGGAGACCCTTATCGTCAAGGAGGATCGCGCGTTGCACTGGCTGAGCGTGGGTGCCCGGCCCAGCGAGCCGGTCGAGCGTATTTTCAAGAAACTCGGCACGCTCGCCCGTTACGAGCGGCTGCGCCAGGGTGAGGCACTGGAAGTGTTGGTGGCCGAGGCCCAGGCCGAGGCCGAAGCCCGTGGCCCCATCAGCCCGAAGACCAGCTATCCGCCCAAACCCAAGGCCAAGAAGGCCGAAGCGGCTGATGAGGCTGCCCCGGCGAGCTAGCGGCGGAGCTTGTGACAACCTGATGCGACGAATGCGGACAGCGAGCGTTATTATGCTGTCCGCATTTGCCCTTTGCGGCGGGCAAGACTGCCCACCGGCTGAACCTGGAGGGACACTCCCATGAAAGAACTGGTCGAGTACATCGCCAAGTCGCTCGTCGAAGACCCCGGACAGGTGCGCGTGACCGAGACCCGGCACGGCAATATGACGGTGCTGGAACTGGAAGTGGCTCCAGACGACATGGGCCGCATCATCGGCAAGAACGGGCGCGTGGCCAATGCCATCCGCGTGCTGGTGCGTGTCCCGGCTGCCAAACAGGGTAAGCGAGTTTCCCTGGATATTGTCTGAGCACCCGGTCATGCCCGCTTCTGGCTCATCGGGGCGTTACCCCGCCCCTCCTTTCCTCTTGCTTGGACGGGTCTTGCGCCCGCATGGCGTGCGCGGTGAGGTGCGTATCGAGGTCATCACCGCCTATCCGGAGCGCATCGTGCCCGATCAGCGCGTTTACCTGGGCCGCGATCCCTCTGACGTGAGCACCGCTGTCCCGCACACGGTCGCCAGAGCGCGCAAGCATCAGCAATACCTGATCCTGCAATTCAAGGAAATCCCCGATCGCAACGCCGCGGAGTTGCTACGCGAGCAGTATGTGATGGTGGCGCTGGAAGACGCCGTCCCCCTCGAAGAGGGCGAGTACTATCTGTTCCAGGCCATCGGCCTGCAGGTGATCACCACCGAGGGTGAAGTGCTGGGCAACGTGGTGGACGTGATCGAGACAGGGGCGAACGACGTGTTCGTAGTGCACGGGCCACGCGGGGAGATTCTGCTGCCCGACATTGACGAATGCGTGCAAGACATTGACTTCGAGGCGGGCACGCTCACCGTGCACCTGCTGGACGGCCTGCTGGGCGAGTAATTTCGCCGCCCCAATGATGACCCTGAGGCAGACGATGGATGCGCGCAAGTACTGGCTGGGCTTCAACGCCGTCAGGGGCATCGGCCCGCTGCGACTGCGCGCCCTGCAGGCGGCCTTCGACTCCCTCGAAAGCGCCTGGCACGCTTCCGAAAGCGAACTGGCCGCGGCAGGGCTGGATCGGCGCGCCATCGGCAACCTGCTGGCTGCGCGGCAGCACTTCGATCTCGACCGGATGCTGGAAGCGGTCTACCGGGCGGGCGCATCCGTCATCACGCTGGACGACGCCGACTATCCCCCTCTGTTGCGCGAACTGCCCGACGCACCGCCTGTGCTCTTCGTCAAAGGTACTCTGCTCGACGCCGACCGCTGGGCCGTCGCCTTCGTGGGGACGCGGCGTGCCACCGCCTACGGGCGCGAGGTGACCCGTCAACTGGTCGCGTCGCTGGCGGGGGCGGGGATCACGATCGTCAGCGGGCTGGCGCTGGGCATAGATGCGGCAGCCCACAAAGCTGCTCTGGACGCAGGGGGCCGGACGATCGCGGTGCTGGGCTGTGGCATTGACCGCGTCTACCCGCCGGAACACCGCAAACTGGCCGCCGACATCGTCAACAATGGGGCGCTGATCACCGAGTTTCCGCTGGGCACCGAGCCAGAGGGCAAGAATTTCCCCGTGCGCAATCGGCTGATCAGTGGCCTGTCTCTGGGGGTGGTAGTCGTGGAAGCGCCGCTCAACAGTGGCGCGCTGCTCACCGCCGACTTTGCTGCCGAACAGGGGCGCGACGTGTTCGCCGTGCCGGGCAACGTGACCTCGCCCGCCAGCGCGGGTACCAATCGTCTGATCCAAAACGGGGCCAAGCTGGTAGTCAGCGCCGACGACATCCTGGACGAACTGAATCTGACGCGCACGACGGTCGAGACGCAGACGCAGGTACGGCAGATCGCGCCGGATTCGCCCCTCGAGGCGGCGCTGGCAGCTCTGCTGGAGGACGAACCGCTGCACATAGACGACCTGGTCGAACGCTCCGGCCTGCCCATCACTGCGGTCAGCAGCACGCTGGCGTTGATGGAACTGAAGGGCATGGTGCAGCGCCAGGAAGGCATGACCTATGCGCGCGCACAGGGCGGAGCGCCCTTGCTGCGCCTGGACTGAGAGGACTGCCCATTCCGCACGCATGTGGCAGTGAGGCTTTCTGACGGACAATTGCGATGAATTCACTCTATGCACTCATCATGGCTGGTGGCGGCGGCACCCGTTTGTGGCCGCTCAGCCGCCGCAACCGCCCCAAACAGATGCTCCCCCTGGTCGAAGACCGGACGATGTTCCAGATTTCGGTCGAGCGTCTGGCTCCGCTACTGCCGCCGGAGCGCATTTTCGTTGTCACGGGCGTCGATCAGGTAGAAGCGCTACGGGCCAGCACGCCTCAGGTTCCGCCGGAGAACTTCGTCGCCGAGCCGTTCGGCATGAACACCGGCCCGGCGGTGGGCCTGGGGACGATCCACATCCGGCACCGCGATCCGCAGGCGGTGATCGCCGTGCTGACCGCCGATCAGCACATCGCCGACAAAGCCCGGCTGCGGGCGGTGCTGGCCGCTGCGGGCGAACTGGCCCTGGAAGGCTATATCGTGACCCTGGGCATCCGGCCAGACTTCCCTGCTACCGGCTATGGATACATTCAGCGCGGGGCGCCGCTGCGCCGGGTTGGTGAGTTCCAGGCCTATCGCGCCGATCGTTTCACCGAAAAGCCCGATCTGGAGACGGCGAAAGCCTTCCTGGCCAGTGGCCTGTATAGCTGGAACAGCGGCATGTTCATCTTCCGCGTCGAGCAGATCATGGCCGAATTCGCCCGTCAGCAGCCGGCCTTGCACGGCCTGTTACAGGACATTCAGGTCGCGGTGGGACGCCCCGACTACGCCGACGTACTGCGCGACAGGTGGCCGCGGGTGCCCAAAATCTCCATTGACTATGCCGTGATGGAAGGCGCGCAGAACATGGCTGTCATCCCCGTGGACATGGGGTGGAGCGACATCGGGAGCTGGGAAACGCTCTACGACGTGCTGGAACACGACGCCGACGGCAACGCGGCTCGTGGGAATGGCCGCGGGCACATTCACCTGGGGTCGAGGAAGACGCTGGTCTACAGCGACAAGCGAGTGGTGACGATCGGCGTGGAAGACCTGATCATCGTGGATACCGACGATATCCTGTTCGTCTGTCGCCGTGACCGTTCGCAGGATGTACGCGAGATCGTCGAGCGCCTGAAGGCTGCGGGAGAGGACGATTTGCTCTAGGGGGCGCTATGGTCATCATCGCCGCCACCATTGATCTGGACCTGCCAGGTGTGGCCTCGCTGAAGGAAAAGCGCGGCATCCTCAAGTCGTTGATCGCCCGCCTGCACAGCGCCTTCAATATCGCGGTGGCCGAAGTAGACCTGCACGACGCCTGGCAATCGGCGGCGTTGGGCGTGGCCATCGTCAGTACGAGCGCCGCGCATGGTGAGGCCCGTCTGGAACAGGTCTTGCGCTGGATCGAGCACAATCGCCCCGACGTGACCATCGTGGATCACGAACTGGAGGTGATTCACTTTGGCTGATGGCAGCCTCATTCGGGGGCGATGATCTCGATAGAATCCAGCAGCTCGCGCAATTCCCTGGCTGCGACAGCCTGTCTCTGCAAAGCGTCCTTGTGCGCCGTGTAGCGATCGTGTAGCACGCTCAGTTGGCTGAACACCGGTGCCAGGATTTGCTGCCCATACTGGAGCAGGCGACTCCGTTCGCGGCTGGTGAGATCAACCAGGGCCTGGCGATAGCTGGCCTGTAGCGCGCTCAGGCGTTTGTCCAGTTCGTGCTCGGCATCGCGCTTCATCTTGCGCCAGTAGATCACCGCAGCCGCCCCGCCGCCCACCAATAGCGTCGGCCCCACCACGAAGGTCGCCACGATGCTGCCGACCGCTGCCGTCACCGCTCCGTGAGCTGCTACGCCCAGCACCACGGCCACAATTCCTCCCAGGGCCGCCGTGAAGCCGGTAGAAAAGCCTAGCAGATTGGCGCGGAAGGTCTGGCGCAGGTTCTCCGCCAGGCTGTCGTCGGTATAGGACTTCAGTTCTGCGTCGGCGATGGCGATGGCCGCCTGCAACGCGGCGCGCTGCTCGGCGTAGCCGGTCGCATCTACCCCGCCGATCTCACGATCCAGCGACGTTTGCAGGGCGGTCAGGCGGTCGAGGATGCTGCGCCAGTAGCGGCGGCTGCTATCTACCACTTCGTTGACATATTGCTCAGAGATTGAAGCGATCTGATCGGGCGCGTTGGCGATCACCTCGCGCTCGAATTCGGCCCGCATGGCCTCGCGGTCGAGCACGCGCGGCGCGCGCTGTAGCGTCAGGTTACGCCGGATGAACTGACCGCCTCGCTCGCGCATGGTCGCAAACACCCGGTCGAGTTCGCGTTGTGCGGCAGACAGTTGTTCGTCGAGGGTGCCTGCCTGTCGGTTCAGTTCCTCGCGCAGGTTCTCGGTCAGCGTGGTGTCGCCCCTCACCAGCGCAATCTGCGCTTCCAGCGCCGCAACATGCCTGCGGATCATGCTTTCGGCGAAATCCAACTGAGCGTAGAGTTTCTGTTTGGCGGGCGGCACGCGCTCGAAGGTGCTGCGCAGATACTCGCGGACGGCGTTCATGTTGCCCGGATCGTGCGCCGCGCCGGCGAACAAGCCGCCGCCTTTCTCTTTGAGCGCCTGCTTGGCCGACACCATGAAGATTTCTGGACGCAGATCGAGCAACTCGTGCAGTTGCTGGCGGACGAAGGCCAGGACCTCTTTCTGTTCGTGCTTCTGCAGCAGGTCGGCCTGATTGATCACTACCACGATCTTCTTGCCGTAGTCTTTGGCCAGTTCCAGGTATAGCCGCTCCGTCTCGGCGAGCGCTCGCTTGGCCGAAAGCAGAAAGATGACCAGGTCACTGCGGCTGAGGAAGCTCTTGGCGATCTGCTCGTGCTTGCGGAACACCGAGCCGGTGCCCGGCGTGTCCACGATGACCACGCCTGGCCCGCCCGTGTTGGGATGCAGCCATTCGCGTACAATGCCCTGTTCGCGCCAGGTGAACTCGGTCTGTCGCTTGGGCGACCAGCGGATCAGCTCGATGGCGTCGGTCGTAGGGGTAATGCCCGTCGGCAGCAGTTCGTCGCCCAGCAAGGCGTTGATGAAGGTGGATTTGCCCGC
>DDBP01000163.1:4471-11533 GCA_002332795.1 Anaerolineales bacterium UBA2029 | reverse complement strand
TGAGGTCAACCAGGCGAGCCAACCTTACCGCTTGCTCTAGCCCTGTCCGCCCCTGAACCAGACCAAACGGGGGAAGCAGGTTGGATAGCCGGCTTCCCCCTCGTGCTCCTCAGATGATCCTATCGCTGTGCCCAGGTGCCGTTACTGGAGCTGACAGGCCCCTTCGCTGGGTGCATCCGGCGGCCAGCAAGGCGCGCCGGTCTCGTCCAGCAGTTTCTGCAGGTTGGCCCCTTCCTGTTCGAGCACCGTCGGGATGTCTTCGCCGTTGAGGACGATGCGGCTGAAGGCGTTGCGATAGATCTCGTTGATCTCACCGCCGCGCGATCCCAGGCCCACCGGCAGCAGCGCGGGCAGCGCATCGGGCGAGTTGGCCTGGGCGGACACCGCACCGGCCTCGATGGCCACGCCCGCCGACAGGCCCGACGTATCCACGCCGCCGACCACCGGGAAGAAAGCCAGGTCCTTCAGCACGCGCGCCTGTGTTTCGGGGCTGAGCATGTACTTGAGCAGGGCTTCCGCGCCGTCCGGATTGGGAGCGGTGAAGGGGATGCCCAGGCCCACGACCACCGGCATGAAACCACGCCCCGCCGGACCAGCCGGCGCAGGGAAGGCCACGAAGTCTTCGGGGCGCTCGTTGAAGGCGTTGATCAGGCGGGCGGTGTGGTCGAAGGCGACCAGCACTTCACCGGCCAGCAACGGCTCCTGCATGAACTCATAGGCGATGGACTGCGGGTGCACGTAGGGCCACAGGTCGGTCTTGAACCACTCCCACATCGCCACCGCTTCTTCCGACTTGAAGCCGGTCACCATGCCACCGGTGAACGACGGGTACAGGTAGCCTTCCAGGAAGCGATGGAACAGCCCGGCCACCGGCAACCCCAGCTTGGCCTCGCCCGTGGCATCGTAGATGTTCTTGGCCCAGGCCGCCAGTTGCTCCCAGGTCAGCGCGTTGATGTCGGCCCCTTCGGGCAGGTATTGCAGGGCGTCCTTGTGCGCAGCCATGATGTAGGTCGCCTGCATCCAGGGGATGTAGTACTGATAGTCCTCGGTGCCCAGCTTGCCCAGCTCGACGAAGGCTTCTGGCAGCTCGTATTCGGCCTGAATCTCGGCCAGCAGGTCGGACAGGTCGAAGAGCACGTCTTCCTGGGCCAGCACGGGGAAGGTGCCATGCAGCGCGCCCACCAGGTCTACCGTCCCAGAGCCAGCCTGCGCCTCGGCCTTCAGCAGGTCAATCATCGGCCCTTCCTCGCTGGGCACGAAGTCCACGTCGCCGAAGTCGGCCAGGATGGCGCGGGCCTTGTCACTTTCTTCCACGGTGTTGAACTGCGTGGACATGAAAGTGACCTTGCCGCCCTGCGCATAGACGCCCAGCGCGCCCGTCAGCGTGACGGCCACCAGCAAAACAACCAGAGCGCGAACCTTATGACGAAACATGGTGACTATCTCCTCTCACACTTTACTTGAGCAATAACCCGTGAGTGAATGTTCAGTCTCAATGATGGTTGGCTGGATGGAGCGAAATCTGTTCTGTTGCACCTCCTTGGGCCAGGGAACCGCCCGGCCTATGGCGAATGGCCACCTGTGGACGCGCGCACAATCAGTTGAGGGTTGATCAGCACGTGTGGCTCTTCCAGCGGTTCGTGACGAATGACCCGAATGAGCATATCGAGCGCCCGCCGTCCGATATCGTAGATCGGCTGCCGGACGGTGGTCAGCGGGGGATCGGTGTGGGCAGCCAGGGGGATGTCGTCGAAACCGGCGATGGCGAGGTCGCGCCCCACTCTCAGCCCGCGTTCCCGCGCCGCTTCCATAGCCCCGATGGCCATGGTGTCGTTGCAGGCGATGATCGCCGTCGGCGGATCGGGCAGCGTCAGCAGGCGGTGCGCCGCGGCGCAGCCGCCTTCCTGCGACAGATCGGCCTCTACCAGATAGTCTTGTCGGACGGGAATCCCTGCCTCGGCCAGGCCCTGGGTATAGCCCTCGTAGCGCACCGCGGTGAAGACCAGGTTGGCAGGGGAGAGGATGAGCGCAATGTGCCGGTGCCCGCGTTCCACCAGGTGCCGCACCAACTGACGCATCCCGCTCAGACCGTCTACATCAATGTAAGGATAGTCCCCGGCGTTGGAACGCCCGAAGGCGACGAAAGGATGCTGCGCTTCCTTCAGGAAGGCGATGCGCGGATCGTCTTTCCACACGCGCGCGACGATCACCCCGTCAATGCGGCTGCTGGCGACCATGCGCCGATAGGCGATCAGTTCTTCTTCACCAGGCTGCTGAGCCGAGAGCAGCAGATCGTAACCGTATTCGGCGGCCTGCCGTCCTACACCGGAGAGCAACTCCATGAAGAACGGGTCGGAGAAGTAGGAAGTCAGCGGAATAACCATGCCGACGGTGCGCGTCTGTTTGCTGCGCAGGTGACGGGCGGCCAGGTTGGGTTGATAGCCCAGACGCCTGGCGATGTCAATCACCCGTCGGCGTGTTTCTTCGTTGACATCGTCGTAGCCAGCCAGAGCGCGTGAGACGGTGGTGATGGAGAGGCCCGCTTCCTGGGCGATGGTCTTAAGCGTAACTTTCATCGGGTCATCCAAAACGTTTTGGAACGCTATCTATACCTTATTCCAAAACGTTTTGGATGTCAATAGCAGTGGAACGAAAAGATGTGTGCACCAGAGTCGCTGACGCCCTCTGTGCCCCCTCATCCGATCCACCCTCGACGCCCGGCACCGGCTACGCTATGATTGGCCCGGCAATTTCGCCAATCGTCATCAGCAAAAATCTGAGTGGAAAGCGATTCACGCGCATGTCCCGGCGCAAAGACACCTACTACCTGCTCAGCCTCGGTTGCTCCAAGAACACCGTGGACTCCCAATCCATGGAGGCCCTGCTGCAGGAGGCTGGCTTGCGGGCCACGACCCTGCCGCAGCGCGCCGAGGTGTTGATCGTCAACACCTGCGGCTTCATTGCCTCTGCGCGCGAAGAGTCGCTGCAAGCCCTGCGCGAACTGGCCGCGCACAAGCGCCCCGATCAGTACCTGATCGCTGCCGGCTGCCTGTCGCAGCGCTACGGGCGCGACCTGCCGCGGCAGGTACCAGGGCTGGACGGGGTGATCGGCACGCGGCGCTGGATGGATATCGTAGACCTGGTGCGCCGCCTGCGCGACCGCAAACACCCGCAGCCGCTCTATCACCTGCCCGACGAAGCGCTCACCGTGGGGACGGACGAACGCGGAGTGCGGCGCGTCGCCGTGCAGGGCGCGAGCGCCTACCTGAAGATCGCCGACGGCTGCCGCCGCCCCTGTGCCTTCTGCGCCATCCCCGCCATCAAAGGTACTGCCGTCAGCCGCCCCCTGGAACGCATCCTGGACGAGGCGCGCGCCCTGCGCGATCAGGGCGTGCAGGAGCTGATCTTGATCGCCCAGGACACTACCGATTACGGCTATGACCTGGGTCTCAAGGATGGGCTGGCGGTGCTGCTGGAGCGGTTGGTCGCTGCTGTGCCCGACGTGCCCTGGATTCGCATCATGTACGCTTATCCCGGCTACGTCACCGACCGGCTGATCGAGACCATGGCGGCGCATCCGCAGATTCTGCCTTACCTGGACATCCCCCTGCAGCACGCCGATCGGCGTACCCTGCTGCGCATGCGTCGCCCGGCCAACGTGGACTGGGTGCGCGAGACGGTCGCCAAAATGCGCGCGGCCATGCCCCGCCTGGCCATCCGCACCACCTTCATCGTCGGCTATCCGGGCGAGACAGACGAGGAGTTCGAGACGTTGCTGCGTTTCGTCGAGGAGATGCAGTTCGACCGGGTGGGCTGCTTCACCTACAGTTTCGAGCCGGGCACGCCGTCCGCCGGATTGCCCGATCAGGTGGACGAGGATGTGAAGATCGCCCGTCAGGACTTGCTGATGAGCGTGCAGCAGCCGATCAGCCTGGCCCGCAATCAGTCGTTTGTGGGACAGACGCTGGACGTGCTGGTCGAGGGGCAGGCCGAAGCCGTCACCGAGGACGGCACGCCGACCGGTCAGATCATCACCCTGGCCCGCTCCTACCGCGACGCGCCGGAGATTGACGGCTACGTACTGGTTGAGGGTGAGTTGCCGCAGGGACAGATCGTGCCGGTGCGCGTGACTGGCGCGCTGACCTACGACCTGGTCGCCACCCCCGACCTGGTATCGCAGCGGGTCATCAGGCCGGGGGCGGTGTTGGGGCCAGACGGCTGGGAGCGCTAGCGCGAGACGCGCCCGGAGGCGTCGCCCGCCATCAGCTTTTCGACTTCGTCCACCGTCACCAGGTTGAAGTCGCCATAGATCGAGTGCTTGAGGCACGACGCTGCAATGGCGAACTCCAGCGCGCGCTGACGGTCGTCGTAGGTCCGCAGACCGTAGATCAGGCCGCCTACGAAGGCGTCGCCGCCGCCCACGCGATCCACGATGTGCGTGATATCGTAGGTCGTGCCGATGTAGAACCGCCCGTTGTCCCACAGCACGCCCGACCAGGTGTTGTGACTGGCCGACAGCGATCCGCGCAGGGTGATGGCGATGGTCTTCAGCGAGGGGAAGCGCTCGTTGAGTTGCTCGCAGACGCTGCGATACTTGTCGGCCTCCACCTTGCCGGCGATCACGTCCGTATCCGGCGCGTGAATGCCGAAGACCTGCGCGGCGTCCTCCTCGTTGCCCACGGCCACGTCGCACAGGCTGACCAGTTCGGCCATCACTTCGCCCGCTTTCTTGCCCCAGCGCCATAGTTTCTTGCGGTAGTTCAGGTCGCACGACACGGTGAGGCCCATCTCGCGGGCAGTCTGCACGGCTTCCAGGCAGACGGCGGCAGTCCCCGCCGCGATGGCCGGGGTGATGCCCGTCCAATGGAACCAGTCGGCGTCGGCGAAGACGGCCCGCCAGTCAATCATGCCCGGCTCGATGGTGGCGATAGACGAATAGGCGCGGTCGTAGACCACCTTGCTGCCGCGCTGCGCCGCCCCCATCTCCAGGAAGTAAATGCCCAGCCGTTCGCCCCCGCGCACGATCTTGTCGGTGCCGATGCCATGCCCGCGCAGGAACTGCAGGCAGGCGTCGCCCAGGTCGTTGGCGGGCAGGCGCGTGACGAAATCTACCGGCACGCCGTAGTGAGCCAGCGAGGCGGCGACGTTGGCCTCGCCGCCGCCAAACGTGACGTCGAACGAGGTGGTCTGGGTCAGGCGCAACATTCCGGGCGGCGTCAGGCGCATCATGATCTCGCCAAACGTCACGACTTTCTTGGACATCTGCGGACTCTCCTCCTCAGACAGGTGTAGCGATCAGCGCTCAGCCGTTGGCAAAGGGCGCTGCCACGTCCCAATGCGCAGCAACGCCGCCTATTATAGCCGTAGATTATCGCCAGGGGGCTTCGCGCTGCCGTCGCCGGATCAGGTCGCGGTAGAAGGTGAGGAGTTCGGTATCCTGTCGCTCGCCCCAGAGCATCGGCTCGCGGCTGGATTCCAGGCCCAGCGCCTGCCCTTTGCCCTGGCGCTGACTCAGCCCGACCTCGGTGCCATAGAAGATGATCGGTGGGCCGGGCAGGCGCATCTGCACCTCGGCGGCCCGGCGCAGCGCTCCTTTGTCGCCGCCAGTGATGAACAGAAAGCGATCCATGTCGTGATTGTCCAGGAAGGTGGGACGGATCAGCTCGCCTTCGCCGGCGAAGTACGCCTCGTGCCGCGCAACGAAGCGCTCGAAGTCCGCCTCCGTCCAGGTGCGATAGGCGTAGGTCTTGCGCAGCGCCTCGCCGACGTGAAAGTCCAGGCAACCGTCCAGCCGCCCGATGTACGGCAGCCAGGCCGACGGCTGATCCACGATCTCGCCGAAACAGAAGCAATCCGGCTTGACGGCGCGACACGCCGCGCGGAAGTCTGCCCAGAAACCCGGCCCCGGCCCGTTGGCATAGTCCAGGCGGTAGCCGTCCACGTCGAACTCGCGCAGCCAGTAGCGGGCGATGTCCAGCATCCAGGCGCGCGCCTCCGGGTGCGTCAGGTTGATCTGCGGCATGGAGCGCACGCCGAAGAAGGTGCGATAGCCGATCGGCGAATCGTCGAAGGTGAACCAGGCGCGGTAGGGGCTGTGCGGGTTGTGCAGCGCTTCCTGGAAGATGGGGTGCTGATGCGACAGGTGATTGCACACCAGGTCGAGCAGCACGCGGATGCCCCGCCCGTGCGCGGCCTGTACCAGCGCGTGCAACGCCTCGTCGCCACCCAGACGCGGCTCGACGTGCAGGTAGTCCAGCACGTCGTAGCCGTGATGCGACGGGCTGACCCAGGTCGGGCTGAGCCAGATACACGTCGCGCCCAGGCTGGCGATGTAGTCCAGTTTGTCGCGCACGCCCCACAGCGTCCCGCCGAAGAAGCCGCGCAGCGAATCGGGCCGCAGCCACTCGCGCCCGTTGCCGGGATAGAAGCGATCCACAAAGACCTGATAGATGACCGCTTCACGCGCCCAGTCCGGCGGACGCAGGCGATCCACGTGATAGTTGAACACCAGCCCGTCTCCAGGCGCGGGTGGCGCGATGGCCGCCCCATCCTCGCCCCGGAAGAAGGCTGCCGCCGCGCGCTCGGCGATGTCCTGGACGGAGGGCCAGTCGGCGAAGACTTCCGGACCGTCGCCAGCCCACGCACCGATGCGATAGCGCACCACCGCGCCGTCCGGCTGCGGCGGCAACGTCCCCTGCCAGCGCGTCACGTAGCCCCAGGCGACGGCGTCCCACTCGGTCGCTGCCTGCGTCAGCCGCACGACCTGACCGTTGGTCGGCACGCCGCGCGAACCAGCGGGGACGCTGCCGTCGAGCGTGTAGTAGCAGGCGACGGCATCCGCCGCGAAGTCTGTGCCGATCTGCACCGTCAGCGTGACCGGCTGATCGGGAGAAGGATCGCGGGGGGACAGCACAAAGCCATGCTGTACCCCCCGCCGCGCCGTCCGGTGATGGACGACCTTCAGTTGGTCGGTGGCAAAGGTGCCGAAGATGAATTCCATAGGAAACCGCCAGAGTCCGGGCTGCTAACAAGATTGCGGATTGCGAATCGCGGATTGCGGAA
>DDBP01000163.1:0-4345 GCA_002332795.1 Anaerolineales bacterium UBA2029 | reverse complement strand
GCAATTCGCAATCCGCAATCCGCAATTCGAAATGTGGTCGGCCTAGCCCTTCACCGCGCCTTCGGTCAGCCCGCTGACGAAGAAGCGCTGAAAGCTGAGAATCAGCACCACGATGGGGATCGCGCCGATCAGCGCCCCCGCCGAGAAGACACCCCATTCGCGATTGAAGCTGTCGCTGATGAAGCGGTTGAGGCCGACGGCCAGCGTCTGCACGTCTTTGTCCTTCAGCAGTGTCAGCGAGATGATCACGTCGCCATAGGTGCCGATGAAGGACAGAATGCCCACCACGGCCAGCACGGGGCGTACCAGCGGGATGATGATGCGCCAGAAGATCAGCCAGTCGGACGCGCCGTCAATGCGCGCCGATTCGTCCAGGTCGCGCGGGATGGAGTCGAAGAAACCCTTCATCAGCCAGGTGTTGATGCCCAGCGCCCCGCCCAGGTAGACCAGGATCAACCCGCCGTGTGTGTTCAGCCCCAGCCAGCTTACATGCCGCCCGATGGTCTGAATGAGCAGGAAGGTGGCGACGATGGTCAGCGAGTTGGGAAACACCTGCACGATGAACACGGTCAACATCAGGCTGCGCCGCCCGCGGAAACGAAAGCGCGAGAAGGCATAGGCGCTGATGGCGCTGATCGTCACCGTGAGCAAGGCGGTGAGCGAAGACACCTTGATCGAGTTCCACATCCAGTGGCCAAAGGGGTGAATGTCGCTGCTGAGCAGCTTGTCGTAGTTGCCCAGGCCCGCGTTGCGTGGGATGAGGCGCTGCGTGTTGAGCGTGCCCGTCTGATCGAACGACGCCGAGACGATCCAGATGATCGGAAAGAAAGCGAACGCCAGCGCCAGGATCACCAGGAACAGCCGCAGCAGGTAGTTCAGCCAGCGGTCACGTGCCATCTTGTTGTGCATGACGTAGCTGAGGCTAGACATTTTCCGAAATCTCCTCCCACGACCGCGTGAAGCGGAAGTTGAAGACGGTGATCAGCGCCACGATGAGGAAGATCACCAGGGTGATGGTGGAGGCAAAGCCATAATCCGCGCCGCGCCCGCTGCCGAAGGCCAGCTCGTAGGTATAGGTGATCAGGATGTCGCTGTGCCCGGCAGGCTGATCGGGCGAGATGGGCGGGCCACCCTTGTTGAACAACTCGACGATGGTGAAGTTGTTGAAGTTGAAAGCAAAGGACGCGATCAGCAATGGCCCCACTGCCACCAGCAACATGGGCAGAGTCAGGTGACGGAACTGCTGGAAGGCATTGGCCCCATCTACCCGCGCCGCCTCGTAGATGTCGCCCGGCAGCGATTGCAGCGCGCCGGTGGTGATCAACATCATGTAGGGGAAGCCCAGCCACAGTTGAATCAGCAAAATGGCCACCTTCACCCACAGGGCGCTGGAAGTCCAGCGCGGGCCGGTGTCTATGAAGGGTAGCGAGGTGAGGAACTTGTTGATCACGCCCAGTTGCTCATTGAGCAGCCCCTTCCACACCAGCACGCTGATGAAGGCGGGCATGGCGTAGGGCACCAGCAACAGCGTGCGCAGCACCGCGCGCCCCGGCGTGAATTTGACGTTGAGCAACAGGGCCAGGAACAACCCAAACCAGAAGGTGATGAACACGGTGAAGAAGGCGTGCGCGAACGTCCACAGGAAGACGCGGATGAACGGTCCGCGTATTTTGTCGTTCTCGATCAGGCGCTTGAAGTTGTCCAGGCCAACCGGCACGTAATAACCGGGGCGGATCACCGGCAACGGTTGCCCTTCGGCATCGGTCACCTGGCCCTGCGCGTTCTTGTACGGCCCATCCACCGGTGTGTATGTGCCCTGGATGGCCTTGTAAGTCACGCCCGTTTCGTTATCGTAGAGCGTGCCGTCGTCGTTGAGGGTGTACTTGCGCTCGAAGCGACCGGCCTGTTTGGTGGGATTCTTGGGGTTGAGCATGAACTTCTGGTCTGCCGTCCCAAACTCGATCTTGGACAGCACGCTATCGAGGATGGCGATAGTCTTGGCGAAGGGCACGCGCTCCCAACCCGGCAGGCCGGTGGGGATGCCGTCTTCATCGAGCGCGTATTCGCCCAGATCGATCTCGCTCTGCGGGATGGCCTTGCCCGGCTCGGCGAAGAGCGCTTCGCCCTCACCATCGGTCGGGATCAGCCACAGCGCCCAGTGATTGGGGTCTTCCAGCGAGCGGAACGCCGTCCAGCTATAGGTCTTGGCGTCTTGCGGCAGATAGGTACGGCTGAGCAGCACGTCTTGCGCCTGCACGCGCGTCAGCAGGTTGCCGTCTTTATAATTGGTGAAGGCCACGTAGAGCGTGAAGATAGTAGGATAAATGATCATCAAAATAAGTAACGTCAGGCCGGGGGCGAACCAGCGATAGGGATACATGCCCTCGAAGAGAAAGGCGACGTTGATCGCCAGCGTGATCAGGGCGACGAAGATCGCCAGCAGGTATTCCCCATCGTGGATCAGCCGCGTGACGAACCAGATGGCAAAAGCATCAATCAGCGCCAGCGCCACCAGCCGCAACACCGTCACCAGCAGCGAGCGAGACGAGAACAGCGCGGCAGGCGGGCGAGATAAAGCACTCCTTGCCGTTTCCATTGCACTCTGCGCGCCAAACCGGCCTGCCGGTCAACGATAGCGCGCCTCCTCCTTTCGATCCATAGTCCTATTGGGACAGGGGGTCGGCAACGTGCTGCCGACCCCCCGCAAACTGACTGTGAACGGACTCGTGAGGCGCAGGCTACTGCGCTGCCGACTCCGCCGCTGCCGCGCGGATGGTCTCCGCCGCCTTGGCCGCCAGTTCGGCTGCATCCGCATCGGGATTCTGCATGGCCAGGGTGATGGCGTCCGTCCAGGCGCTCCACACTGCCGACATGGCGGGGATGCCCGGCATGGGCTGCCCGACTTCAGCCGCTACGGCCAGCGCCGCCAGATAGGGGTCTTCGACCTTGGCCTGCGCCGACAGTAAGGCGGGCGCACGGTTGCCCTTCTCATACAGGGCCAGTTGGGTTTCTTCGCTGGCCACCCACTCGGTGAGGAACGCCTGCGCCAGCAGCGGGTTCTGGCTGAAGGCGCTCACCATGAACGCCTGCGCGCCGATGAACGGACGGCCAGGGCCGCCGGGGCCGGCAGGGATGGGCGCGATGTCGAAAGGCACGCCTGCGTCCAGGAAGCGCTGAATGTTCCACGGGCCGGTGATGTACATGGCCGCCTCGCCATCCTGGAAGAGCGCTTCAGCCGCGCCGCCATCCAGGCCGCTGGGGATCAGACCCTCTTTGATCAAGCCCTGCAGCCACTTCAGCGCCGCGATCGAGCCTTCATTGTCCACACCTACGTCCTGGGCATTGTAGTCGCCCTCTTCGGTCAGGCCGAAGATATAGCCGCCGAACGCGGTCTGAATGGGATAGAAGTGATAGGGGTCGCCTTCCTGGCGGATGAAGCCGTACTTGGCCTTGCCCTCAGCCATCAGCGCCTTGGAGACCTCGACCACCTCGTCCCAGGTCGCGGGCGGGGTCGGCACCAGTTCGGTGTTGTAGAAGAAGCCGACGTTCTCCACTGCGTAGGGCACGCCGTACAGCTCGCCTTCCCAGGAGAAGGCGGTGATGGCCACTGGCGCGAATTCCTCGACGCGGTCGCCCAGGTCAACCGGTGCCAGCAGGCCGTTGGTCACCAGCTCGCCCACCCAGTCGTGCGCGCCGATGATGATGTCCGGGCCTTCGCCCGCCGGGCCAGCGATGCGTAGCTGGTCGCGGATGTCGCCGAAGCCAAGCTGCTGTACCACCAGGTCAACGCCGTATTCTTCCTCGAAGGCAGTGCCCAGTTCTTCGATGACGGCAGCGCGGGTCTCGTCGGCCCAGATCAACAGGGTCGGGGTCTCCTGCGCCGAGGTCATGGCGGGCAGCGCCCCCAGCACCAGCGCAATCACCAGCAACAATGCCAAATGCTTTTTCATAGGTTCCTCCGTTGCATGTAACCTCAAGTGAGACGATAGAGACAAGCCAACGATAGGGTGAATGACCAGGCATTCCTTACACGATCAGGCGATTGAGTGGCTTCTACAGAAAACGGCTCCTTTCTCTGTCCGCCACAAGGCGTTGCCCGTCTCCAGCGCCAGAAACGCAACAAGGCATCCCAATCCCCGCAACGGTACACCGGGCTGCCTTGCCTGCGCTCTTGTGCCTATGGAGACTGGCCAAAACACTTATCTCGATGCTCCAACAAATATCTTCTGAGTAGGACGGCCTACCGGACGATACGGCAATCCCCTGACGCTCATTATAGACCAAGTCTCATTATAAACAAGCGCCGCGAGCAAAGGCAAAAAAAAGGGGTGCATGCAAAGATTGT
>DDBP01000162.1 GCA_002332795.1 Anaerolineales bacterium UBA2029 | reverse complement strand
CGCTCGGCTCGCTCCCTCTCCGACGCGGAGATGAGGGGACAAGGTCACATTGAAGATAGGGGCAGGCTTCGAACCCGCCCCTACAAGGTCCCTCGCCCCGCGAGGCTATGGCGACGACAGGAGGCAGGAGTCTTCAGATGAGCGGATCAATCAGCAGGTATAGCAGCGCACCCAGCGCCGCCGCCGCCGGGATGGTGAGGAACCACGAGGCGACGATATTGTTCACCACGCCCCAGCGCACCTTTTGAACCCGTTCGGCGCTGCCCGCGCCCACGATCGCCGAGCTGACCACATGGGTGGTGCTGACCGGCCCGCCCAGCAGCGCCGCGCCCAGGATCACCAGGCTGGATGCCGTCTGCGCGCTGAAACCGTGAATGGGGCGCACCCGGTAGAAGCGCGCCCCCAGTGTACGAATCAGGCTCCAGCCGCCCAACAGCGTGCCCAGGTCGATGGCCGCCGCGCTGAGCAGGATCACCCAGGTCGGGACATAGAAATGGCTCAGCGAGCCGGTGGCCACCAGCCCCAGGGTGATGACACCCATCGTCTTCTGCGCACCGTTGGTGCCGTGCGAGAGCGCCAGCGTAGCCGCGGTGAGAATCTGCCCCCGCTGAAACCAGACGTTGACGCGGGGTGAGGCCCCCCTGGCCAGGAACAGGCAGGTCTTGATAATCCAGTAACCGGCGAGCATGCCCAGGATGGGCGACAGGAACAGCGACAGCAACACCTTGAGCAGGCCGTTGACCAGGATCGCGCCCGTCCCATAACCGGCCAACACTGGCCCGACCATCCCGCCGATCAGCGCGTGCGACGTGCTGGAGGGAATGCCCAGCTTGAGGGTGATGATGTTCCACAGGATCGCCGCCAGCAGGGCAGCATAGACCACGGGCAGGGTCACGGCGCGCTGTGCCACTACTTCGTGGCCGATAGTCTCGGCCACCGCCACGCCAAAGATCAGCGGGCCGACGGCGTTGGCGATGGCGGCCATCCATAGTGCCAGACGGGGGCGCATGGCGCGGGTGGAGATCACCGTCGCCACCACGTTAGAAGAGTCGTGCAAACCATTGTAGAAGCCGAACACAAGGGCAACGAGCACCAACACGATCGCTTCGACAGACAACGAGGGCATGAGCAGAAATCCTTTTGGCAACGGGTTTTAAAGACGCTAACGGTGCTTGCGGCAGCGCGAGCGCTATACCTCGTCTCACAGTCACCGACAACAAACTTCCGAAGCCCGCGAGACTTCGGAAGTCTCGTCCCACCAGGTTTTGGCCCGACGCCTGACCAACTCGCCCTGGCGCAAACGCCGGAAAAAGGTTAAGATTATTTTACTGTGGTAAAGAGAATTTAACCAATATCTGTCCAGACAAGGATACGCAGCCCATGATTGACCGCATCATCCGCTTTTTCAAGAGCATTCCGCAGCGCTTCAGCGAGCGCTTCCGGCGTCGGCCCGATCATTTCCTGCTGCGCCTGCGCGAGCAGTGCGACCTGGGCATCGAGGCCACGCTGGCCCTCATTGACTACATGACCAAACCCAATAAGAAGAACGCGCAGCGCGTCCGCCAACTGGAAAAAGCGGGTGATGAGGTGCGCCGTATCCTGGTGGACGAACTCAACCGCACGTTTGTGACGCCCATAGACCGCGAGGATATTCACGCCCTCTCGCGGGCCGTGGACGACATCCTGGACGACACGTGGTTCACCATCAACGAGATGGATATCCTGGAAGTGGAGCCGAATCTGCACCTGCAGGAAATGGCGCAGCGCCTGAGCCAGGGTGCGGAAGAAATCAAGATGGCCATCGAGCGACTCAGCGACCATCCGGGTGTCGCCAGCACACACGCCATCCGTGCCAAAGCCGTGCGCAACGACATGGAGACGCTCTACGCCAAGGCGCTGGCCGACCTGTTCCGCAAACCCAAAGACCTGGACAACGTGATCGTTATGCTCAAGCTGCGCGAAATCTACCGGCACCTGTTCCACGCGGGCGGGCGCATCGGCGACGCCGCCGATACCATTGACGACATCATCGTCAAGTTCTACTAGGCTCAAGAAAACGCACCGGCTGGCAACACGAGCCAGCCGGGTATTTTCTGGTGCCCCCGGACGGATTTGAACCGCCGACGCCAGGTTTAGGAAACCTGCGCTCTATCCTCTGAGCTACGGGGGCGTCGCGAGTAGTTTACCACGCCCAGGGTGGTTTTCAAGGCTGTGAATGACGGGCGCAGGTGGAATCAGAAGGCCAGGGCTGTGCACCCTGGCCGGTTCATGCTATGCAGTTGTCGGCCCAGACTAGCTCAGGTAATCCCGCAGATTGTGCGCCAGGCGCGGGTGACGCAGCCGCCGCAATGCCTCTTTTTCAAGCTGACGGATGCGCTCGCGGCTGAGGCCAAACTTGTTGGCGATCTCCTCCAGCGTGTGCGGCTCACCGCCACCCAGCCCGAAACGCAGACGCAGGATATGACTCTGGCGCGGCGTCAGTTCGCTGAGCACTTCCTCGATCGTCTCCTGGAGGAGGTGCTGCGTGGCCGCCTCGACCGGGCTGGGCGAGTCCTGGTCTTCGATGAAGTCGCCGAACTCGCTATCGCCGTCGTCGCCGACCGGTCGCTCCAGGGCGATGGCGTGCTGACTGGCGTCCATCATGCCGCGCACGCTCTCCGGCGGCAGCGCCATGGCCTGGGCGATCTCTTCCGGCGTGGGGCGATGGCCCAGCGTCTGTTCGAGCACCTGCGCCGTGCGGTACATCTGGCGGATGCGCTCGGTCATGTGCAGCGGGATGCGGATGGTGCGCGTCTTCTGCGCCAGAGCGCGGGTGATCGCCTGACGAATCCACCACGTGGCGTAGGTGCTGAAGCGGTTGCCGCGCTTGTAGTCATACTTGTCTACGGCGCGCATCAACCCCACGTTGCCTTCCTGGATCAGGTCCGGGAAAGGCAGACCCTGGCCCATGTAACGCTTGGCAATGCTGACCACCAGGCGGGTGTTGGCCCGGCCCAGGTGTTCGCGCGCCGCCTGACCGTCCTCGACCAGGCGCTGCAACTCCTCGCGCTCCTCCGCCGAAAGATTCGCCTCGTTACGCAGGCGTTCTGCGGCGTTGCGCCCCGCTTCGATGCGCTTGGCCAGCTCGATTTCTTCTTCGGCGGTAAGGAGGGGTTCCTGGGCCATCTGGCGGAAGTACAGCCCCACCGGGTCGTCCGCCGAGACAGCGTTGATGTCGCCTACGCCAGGATCATGAGAGACTTCTGCGGGGTGAAACTCTTCGTCTGGGTCGTCTAGCTCGTCGTGCGATTCCACTTCGTGCTGACGAAGCTCGATGCCCAGTTCATCCAGCTCGTCGAGCACTGCTTCTATGGCATTGACGTCGTCGCTATCCTCATCCAGTAACTCCAACACATCCTCGAACGTGACATAGCCCTGCTGATCTGCGCGGTTCATCAGTTCCTGAATCACGTGAGTCCCGATGCCTCCTGGGGTCTTGCTGATTGGATCACGGTATTCTGTCTGACGACTTGGCTCATCAAACATGGGGCACCGTATCAGCGATAAGATTAGGAGCACGTCACTAGATTATAGCATGAAACGGATCGGGGTGGAAGAGGGTCGCTTTGCAGCCGCAGAACCTTTAGTGTACCGCTATGAGCGGGAATTGGCGAAAAATCGTCTCGCCAGGTGAAACGGGGCAAGGTCAGAAAAGGAGGCGAGGGATGAGAACCATCCGGCGAACCAAAGCCGCTGACAACCTTTGCACGCCCTCCTGGGCTTCCGCCTATTGGTGGGACGTCTCAAAGCTGCTACAATTCAAGTTGATGGGCCGTTCCCATGACCGTATACCGACGTAGCATCGCCAGATGGGAAAAGGGTTGGATTATGGCCGAGCTTGAGTGGGAAAAAGAAAGCGTTTTGCTGGAGGGCCGCAAGGCGGCCAAACGTTCCGGTCGCTGGAAGTTCCTCATCGTGGGCATTGCCATCCTGGGTGCGATTGCTTACCTGCTCTTTTCGAGCACGCTGATCGGCGCTCGCTACTACGTCACGGTGGACGATCTGCTCAGCGATCCGGATATGCTCGGCAAGACGGTGCGCGTATCTGGCGCGGTGGATGGTGATCCTGTCTTCAACCAGGAGACACACGAGCTGCGCTTCGTCATCGCCAACATCCCCAACGACAACGACACCATCCGCAAGATGGGCGGCCTGGCCAAGGTGCTCTATATGGCCGTGAACGATCCCAATGCCACGCGCCTGCAGGTGGTGGCCTACGATACCGACATCCCCGATCTGCTGCAGCACGAGGCGCAGGCAATCATGTCGGGCAAGCTGCAGAAGGTAGACGGGCAGTACATCTTCTACGCCGAAGAGATCACCCTCAAGTGCCCCACCAAGTATCAGGAAGACGTGCCCAATCAGGTCGAATCCTGAGACACGGCTGACAGACGTAACGCCTCGCTCTCTGCGCCGGATATCCTCCGGCGCAGTGTTTTGGGGCGCGGTAATGTTCGGGTTTCTTTGGAGACAAATGGTCTCTCGTGGTTATAATCTTCGGTGGGACTGGGAACGCCTGTTATCAGTAATGCCAATCCTCGCTCACTTTGGGGCCATTGATCATACCGCCAAATGTGGCGAGGTCTGCCAGGCTGGCATATTATTATGCTGGTTTTGAGAGAAAACCAGACGCCCGACAGCCAACAGGCAGCGAGCGCGGCAGACGATGGCCGAGGCCCGGCAAGGGGGGTGCCTGCGGCGGTTGCTCACAGCGCCTGCTGCCTGTGCGTGTCTCTGGTCAGTGTCCGGTCAAAAGTTGAACGGAGCAGAACGCCATGATCGCTGAAGTCGGCATCATCACCACTGGATTGGCGTTTGTTGCGGCGGTCTATGCGCTGATCGCGGCGCTGGCCGGAGCACAGTTGCGCCGTGACCGCTGGGTGCTCAGCGCCCGCAACGCGGCCCTCACCACCTTTCCGCTGCTGTCTGTGGCCAACCTGGCGCTGATCTACGCCATGCTCAATCACGAATTCAGCATCGCCTACGTCTGGCAGACTTCCAGCCTCGATACGCCCCGCTTCTACCTGGTCACTGGCCTGTGGGGCAGTCAGGCGGGGTCGCTGCTGTTCTGGTCGTGGCTGATGAGCGCGTTCACCTTCGCCGCGCTGCTGCTGAACTGGCAGTCCGAGCGCCGTCTGATGCCCATGGTGATCGTGGTGACCATGGCGACGCTCGGTTTCTTCCTGATCCTCAACAACTTCATCGAGAATCCCTTCGAGCGCTACTGGGAACTGCCCAGTGGACGGATCGAACCAGCCCTCTTCCCGCCCACTGACGGCGCGCAGGTCTTTCACCCCGCCGATGGGCAGGGCCTCAACCCCCTGCTGCGACACTTCGGCATGGTCTTTCACCCGCCCATGCTCTACCTGGGCTTTGTGGGCTTCACCATCCCCTTCGCCTTCGCCATCGCCGCCCTGGTGACCGGGCAGCTTGGCTCCGGCTGGCTGCGGGCGACGCGGCGCTGGGCACTGGTGGCGTGGCTGTTCCTCAGCCTGGGGCTGCTGCTCGGCGGGCGCTGGGCCTACGACGTGCTCGGCTGGGGCGGCTACTGGGGCTGGGACCCGGTGGAGAACGCCGCCCTGCTCCCCTGGCTGACGGGCACGGCCTTCCTGCATAGCGCCGTGGTGCAGGAAAAGCGGGGGATGCTCAAGTTCTGGAACATGTTGCTGATCATCATGACCTATCTGCTGGTCGTGCTGGGTACGTTCGCCACGCGCAGCGGCGTCGTCAGCAGCGTGCACTCCTTCGCCGAGTCGGACATAGGCCGGCCCATGTTCGCTTTCCTGGCGCTGGCGATGATCGGCAGCTTCGCCCTGCTCTCCTGGCGGCAACAGCGCGGTGACCTGCGCGGAGCGGACGAACTGGACTCCCTGGTCAGCCGCGAGGCGTTCTTCCTGCTCAACAACTGGCTGTTCCTGGGCCTGACCATCGTTGTACTGTGGGGATCGTGGGCAGAGGCGATCACCACCATCCTGGTAGACCTGGGTCTGCGCAAGACGGTGATCAACCTGGGACCGGACTACTATCCGCCGGTGACGCGCTGGTTCCTGGTGGGGCTGTTCGTGCTGATGGGCGTCGCGCCGCTGGCCGCCTGGCGACAGTCCACTGCCAGGCGTCTGGGCCGCGCGCTGATCGTGCCGGTGAT
>DDBP01000286.1 GCA_002332795.1 Anaerolineales bacterium UBA2029 | reverse complement strand
GTTGTTCCAGGTGATGCCCAGTTCCGTCCAGGCCCCGCCCGTCGCGTACTCGTTCGACACGGCGTACACCCGCCCCGCGTCCGGCCCACCGTCGTAGACGAACAGGCGCAGCGTCGCCCGCGTCACCGTGCCAGAGACCCCCACCACCGTGAACTTCAGATAGCTGCGGTACTCCTCCGTGCTCGTCAGGCGCGTGCGCAGGAAGGTCGAGGTGCCATAGTTGTTGTTCGGGCTGACCGAGTACACCCGCGCGTCGTCGCTCGGCCCAAAACGCAACACCGAAGGCGGAATGGGCGTATTCGTCGGCGTGAACGTCGCCGTGGGTGTCCAGGTATTCGTGGCCGTGAACGTCGCCGTCGGCGTATCGGAAGGCGTGGGCGTGTTGGACGGAGTCGGCGTATTCGACGGCGTCGGTGTGTTGGACGGAGTCGGTGTGATAGACGGAGTCGGCGTGATGGATGGCGTGGGAGTATCCGACGGCGTCGGCGTGATAGACGGCGTGAAGGTATAGGTCGGCGTGTTGCTGGGCGTAGCCGTCGGCAGGGGGCCGCCCGTCAGGTTCATGAAGTTGTGATAATAGAAATTGGTCGAGCTATTGCTGGCAATCACTACCAGGCCGGTGATGCTGTTCACGTTTTGCTTGGTGGATGAAGGATCGTTGGTCTTCGAGGTCGTAGCTTTGCTGATGAAGACTGTGCCCTTGCCGGGCGGAAAGGCAATGTTGTTGATATCACTCTGCTTGTGATAAACCGCCCCGCCGCTTTGCCCCGACGTAGCGAACATGTGCACGAGGCCATGTTCTTCGTCGAGCAGCACGATAGGGCGAGTGTGATTGTCAATTCCCGTGCCGAAGGTGTAGCGCGTCCAGCCGCCCGCCGCCCCGCGCACATAGAGCACGATCATCGGGTTGTCACCGGTCAGGCTGGTCTTGGCCGCCACGAACAGCCGCCCCTGGCTGTCGGCTGCTGCGTTCAGGTGATCGTCCGCCTGCCCGCTGCCCTGAATCATCACTTCCTGCTGCCAGGTCGTGTCTGGATCGCCGTCGTTGTGAATGGCGGCGTACATGGCGTCGGTGATCTGATTGCTCCACAGCACCGCGATCTTGTTGCCCCCAAAGGCGGTGACCATGGCGATATCGTCGCTCGACGTATTGCTGGCACCCGTCACCGGCAGGACAAAGGGTGTACCCCAGGTCGCATCGTTCGCCAGGCTGTGATTGATCAAGACCTTACGCGCCTCGACGTAAGCGACCCACAGCGTGCCGGTCGAATCCTTGGCGATGGTCAGCGTCTCCGATTTGCCCCGCGTGACAGTGACGGGAAAACCTGAGTCCAGAGAATACCGCTGCGTGGCGCTGTTGTAGCTATAGCGGTAGAGCCGCCCCCAGTTGGCTTCCGTCGCTGCGGCGGCGCTGGTCGTGAAGACGTGCGACACCACATAGAGCTTCTGCGCTGCCGCGTCCCACAGGGCATCGGCCTTGGTGGATTCGCGCTCGTCTACTGGCGTGCCAGTATCCGACCAGGTCTGCGTGGTCCAGTCCAGGCGATAGATGCGGTATTCGCCCGCCGCCTGACTGTAGAGCACGCCCCACCACACGCCATCGTTCCACCACAGCTTGCTCTCCGGTTTTTCGCCGGTCGGGGAAGAGGTCACCGACGAACCGTAGCTGAAGTCCACATAGCCGACGTCGCCCTCCTGCGCGAAGGTGCGCGCCGGCTGACGATCCACCAGCAAACCATTGGCCGCCGCCAGGGTGAGCAGAACCAGCGCGAACACCGGCAAGAGGCGCGTTCTGCTCCCTAACACCAAAGCCCGTCTGTCGTTCATAGCCCCATCCCCATCCAACTCGAGGGCGGTGTTTACGGCGGAGTCGCCCTGCTTCCCCACCCGATTCGACAATGTTATAGAGATAGTTATAGCAACATCAACGATTCATTTTACCACATCTCCGGAAAAAGCAAAATTTTGTCAATAATTTCTTACTTTCTCGCTCCCCCAATCTCAGGAGCGAGGGGCAACAGCCCCCTGCTGCCCCTCGACCGCCTGCCGCTCTACTCGACCGACTGCCCCAGCGCCCGCCGCAACGCCAGCGTGTCATAGGTCACCCACGCCTCGGCGATGGCGCCGCTGGCATCGAAACGGTGAATGACGGTGAAGCTCAGTTCGACGGGCAAGCCCGTAGGCGGGTAGTCGTAGAACTCGCTGGCGAACGTGCCGCGCAGCGTAGCCCGCACGGCCACATAGTCGCCCTCGGCAACGACGATCTCCGGCGTCACCTGCAGATCGGGCATGGCCTCGTGCAGCAGGTGCACGATCTCAGAGAGATCGGCGCGCGATAGCTCCGGACGGTCGGTCTGACTGATGGGCAGGTGTGCCACGAACCCCTCCGCATAGAGCGTCGGGATGGCGGCTGTCTCTCCGTCGCTGAAGACATCCTCGATGACGCGGCGGATCACCTCCTTGTGCGCTGCCAGCGCATCACTGCCTTCTTCCTCTGTGAGGGAGGCGGCAGGCGAAGGGCTGGCCGGAGCGGGCGTGCTGGTCGTCGCCGAGGAAGACGACGAGGAGCGCGACAGCAACAGGATGACGGCGACCACAATCACCAGCGCGGTCAGCACAACGACCGCGATCCCCGTGAACAAACGGTTGTGCAACATGGTCAGGCTCCTTAGACCCTCAGCGCGTCTTCGATGAGTGCTGCGATGACCCTCAGCCGGCGGACTCGCTCAACACCGGCAGCGTCGAGAAATCCCCGTTGGGCGTCAGCAGGTAAGCGGCCACCCAGCCCGCGTAGCGCGCATCCTGCACACGAATCCACGCGCCGTCCGCCGTGCGGCCCAGCGCGGCCAGCGTCGTGCCATAGCGTAGCGTGGCCTGGACGGGCGTGCTGGTCGAAGGACCCTGGCGCAGATAGACGCCCGCGGTCGAATAGATGGTGACCAGCATATGCCCTTTCCACAGCGCATCAGCGGGCGCGCGCGTCCGCGCGACGGGCACGGACAGAGGACGCCCCAGGCAATCTACAGGGCGGGCGTCCGGCTGTTCGGCCACGCCCAGGCACACCGTCGTCAGGGCGCGCCCCGTTGCGGCGACGCGCAAGGGGACGCGCGCCTCCAGGACGGTGCCCACGGCCAGCGTCGCATCGGGGACGGCGACTTGCGTCCCGTCTGGGGTGCTCAGGGACGCCCCTTGCGCTGTGACACGTACCGTCGCCCCGTCGCTGCGCGTTACTTCCAGCCAGACCGGCTGAGCAGGGACACTGTAGGTGCGGGCCAGCAGGTAGAGATAGCGGTCATCGGTGAAAGCGGCGACCTCGGCCAGATCATAGGCCCCCTCGATCCCTTCCTGATCGTCCGACACTGGCGCGAGCGCCTGCCCTTCCCAGTCGGCGGCGTCGCCGTCGGGCGCGATCCACGTCCAGCCCGCAGGCAACGACGGCCACTCTTCTTCTGGCAGGCCCAGCAGCCACGCCGCCAGCCGCCCGGCGAAGATGGCGTTGCCGGGGTAGCGCGACACTGTCCCATCGCGCACCAGGCCATAGCCGTTCTGCAGCAGCTCGGAATCGCCCAGGATGGCGATCCGCGCGCCGGAAGAGGTGCGCATGGCCCGCGCCGCCATGGTGAACGATCCGCCGGGCAGGTCTTTGCCTGCGTCGTATTGCAGCGGGACGGGAGGCGCAGGCAATGCCTGTGTGCGGAAAACGCCACTATCGGTTTCGGCGTAGGCGGCTTGCACGGCCAGCAACGGCGCGGCAACGCTGCCCGCTCCCAGCGGGTCAACCAGCAGGCTGCGCGCCCCCCATATCCACACCGGCACGCCATATTGCACCAGGGGCGCGGTGACCGGCTCCCCATTCAGTTCGGCGAAAGCCAGGCCGTAGGTGTTCTCCAGCTTCTGGATCGAGTCGCCCGAATACCACGGTTCGGCCAGGAAGGTATCGCCCACCATCAGCCCATAGTCCTGCGCGATCAACGTCCCCAGTCCACTGCGGTTGTAGCGCGGGCGGACGTTGCGCCCCGCCAGGAAATACTCTTCCGGATCGAGCGCCAGCAACAACGCTCCGCCGCGCACCAGGTGCTGCCACAGATAGACCGTCTCCAGCAACCGCAGGCTGCGCAGCGGACGCGCGATCACCACCACGCGCGCTTCTGGCGGGAGCGGCCCATCCAGCCGCACGAACTGCACCCGCGCGCCGAGTTGCCGGAACTGATCGGCAAGCTGACTGATGCCTACCGTCCCAATATTGGTCATGGCGGCAGTATCGAGCGGACGCCGTCCCTCGACCACCACCACCAGCGGACGGGTATCCTGCTGCGCCTGCCCCACGCCAAGTCCACCGGCCAGCAACGAGACCGCCAGCCCTATCGTGACCACCCACTGTATTCTGCGCATAGAACGCTCTGTTCACTCCGCCCCGGCTGCGGGTTCCTCGGTCGCCACAGGTGATGGGGCAGGGGTCGCCGTGGGCATGGGCGTGGGGAACGCCAGCGGCACAGTAGCCGTGCTGTCCGCGCCGACCAGCCAAGCCACCGCCTGCAACAGGAACTGCGCATTGGCCGGGAAGACAAAAGCTGCCGTGTTCGGCGGTGAGGTGCGCAACCCGCCGCCATTGGTGGCGAAGTCGCGATCGCCGATGACGACGATGCGGCTTGCGCGCTGCGCGTCTTCGGCGGCCACTGCCAGCGCCAGCAGGTTGGGGGGCGTGTCCTGCCCGGCAGCATAGCCGACCTCGCCCACCTGCACATAGTCTATGTAGGCCGTCTCGCCGTAGAACTTATCCCCGGCGAAGAGCAACGGCGTGGCCGAGAAGGGCTGGATCGAAGAGTCGAAGATCACTGAGCGCGCCCCGAAGAAGGCCAGATCGCCCTCGATTCCTGTCAGGATAGGGTGCGCGGCACGGCGGCCCGTAGCGACGAAATCAATGGTCAGTTCACCCTGCGGCTCGCGCTCCACCACCACGTCGCCGCGCGCGCTCACCCCGTAATCGGCCCAGGTGAGCAGCATCAGGCCGCGCCCATCCTGAAACGCCTTGTTGTACTCGATCAGCGTCGAGCCATCGGGCGCATTGCTCAAGGTCAGTGGCTCGGCCAGCACCAGCAATGCGCCTCCGGCTTTCAGGTAAGCCCATAGCCGCGCATTCTGATCGTCGGCCAGGTCTTTCGTCGGCCCCGCGATCACCACCAGGTCGGCGTCGGCGGGGATGTCACGTCGCCAGTCGAGTCGCTCGATCTGCGCGCCCAGGCTGGTCAGCAGGCCCGCCAGGCGCGACAGTCCCTGGTCGGAACGGTCGTAGGGGCTGAGTTCCTTGTTGTCCTCAGAAAAGTAGATGCGCACCCCATCCAGGCGCGGCACTTCCTGCCAAAAACGCCCGGCCTGCGAGGAGGGCACCTGCGCGGCGATGCCCACGATCAATATCGCCACGGCGACAAGTTGAAGGGAGCGGAGGTGAAATACACGAGTCATGGTCTTTCCTTTTCTCTTGCCCAGGTTTCGATGCCAATAGCGCCCGCTACGGCGCAACAGCCGCTGCCAGCGCCGAAGTAGCGGGCACCAGTTGTGCGCGCAGCGCTGCCAGCGGCGTCTGCACGCCCACGTTGATCCGCCGCAAACGCAGCGGGTCAGCGGTGTGCAGGTCGTTGAGTCCCCGTTCGGTGGTGAAGGCCAGCGCGAACCCCGCCAGCGCCAACTGGGCTGCGACCTGCGTGTCCACGCCCCCGCTGGGGTAGGCGAAGATCGGCAACACATCGCCGATCTCGCGGCGCAAGTCCTCCAGCGAACCGAGCGCCTCGGCCTGCGCCCGCGCCAGCGATACGCGGTTGATCAGCGGGTGCGTCTGCGTGTGCGCGCCCAGCGTCACCCCCTGGCGGGCCAGGTGACGCAGCGCGTCCCAGCCGAGCACGGTAGGTTCGGGCGGGGGAACCGGCTCGCCGCACACTGTGGCGATCCAGGCCATCGCTGCATCGTGATCCAGCGTCTTGACGTGCTCGCGCAGCCGTTTGAAGGCGCGCCGTCGCTGCCCCGCCGACCCCAACGGGATGCGCCCTTCGGGGGTATCCAGCGCACTGCGGGCCGGATCGCTGACCGCCTGATACAGCCGATCCCACCAGAAAAGCCGCTCCGGATGATCCGGATAGGCCGTCGCGACGAACACGGTCACCGGTAGCCCCAGCCTCCGTAAGACGGGCCAGGCGTGCTCGGCGAAGTCCACATAGGCGTCGTCGAAGGTGATCAACACGGCGCGCGGCGGCAGAGGCTTTTCTTCGCGCAGAGCGGCCAGCACGTCTTGCACGGCCACCACCTGATGATGCCGCGCCAGATACTCCATCTGCGCGGTGAAGCCCGCCGGCGTGGCGCTCAACAACGAGGGACTGAGGTACGGACGTGCGCCCACCTCGTCCACCCGGTGATAGGTCAGCACGGCCAGCATATTGGCGCGCCAGCTATCCCAGCGTTCCAGCAGGCTCACCAGGCGGGCAAAGGGCGCGCCGCGCATGGCCAGCAGCGCCAGTCGCTTGATCATGACGTTTCCCCTTTGCGTTGACTGGCTCTGCTCCGCTTGCGGAGCAGGTTACGGGCGATCTTGGGCAGTTCGGCCAGCGCCGGTCGCGGATCATCCCCGGCAAAAGTATCGCTGCGGATGCGCGGGTCGAACAGGCCGGGCAGGGCGGTCAGCGCTTCGCTACGCCCTGGCGCGGCCAGGAAAGGATAGCGCCGTCGCCCGATCAGCACTGCCAGCAGCCAGACGACCTCCTTTTCCAGGTTACGCGCCTTCACGCCCACCCGATAGTCGGTGTCCGGCGCGGCAGGCAACGGGGACGGCGGGCCGTTCAGCAGCAGATCGGCCAGACGAGCGGGGAAATCCATCCCGCTGAATACCGCCAGCGGCAACGATCCCCAGATGCGCCCGTTGATCTCCATCAGGTGTGGGCCGCCTGGCCCCACCTTGAACTCGACCATGATCAGGCCCGTCCATTTCAGCGCCGCCACCAGCCGTCGCGAGTACTCGTAGAGCGTCGGGTCGAGCGCCACGCTCTGCCGCAGCGAGCTGGCCCCGCCGGTGATGGGCACTTCGTGCAAGCGCCTGTGCTGAAAGGCCGCCAGCGGATGCCCCTCATATGCCAGCAACTCGACGCCGTGCCCTTCGCCAGGGCAGTATTCCTGCAGCAAGACCGCGCAGCGCCCCTCGAAACGGCTCATTACGCGCACCAGGTCGGTAGGGCTGGTGGCGTAGGCGACTTCCAGCACGTCTACCCCGCTCGTTGCATCTACCAGACGCGACCGCTGCGGCTTGATCACCACCGGCCAACTGAACTCGGCGGCCAGGGCATGCGCTTCGGCCACCGTCTCGACCAGGTGTGAGCGCGGCACAGGCACGCCCAGTTCGCGGGCCAGGGCCAGGGTCTGCCACTTGTCGGCGACGGCGGTCAGTTGCGCGTCGTCGGGCATAGCCAGCCGGCACACGCCCGCGAATTGCTCGCGCGCTGCCGCCAGCGGCAGGAGCACGTCGTCGGTGACAGGGATGAGCAGGTCAACGTCGTAGGAGCGGGCCGCGTCCAGCAGGGTCGCGACCATCGCGGCGGGAGCGTGCCAGGGGGCCGGGTAGACCACCCGCTCCGCCGCATAGCGCGAGCGAAAGCCCAGGCAATCTTCCTGCCCGCCCGCAGCGATCACCCGCCAGCCGCGCCGCCCCAGCGAACGGATGATGGCGAGCGCGCTGCCCCGATCGGCGTCGGTGACCAGCACCGTCGGTCGTCCGTCGCTCATGACCGCCTCCTGGCCGTGTAGAAGTCCAGGATCAGGCGCTGCGCCTCGGCCAGCACGGCGTCTTCGGGCTGCGTCGCGTCAATCACGGCGAAGCGCGGCATATGCTGCCGCATTTCCAGGTAGGCGCGGCGGCGCTCCTCCAGCACTTCCGCCGACCCCTCTCCCTTGCGGGCCAGCAGCACGTCGGCGGGCGCGTCGAGATAGATCATCAGGTCAGGCCTGGGATAAAGATGCTCCAGCATCCAGCCGTGCAAGCGGCGGGCGAGCGGTCGCGCTTCGTCCGTCGGGGCGATGTCGTAGCTGTAGTAGTCCGGGAAGTAGTGCCGGTCGAACAGCACCACATAGCCGCGCCACTGGTAATACCAGGTCACGCCCTGGCGGAACCACTCCTCGGCGACGCGGTTGCCCAGCGCCAGCAGCGACTTGACCGTCCGCAGCATCCGCTTGAGCGGATGACGGGGCGCGGCGGCCCGCAGGCTGCGCGGGTCGCGGGGGCCGTGTGTGTCGGGCGGCGCGCCCAGCCGTCGCTGGATGGCGCGTAGCAGGCGCGTCGTGGGCAGCATCATGTTGCTGGAATCGGGGCTGACGCCCATGTAGACATAGCGTGTAGGCAGTTCCAGCGTCTCGCGCAGCCGCCGACAGATCGTCGTCTTGCCGGAACCGTCCGGTCCCACGATGGCCACCGAAAACATCCGCATGATCACCCTTCCCCCACCACTTTTTGCAGCACCTCATGCACCCGGCGGGCGCTGACCCGCCAGTCGAAATGGGCCGTCACGAAGCGGCGAGCCTCGGCATCAGGCGCGGGATCGGCGGCCCGCGCACGCAGTTCGGCGCAGATCGCCGCCGCGAACTCAGCGGGCGTGCTGGCGACGCGCAAGGGCGGCTGCGCCCCGTCTTCGGTACACAGCCCCTGCGCCGCCAGCGGCGAGGCGATCACCGGCAGTTCCATCGCCAGCGCTTCCAACAGCTTGTTCTGAATGCCCGCGCCAAAGCGCAACGGCGCGACGAACACGGTCGCTTCTTCCAGATAGGGGCGCACGTCGTCCACGAAGCCGGTCACCGTCACGCCGGGGCGCTGCCCTTCGGCCACCAGCGCCGGACGCGGGCTGTGTCCCACAATCAAGGCGCGGGCGTCGGGGATTTCGCGCTGCACCAGCGGCAGAATGTCGCGGATCAGGTGCAGCGCGGCGTCCACGTTGGGCGCGTAGTTCATCGCGCCGGTCAACACCAGCGTCCGCTGACCCAACCGGGGCGCGCGGCGTTGCCAGTAGGCCGTGTCCACGCCATTGGGCACCACGGTCATGGCCGGGTGCGGCCCGCCGACCACAGCGTCGCGGTCGCGCGCCGAGGCAAACAGGCCGTGCGCGGCCCGCGCCAGGATACGCCGCTCCAGACGCCGCACGCGGATCAGTTTGCCGTACAGGGCCAGCCGCTTGAAACCGCCGCTGACCGCGATCTGCCCGCGCAGCCGCTGCGACGCCGCGTCGGTGAAGTCGGCCACGACGGGCGGCGTGTGCAGGCCATCAATGGCGGTCAGCGTCTCCTTGCCGCTGAAGAGCACCGCGTCGAAACGCTCTTCGGCCAACAGTTGCCGGATGGCGGCCCGCATCGCCCGCTCCGGCGACTGCCCCAGCAATGTCGCCCGCCCCCAGGCCAGCGCCTTGCCCACCTGCGACCGCCCGCGCCCCGCTGAGCGGAAGGTCAACACGCGCTCGGTGTAGGGGCGCAGTGCCTCGACATGTTCGCCCCGAAAGGATGGCCCCACGACCGACAGCAGCGTGATCCGGTGCCATGCCGCCAGCTCGCGGATCAGGTGATAGTGGCGCAGGTAGCCGCTGGTCAGCGGGAAAGGAAAGCCGTTGGTCAGGTAGAGTACACGCATAGGAGGCCTTCCTGTCATGGCAGGCTCAGGTGCTGCGCGTTACGCAGCGCCTCGCCCCACAGCCGGTAATAGCGGTTGCCGCGCAGCCAGGCGGCCCGTTCGCCGTCAGCGCCCGTCGCCCCTGCGGCGCGGGTGACGCGCTCCCACAGCGACCAGGTGTAGCGCGCCCAGCACAACACGAACAGCGCCCGCATCTGCCCGGCGCTCAGGCCCAGTTGCCCGGCGTAACGGGTCAGGTAGGGCGCAGTCCATGCCTCTGCTCCAAAGTACGCCGCCCGAAAGGCGTTCACCTGCGCGGCTATCTCTTCCGCTCGCTGCCGGGCGAAAGCGACGTAGGCCAGGAAGAAAAACAGGTCATGCCCCGGCAGACCATCCAGGCGGGCTAGTTCCCAGTCCACCACGCCGAGCTGCCCACCCCGCCCGACGATCAGGTTGGGATGACTCAGGTCGCCGTGCTCCAGCACCAGCGGCAGACTGCTGCCGCGCAACGACTCTGCCCACGCCCGCGTCTCGGCCAGCAACGCTTCTTCCGCTGCCGTCAGGGGGAAGCTCGCCGCGAACGCCGCCAATGGCCCGCCGATCAGGCGCTCCCAGGCGGCACTGTCGAGCGTCCCCCGCGGCTGCGCGGCCATTTGCAGCAGCCAGGCCAGGCCCAGCTCGCAGCTACCCGCCGGATCGCGCCGCACCGCCGCCCGATCCAGCAGCGGACCGGTCAGCGCCGTCTCGATCAGCAACGGGAAGCCGCTCACTTCCTCGAAGGCGATGACCTGCGGGATCGCCTCCCCGCCCTCGTCCCCCAGCGCGCGCAGTATCTGCGCCTCGTGTGCCAGCGCTGCACCGTCTCCGGCCAGGCGGGGCACTTTGGCGACCAGCACCGGCTCGGCGCGGCCTGCGGGCAGGATCATGGCGATCACATGCCGCGACGCCTGAAAGCGCGGCGTCAGCAGCACGGCGGTCAACTGCTGCGGCACGCCCCCTTGTTCCAGCGCCAGGCGCTCGCGGTGATCGCGCAAGAAAGTGAGCACCGTATTCATCGATCGCCTCGCTGCGCCACCACACTGATCGACCGGGCCAGCCAGCGCAACGCGCCGCTGCGGGTCAGCCATGCCAGGACGTGCCCCTTTGCGCCGCTCTGCCCTTTCAGCAGGGCATACGCCAGCGCGCCCGCGTCGTCCAGCGGCAGAATGCGCGTGCAGCGGGTGAAGTCCGGCCAGTGCCAGTGCAGTTGCACCGACCCGAATCCCGCCCCCGACAGGTACCCCGCCAGCCGATGGGCGGCGCGCGCGCCGTTCACTTCGGCATAGAGCCAGCCACCGGGACGCAACAGCGTTGCCGCGAGCGTCACGTCGCGCGGGGACGGGTTGACCATCACCGCCGTAGCGAAGGACGCCCCTGCCGCGCCGGATGCTTCGCCGGTCAGCGCAGTGACGTCCAGGTCAGCGGCCCGCAGCGCCATCAGCAAATCGCTCTCCCCTTTGCCCAGGTAAAGCACGCTTCCCAGCGCCGGATCGGGCAGCAGGAAGCGCCAGTCCAACCGCCGGATGGCATGCAGGGTTTCGGCGCGGGTCGCTGAGCTTCGGTCGGGAGCCAGACGGGGAGCGATCATGCGCGCCCTCCCAGGCCGCCGTCTTCCAGCAACGGACGCATCGCCGCGAACAGCGCGGCCAGGTCTACGGGGTAGGGATGGGCAACCGTGTAAGCCGGTCTGCCCGCCAGCGTCTCGTCGAGCAGCGCCGTCAGCCGCCCTTCCAGGGACTCGATCAGCTCGTTGCGCCTGTCCGGAAAGGCAAAACGGTACATGCGGTACCACTCCAGGAACGGCAACCACTCGTAGAGCAGCGAATGCAGCATCCGCCGCGCGATTTCTCCGGCGTCCGCTGGCGCTACCTCAATGGTGCGCGCGTCGTGCGTCACCATCCAGAAGAGTCGGTCGAAGCGCCCGGCCAGCGCGCAGCGCTCTTCGGGAAAGATCATCCGCGGGTCCAGGTCGGCGTAGCGCTGCCGTTCCAGGAAACGCGCCAGTCGCCCTGGCACCAGGGCGGGCATGCGCCGCCGCAGTGTTGCTACCCCGCGCAACGCCGCCAACCGCAGCCGGTCGCCGCGGCTCAGCCGTCCGCGCAGTTCCGGAAGTTGCCGCACGTACCAGTCCCACAGGCGGATCGGTTCCGGAATGCCCAGGGCGCGACTGTCGTCGGCGGGCAGATAGACCCATTCGTCGCCCACATACTGCGCCCCGCCCGCCATGAAGGCCAGCAGCGCTTCGGTCTTGCCGCCCTTCGACCAACCCGTCGCCACCGCGCCCACGCCGTTATAAGTGAAGGCGGCGGCATGCAGCGGCAACACCCCTTTGGCGACCATGGTCAGGTTGATCAGCGGGATCAACAGGGGGACGGCGGGCAGCCCGCTCTCGCAGACGATCGCGCAGGGGCCTTGCCCGGCCTGATCCAGGGCCAGGCTCACGCGGGCCTGCGCCTTGTGCTTGCTGCGCAATACGAAGAACTCGTCGGCGGAAAACGCCGCTTCGCCCATGCCCAGCGTACGCAGCGTGCCCGCGACGGGCATTCGCTCGACGAAGCGAATCACGATGTCGGGCGGGCCGTTCAGCGAGCGCTGAATCGGGCCGAGTTGCCGGGCTACCGCGCGCACGTCGCCCGACCGCGCGTCGAGCAGGCGAATGCCGACCAGATCGTGCAGGTTGAAGTCCACTGTGCCTGTGGGCTGTGCCATCCCATCCCCGTTTCCACGAAATCCAGTGCAGAACCCCTGCTGCCACCACGCAGCAGGTAAAAAAGTTGTAAAGATTTCTTGTAGAGCCTGGCTGTCTCTTGACGGGACCGTGCAGGTTATATTATTATCCTAGCAGATTTATTTCAAATTGCCAGCGTCTACAAAAATCCTGGTGCGGCGAACGCGGTGATGCCCTGAGGGTGGTGGGCCAGCGGTCTCGCCTCGCACAATACAATCCGTCCGGAGCATCGTCATCGTCAAACATCCGAAACATCACAGGAAGAACATCGCAGTTTCCCCGTAGCATTGACTTTTCCGTGATGTATTTTCGATCATAGGTTAAGAATTTCCCAAATTTTTGTAAATTTTTCCAGAAAAACTTTTATAACACTGTGTTCCGTGTTAGAATCGCGTCATCCTTCTATATGCATTGTCCTTACCAATTGCTGAAAGTTCGCACGAAATGTGCGCGCTCACGCGGACCGCTGACCCGCCAGAGCCGACGCCGTTCGGACAGTCAGCCGCCGTAGTAGGGGTGCCCGGCGGTGCGGCCTGGGGAGCTTCAGGTACTGCCAGGTTTGGGGTGTTTTCGTCTCGTTGCGCAGGCAGTCTTAGTCGGTTCGGGGATGGGGTGTATGTTTCAACTGCGTATTCTTATCGTCGCAGCCGCATTGTGGTTGATCTTCCTCTTCGGTCTGGCCCGTCCAGACCTCATCGGGGCGGATCTCTCGCCAGCCGTTTACGTCCTGGCCCTGCTGATCGTCGTGGTGATGTTCTTCCTGCCCGATCTGGGAGCGCAGCACTGGGCCATCGTCACTGTTCCAGGGGTACTGCTCTACGTGGGGCTGGGGGCGCTCGGCCAGCTTGGGCATCCCCTGCTCACCTGGCCAGAGACGCCCATCGAGCTGATCGTGCTGTTCATCACGCAATTTCTCACCCGCACCATCTCCCTGGTGGTCGCCAAGCTGGAGCAGGTGCTGGAGAACGTGGTGATTGATGCCGACCGCACGCGCATCCTGTCGGCTATCGAGGGCGAAGAGACGATCAACAGCGAGCTGTTCCGCGCCCGCCGCTTCAACCGTCCGGTGGCGCTGATGGTGCTCTGCCTGGATAGCCTGCCGCAGTTGCGCAGCGCCGTCAGCGACCGTTTCGACTTCCATTCCTCTTTGCAGCGCAGCTATCTGCGCGCCCGCATCGGGCAACTGGTCGAGTCGGTCGTCTACCGCACCGACCCGCTGGCCTGGCACGGCGACAACCTGGTGCTGTGCCTGCCGGAGACCAACCGCAACGAGGCAGAGAAGCTGGCCGCGCAGATTCACGATCTGGTGAGCATGACCCTCAACCTGCGCCTGCCGATCGGGATCGCCTCTTTCCCCGCCGACGGCTTGATCTATAGCGATCTGGTGGCGGCAGCAACCCGTAACCTGTGCCAGCAAGGCGAAGTGCGCACCCTGCTACCCGCGCCCGCGCGCATCGCCGCCAGGGACGATAACAATGCGACGCGGGAACTGGCCGCCGAACTGAGTCCGTACAGCCTCAATGGCAGTGGAGCGCTGGCCCTGCGGCAACCGTCGCTCGCGCGCCTGCTCGACGCGCTGAAGCTGGACCTCTTCGCCACCTGGGACGAACTGGTGCAGCCGTTCATGGCGCAGGCACATTCCACCCTGCGGGCCGAGACGCCCTACTACGATCCCACCTTCTGGGTCAACCGCCTGCCCTACCAGAGCGCGCAGACCCGCCGGGTCTATCGGCGCATCAAGCGGACTATGGACCTGGCCGCCGTCCTGCTGACCCTGCCCCTGACCCTGCCCCTGGGCCTGGTGCTGGCGGGGTTGATCTGGCTGGAAGACCGCGCCTCGCCGATTTACGTGCAGCAGCGCGTAGGGCTGGGCGGGCGCAAGTTCAAGATGTACAAGTTCCGCTCGATGATCCCCAACGCCGATCAACGCATGGCCGAGCTGGGCGTGCGCGTCAACGAGCGCGGCGAGACCGTGGACGAGCAGGGCAACAAGCTTGAAAACGACCCGCGCATCACCCGCCTGGGCAAAATCCTGCGCAAGACCAGCCTGGATGAACTGCCGCAGTTGTGGAATGTGCTGGTGGGCGACATGAGCCTGGTAGGGCCACGCCCGACCTCCTTCGGCGTGGATAAGTACTCGCTGCTGCAGACGCAGCGCCTGAGCGTCAAGCCCGGCATCACCGGCCTGTGGCAAATCTACGACCGGGGCGACACCGACTTCGACAAACGCCTGATCTGGGACATCAAGTACATCGAGAAGATGAGCCTGACGCTGGACCTGATCATCCTGCTGCGCACCGTGCTGAAGTTCAGGCAGGGCGCGCGCTAGCCGCTATGAGTCACTGGACGGCTTCTCCGGCCCCTCCATCGCACCCGCCGTACCAGTCCCTTCCCCCCAGTCACGGGAGCGCGCCTTGCTCCCGTGACGTTGTAGATTGTACGCGATGGAGTGCAGCCGTGCTGCTACCGAGAACAAAGAGGGACTACCGTCTATGATGCACCACTACCTCCCGATGATCCGCCGCTGGCTATGGTTGCTGGCACTGACCACAGTCGTGGCGGGCCTGGTCAGCTATACGCTCAGCAGCCGTCAGCCGCTGCACTACACGGCCCGGACCAAGTTGCTGGTCGGCCCGGCGGTGCAAAGCCTGAACCCCGACCTGAACGATCTGCGCGCCGCCGCCCAGCTCATGGAAGTCTACGCCGTCCTGCCGACCATGCGCCCCTTCCAGGAGCAGCTCATCGCTGACCAGGGCTGGGACTTCAGCCCTGGCGAGCTGGAGAGCAAGATCACCATCACCACCGACACCACCACGCAGATTCTCACGATCAGCGTGCTGGACGACGACCGCGAACGCGCGGCGGAGATCGCCAACGCGGTAGCCGATCAACTGGTGGCCCAAAGCCCCACGGCGGCCCAAAGCGACGCGCTGCGGCAGCAGTTGCAGGAGCAGATCGCGCGCGTCGAGAGCGCCATCCGCACCAGCGAAGAGACGCTGCGTCAGCTCGAAGGCGAGATGGCCCTTGCCGACACCGAACAGCAACGCACCAGCATCGCCAACCGCATCGCGCAGGAGCGCTCCTACAAGTCCGAGGCGGAACGGCTGCTGGTGTCGCTGTACACCACCCTGCAGAAAGCGCCCAACAACCTGATCGCCGTGCTGGAACCGGCTACGCGCGGCAGGCCGGTTGACCGGCAGATTTCGCTCAAGACGATCCTGGGTGCGCTCTCCGGACTGGTGGGCGGCATCGCGCTGATGATGGCCGCCGAACGCGCCAACGACACCATCCGCACGCCAGAGGACCTGCACACGGCCAGCGAGGCCCCCTACCTGGGCAACCTGCTCACGCACGTCGTACCTCACCGTTACGGGCCGATCGTGCTGGCGCGCGCCGATACGTCGGTCGCCGAGGGCTACCGTCAACTGGGGATGAAACTGCGCCTGGCCGGACACAGCCGCCCTCTCAACCGGGTGTTGGTGGGCGATGTGCGCGGCGACGGCAGCAGCGGGGAAGTGGCCGCCAACCTGGCGGTGGTGCTGGCCCAACTGGGCGACAACGTGATCCTGGTGGACGCCGATCCCTATCGCCGCGTGGTCTCGCAGATGTTCGAACTCACCGATCGCGCTGGCCTGACCGAATGGTATGGCAGCGACGACGAACTGAGCGAAATGCTGGTGCCGACGGCTGTCGAAGGGCTGGCCGTGCTGCCCGCCGGTATGCAGCCCGTTGACCTGTTCGCGCTGATGGCCTCGCCGCGCTTCGCGGCAGCCCTGGCTCACCTGGACGAGGTAGTGGATATCGTGGTGCTGGCCGCGCCCGCCCTGGCGACCGTAGCTGCCAGCGCGGTGCTGGCCGCGCGCGCCGACGGCACCCTGATCGCCGTGCGGGCCGGGCGCGACCGTCGTCATGAGGTGCGCGAAGTGCTCACCAACCTGCACGCGGTCGGTGCGCCGGTCGCTGGCACCGTGCTCGTCACGCCAGCGCAGGGTCTGCGCCGACGGCTGGGCTGGCAGCGACGCAGCACCCCGGTCGCAGCGCGCCAGCAGATGAGCCGCACGCAGCGCCGCGTGACCAGCAAGACGGTGGAGTCGTGACCTCTATGCCGACGTTACTGGCGCGCACCTTCGCCGCCCTGGAACGGGCAGGGATCGCCTACTGCGTTCTGCGCGACGCCGACCGGCTGGATCGGCTCGCTGCGGAAGGCGGCGAACTCGACCTGCTGGTGCCGGGCGAGCAGATGGCCGTGCTGCGCCAGATTCTGCGCGAGCAGGGGTTCGTGCCCCTGCCCGCCTGGGGCCATGCGCCCCATCACTTCTTCCTGACCTTCGACGCGGAAGCGGGCGTCTGGCTGAAGGTAGACGCTGTCACGCGGCTGGTCTACGGCGGGCGACTGCACACCGACCTGGGTGAGGTCTGTCTCAGCCGCCGTCGCCGCGCCGGAGAAGTCTTCGTACCCGCGCCGGAAGAAGAACTGATCGGCCTGCTGCTGCACGCTGTTCTGGACAAGGGGCACTTCGCGCCGCACCGCCAGGAGCGCCTGCTCGCCCTGTGCCGCGAAGTGAACGAACCGGCCCACCTGACAACCCTGTTGCAGCGCTACTGGTCTCCGGAGATGGACTGGCCGACGCTCTCCGCCCTGCTGGAACGCGCGGACTGGGATGCCTTGCTGGCGCAGCGCTCCGCTGTGACAGCGCATCTGGCCCGCCGCGCGCCCCTGGCCGCCCGCTGGAGCGGCCCGCGCCGTCGGTTGGAGCGCGGGATCGGGCGGTTGCTGGGACTGTTGCGCGCTCCAGCGCTGCCCGCCGTAGCCCTGCTGGGGCCGGATGGCGCCGGCAAGTCCTCGCTGACGGGAAAGCTGCGCGAGCAGTTCGCCCTGCCGGTGACGCCGGTCTACATGGGGCTGTATCAGAAGGGCGCGGCGCGCTCCGGCGCACTGGATCGCCTGCCTGGGCTGCGCTTCGCCCGCCTGCTGCTGACGCAGTGGCGGCGTTACATGCGGGCGCGGATGGCGCAGGCGCGCGGACACCTGGTGTTGTTCGACCGCTACCCCTACGATGCGCTGCTCAGGGCGGGGCGGGCACGTAACCCCATCAAACGGGTCAGACGCTGGCTGCTGGCGCACGCCTGCCCGCCGCCCGACCTGGTGCTGGTGCTGGATGCGCCCGCGCCGACGCTCTACGCCCGCAAAGGCGAACACTCGCCAGAGGCCCTGGAAGAGCAGCGTCAGGCGTACCGCGCTTTGGCCGGACGCCTGCCACACGCCCGCCTGATTGACACCAGCGGCGATCCGGCGCAGTCGGCCCGCGCAGCCAGCGCTGCCCTGTGGGAAACATTGCAGGCCCGGAATGGCCTGGCGAGGAGGAATGCGTGATGACCGTGCTCTCCGCCGATCGCCCGCAGGTCGAGGCCGCCCCGCCCGCGCCGCGCGCACCCAGGGTAGCCTACATGATGTCGCGCTTCCCCAAGCTCACCGAGACCTTCATCCTGTACGAGATGCTGGCCGTGCAGGCGCAGGGCGTGACCGTGGAGCTATTCCCTTTGCAGCGCGAACGCACGACGGTCATGCATCCAGAGGCCGCGCCCCTGGTCGCGCGGGCGCACTATCAACCGCTGCTATCGGGGGCGATTTTGCGGGCGCAGTGGCACTATCTGCGCCGCAAGCCGCGCGCCTACCTGGGCGCCCTGCGCGATCTGCTGCGTGCCAACTGGGGCAGTGCGCGCTATTTCGTGGGCGCTCTGGCCTTCTTCCCGAAGGCAGTGCGCTTCGCGCAGTTGATGGAGGCGGCGGGGATCGATCACCTGCACGCGCACTTCGCCAGCCATCCGGCGGCAATGGCCTTCGTCATCCATCGCCTGACCGGCATCCCCTATAGCTTCACCGCGCATGGCTCCGACCTGCATCGCGACAAACATATGCTGTGCCAGAAAGTGGCCGAAGCCGCCTTCGTGGTGACCATCGCCCGCTTCAACCAGGAGATCTTCGTCGCCGAGTGCGGCGCGAGCGCCCGCGACAAAGTGCGGGTGATTCACTGCGGGGTGGACACCGAAGCCTTTCAGCCGCGACGGGCACAGCCTGATCTCGCTGGCCCGCTCCAGATTCTGTGCATCGGCACGCTGCACGAGGTGAAAGGGCAGACGCATCTGATCGAAGCCTGTCGCCTGCTGCGCGAGCGGGGCGTCGAGTTCGTCTGCCGCTTTGTGGGCGACGGGCCGGACGAGCCAATGCTGCGTGCTCAGGTGGCGCAGGCAGGGCTGGCGGATGCCGTGCACTTCGAGGGGCGCAAGACGCGCCAGGAAGTGATCGCCCTGCTGAACGCGGCAGATGTGGTGGTGGCACCGAGCGTCCCCTCGCGCGACAAACGCCGTGAAGGGATTCCTGTGGTGCTGATGGAAGCCATGGGCGCGGGCGTGCCGGTGATCGCCAGCGATCTGTCCGGCATTCCCGAACTAGTCGAGCACGAGGTGAGCGGCCTGCTCGTCCCGCCGGGCGATGCCGCGGCGATTGCCTCTGCCCTGGAACGGCTGGCCGCCGATCCAGCCTTGCGGGCGCGCCTGGGGCAGGGCGGGCGCGACAAAGTGTTGCGCGAATTCGACCTGGCGACCAATGCCGCCCGCCTGGTGGAGCTATTCAGTGGGAGTGTACAGCCATGAGCGTGTATGTTTTCTGGGGCGCGCTGGCGCTGATCGCCTATACCTACCTGATCTTCCCTATTCTGCTGGCGCTGCGGGGCATGGTGTGGCGACGCCCCGTGCAGGCCGCCGACATCGAGCCGACGGTGAGCATGATCATCGCCGCCTACAACGAGGCCGACACCATCGCCGCCAAGATCGAAAACCTGCTGGCGCTGGACTATCCCCCGGACCGTCTGGAAGTGGTGATCGCCTCCGACGGTTCGGACGACGACACGGTCGCCGTCGCCTCACGGTACGCGAGCGAGCGGATTCGCGTGCTCGATCTGCCGCGGCTGGGCAAGGCGGGCGCGCTCAACGAGGCAGTGCGCGCCTCCCGCGGGGAGATTCTGGTCTTCTCCGACGCCAACAGCATGTACGCGCCGGACGCCATCCGCGCCCTGGTACGCCCCTTCGCCGACCCCACAGTAGGCGGCGTGGCGGGCAATCAGCGCTATCTTTCGGGCAAAGATGCCGGTCAGACGGGCGCGGGCGAGCGCAGCTACTGGAGCTTCGACCGGCTGCTAAAGCGCACGCAGAGCCGCGCGGGTAACACCATCTCGGCCACCGGCGCGATCTACGCCATCCGCCGGACGCTCTTTCAGCCCGTCCCCGAAGGCGTGACCGACGATTTCGTCACCTCGACGCGGGTGATCGCGCAGGGCTACCGGCTGGTCTTCGCGCCGGACGCTGTCGCCTATGAGCCGGTAGCGCACTCCAGCGACATCGAGTTTGGGCGCAAGGTGCGGGTGATCACGCGCGGGCTGCGCGGCGTGCTGGTGATGCGCGAACTGCTCAACCCGCTGCGTCATGGCTTCTACGCCGTACAACTGCTCACGCACAAGGTGCTGCGCCGCCTGATGTTCGCCCCGCTGCTGGCGCTGCTGGCGGCCAATTTCTTCCTGTGGGACGAGGGGCTGTTCTACCGGCTGACATTGCTGGCGCAGCTAGGCTTTTACGGCAGTGCGTTGCTGGGCTGGGCCTGGCAGGGCACGCGCTGGGGACGGCTGAAGGTGTTCGCCATCCCGTTCTATTTCTGCGTCGTCTATGCGGCGGCGCTGCTGGCAACCTGGAACGTGCTACGCGGTCAGCGCATCACCCGCTGGACCCCGCAGCGGCAGAAGGGCTTTCAGTCTTGAGCTGTCGGCGATCGGTGGCGCGGCTGAAGACCGCTCGCTGATTTCTACGACCATGCATCGCTCACCAGCAACCGACAACCGAACATCGTTCGCTGTCAACTGTTCACTGCCAACCGTTCACCGATAACTGTTCACTGATAACTGATAACTGCCAACTGACGACTGACGACTGACAACCAACCATGATCACCTCACCTGGTCTCGCCGAAAAGTCCGAGCGGCTCAACACCCTGCCGCTGATCACTGTGGCCGCGCTCAGCAGCGTCGTGCTGGCATTTCTGCTGGCAGCGGTCAACCCCTGGCTGGCGTTGGCCGGGCTGGTGGCCTTGCTGATCGCCCTGGCCATCGTCACCAATCCCGAACAGGCGGCGCTGGTGGTGTTTTTCATCCTCTACGCCAACCTCTCGGTGCTGATCATCCGGCGAGGCGTGCCCTCACAGATCGCAGGGAGCTTCTTCCTGTTGTTGGGCGTACCCTTGTTTCACCGGTTGGTTGTGCGGCGCGAGCGACTGATCGTCACGCCGGTTGTGCTGCTGATGGTGGCCTATCTGGCCGTGCTGTTGCTCTCCGCCGCCGTATCGGATCGCCCCCAACTGACCTTCAGCCGCATCAAAGACTACCTCCTGGAAGGGCTGGTGCTCTACTTCCTGGTCGTCAACGTCGTGCGCGATCGGATCATGTTGCGGCGCACGCTGTGGGTGGTGGTGCTGGCGGGCGCGGTGATGGGCGGCGTGACCTTCTACCAGGGCACGGCTGGCGCATACGACAACGACTTCGGCGGCTTCGCGCAGGTGACGCGCTCCGCGGTGACAGTCGGCGAAGAAGACTTCCTGGGCAACAAACCGCAGTTGCAGCGGCTCGCCGGGCCAATCGGCGAGAAGAATCGCTTCGCTCAGGTGCTGGTGGTGCTGGTACCGCTCACCGTTGCTCTGGGCCTTTCGGAGCGACGCCGCGGCGGGCGCTGGGCTGCCTGGGCCGCGCTGCTGCTCATCCTGGGCGGGATGCTCTACACCTTCTCGCGCGGGGCGGGCGTGGCCCTGGGCGTGATGGTGCTGGTGATCATGCCGCCGCCCATGATCCGGCCCCGCATCGCCGCGGCCATCGGCACGGCGATCGTGGTGCTGGCGCTCACCTTCGCCCCTGGTTACGTCTACCGGTTATCTACCCTGGGCAACATCACCGCTTTACTGGGCGGCGATCCCTCGCAGGCCGACACGTCGGTACAGGGCCGCGCCACCGAAAACCTGGCCACCCTGCGCATTTTCCTCGACCATCCGGTGCTGGGGGTGGGGCCAGGACAAACGCCCCGCTTCATCCGCGACTACGGGCGCAGCGTGGGCTTCCGGCTGCTCGATCCCAACCGCCGCGCACACAATCTCTACCTGGAAGAACTGGCCGATACCGGCGTCGTAGGCTTCAGCGTCTTCTTCGCCATGGTGGGGGTGACGCTGGCGGGCCTCTATAAAGTGCGCCATCGGACACAGCGCGACGACCGTGTGGCGTATCTGCTGGCTTCGGGGATGATCCTGAGCATCCTCACCTACCTGGTGACGGCCATCTTTCTGCACCTTTCCTATGAGCGCTACTACTGGTTTCTGCTGGCCCTGGCCGGGGTGACCGCCCGCGTGTTGCTGCCCGCCCCCGCCGCCGACCCAGAACAGGTTCCGTCCTACGTCAGGACTCCATCGCCATGAGCACGACATCTGACCTGACCGACTCTACGCCCGGCGCATTACCGCTGCCCCCGTCGGCGAGCGCACAGCCCGCCGAGCCTGCGCCGCCAGTCGTCAAAGCCACCCGCCGCCAGATTCGCGGTTCCAGCCTGTTGCTGGTCGGGCGGATGATCTCCATGGTGGTCAACTTCGTGGTGCAGGTGCTCACCGTGCGCTACCTGACCAAAGCGGACTACGGCGCATTCGCCTATGCGCTGTCGCTGGTCACGCTGGGCGAGACGATCGTCACCTTCGGGCTGGATCGCGCTGTCACCCGCTTCGTGCCCATCTATCACGAGCGCGAAGACTATCCGCGCATGTTCGGCACGATGCTGATGGTGTTGGGGACGATCCTGGGGCTGGGCATGATCCTGGTCGTGAGTGTCGTGGCCCTGCAGGATACGATTGCCGGCAACCTGATCAGTGACCGCCGCGCCGTCGAACTGCTGGCGATTCTGGTCGCCCTGTCGCCCATTCAGGCGCTCGACAACACGCTCAACAGCCTGTTCGCCGTCTTCTCGAAGCCCAGCGCCATCTTCTTCCGCAAATACGTGCTGGGGCCGGGCCTGAAGATTCTCATCGTGGCGCTGCTCATCCTGGGCGACAGCGGCGTGATCTTCCTGGCCTGGGGCTACCTGGGCGCGGGGCTGCTGGGCGTTGCCATCTTCGCGGTGGTGTTGTGGCGGACGCTGCGCGAGCAAGGCGTGCTGGCCCGCTTCCGCCTTAGCGCCACGCACATCCCCGCCCGCGAGGTGTTGTTCTTCACCATGCCCCTGCTGACCACCGATCTGGTCTATACGGTGATGAACACCATGGACGCGGTGTTGCTGGAACGCTCTGGCGGCGCGGTAGACGTGGCGGCGTTTCGCGCGGTGCAGCCCACCGCCCGCCTCAATCAGATCGTGTTGCAGAGCTTCGCCCTGCTCTTCACCCCCGCCGCGGCGCGCCTGTTCGCCCGCAACGACCGCGAAGGGATCAACACGCTCTACTGGCAGAACGCGGCCTGGATGGCGATCATCTCCTTCCCCGTCTTCGCGCTGACCTTCTCGCTGGCCGGGCCGATCACCGTGCTGCTCTATGGCACACGCTATGAGGACTCGGCGGTGATCCTGGCCATGCTGTCGCTGGGCTACTACTTCAACGCGGCCACTGGCCAGAACGGGCTGACGCTCAAAGTGCTGGGCAAGCTGCGCTACATCGTCAGCGTGGACGTGCTGATCGCCTTCGTCAACCTGGGCATCAACCTGCTGCTCATCCCACGCTATGGCGCGATGGGCGCAGCAGTGGGTACCATGAGCACCATGATCTTCTACAACCTGCTCAAACAGATTGGTCTGGTCTTCGGCACTGGCATCCGCGTGGTCGATCCGCGCTATCTGCGCATGTATGCCACGATCATCCTGGGCGCGGTCGGCCTGCTGGCCCTGGAAGCCCTGGTCAATCCGCCGGTCGTGGCGGGCATAGGCATTGCAGCGCTGATGTCAGTGCTGGTGTTGCGGCTGAACCATCGCCTGCTGAACCTGGAAACCATGTTCCCCGAACTGTTGCGCGTGCCCCTGGTGCGCCGCCTGTTCGGGGGGTAGAGGGTACGCCCCATGCTGCAACGCACCCTGAGCAGCGACTTCCTCCCTGGTTCTAACCTGCGCGGCGAAGTGAGCGGGGCCAACTGGCTCTTCGCCCTGCCGACCCTGCGCCCTGGCACCGTGCTTTGCCTGGGCGCGCCCTCTCCGGCTGCGGCGCGGGCGCTGGCCCGGCGGGCCGATCGCCTGATCGTGGGGCTGGCAGCCGGCGAGGCGGTCACGCCGCCGTCTGAAGTGCGGGCGCTGATCTGCGATTTCGAGCGGGCGCTCCCCTTGCCAACTGGCAGCGCCGACCTGATCGTGCTCTGCGGGCGCGAGATACTGCGCAGCGTGTCCCGCTCGGCGGCGTTGCAGGGAGAATTGCGCCGGGTGCTGGCTCCTGGCGGGCTGGTCTACGTCGAAACCTGGGGCGCGCCGCCCGCCCTGGCCGGGCTGCACATGACCGGGCGGCTGTGGCTGACGCCGCTGTGGGGCGAAACGCAGACCGCCGTCCCCCTCGACGACCATCTGACACGCCATTTTTTCGCGCAGCGGCGATTGTTCATCCCTGTCCTCACGGTGCAGCAGCTCAGACACGCCCTCCGCCCGAACGGACGTAGCAAAGGCGTGCCCGCTGCCGATACTGACGCGGGCGATAACGCTCTGTCGCGGCGCGGGCTGAAACATCGCCTGAGCCGCCTGTCCCGCTGGCTGGAAAGCGCGCTCGGCGACCTGGAAGCACTGTGGCATCAGCGCGGGCGCGGGCGCGTTGGGACGGTATACAGTGCTGTTGAGAACGTCATTCAGGCGGGACCACCCGCCTACCTGCAAGCGCTGGCGGCGCAGGCTGGACTGTCGCTGGACGGCTACCGCTGGGGCCTGTGGGCGGGCGGGCAATACAGCTCGCGCAAGGTGCTTTTCTTCCTGTTCGAGGGGGCGCAGACCGCGCCGCGCTACCTGGTCAAGCTGGTGCGCGACGCCGCCTTCAACGACCGCCTGGAGAACGAAGCACGCGCGCTACAGCAGTTGCACACCCAGGGTTTTGGGGAGCGTCATCTGCTGCCGCAGGTGGCTTTCTCTGGCTGCGCCGGTGACCTGTTCGTCGTGGGCGAGACGATCGTCGAGGGCGCGCCGTTCCTCAGCCAGACGGCGCTCAGTCCGACCTGCCCGCTCGCGCAGGCTGCCGTCGCCTGGCTGACCGATCTGGGCGCGCAGACGGTCTCCTGGCAGCCGGCGCAGGAGGTCGCCGGAGCGCTGCAGCGGCTTTTCGAGCGCTTCCAGGCGCTCTACCGCCTGCCCGCCGCCGAGCGCGATTTCCTGGCCGGGCAGATTGCACGCCTGGGCGAAACGGACACGCCGTTCCCTCTGGTGTTCCAGCACGGCGATCCCGGCCCCTGGAACATGCTGGTTGCGCCGGATGGGCGCGTCGCCCTGCTGGATTGGGAATCCGCCGAGCCGCAGGGGATGCCGCTGTGGGACCTGCTCTACTTCCTGCGCTCCTATGCGCTCAACGTGTCGCGGGTCGCGGGGATTTCAGACCGGCTGGAGGGGGTCGCGCGCCATCTGCTGGAGGAGTCTTTGCTCAGCGCCTGGATCGTCGGCACCGTGCGCGACTATTGCGCACAGGTAAGGCTTGGCAGTCAGTATGTAGAACCCTTATATTATGCTTGTTGGATGCATCGCGCCCTCAAACAGGCCACCTTGCTGCCGCCCGACCGCCTGAAGCAGGGAGTCTATGTACGATTGCTGCGGCACTCGATCGAGCGCCGCGATGCGCCAACTCTGCGCGCACTGTTCGCGGCAGGCGACCCGTCCGGCTATAGCTTTCCGTAGGATGCCATGCGTTCTCCTTTACAACTGCTCTTCGTCCCATTGATCGTCCTGATGGCCTGGGCCGGAACAGGCTCACTGGCCGCGCAGCAACCCGCTAACACACCGGCGTCGCGCGGCTACCTGACCACTCCTCAGGAACTGCGCGTCATTGCCGAAAAAGCCGCCGCTGGCCTGGAACCCTACCGCACCGCGGTAGACGACGTTCTGAAGTGGGCCAATCGCAAGTGGGACTATCAGCTAGACGAGCATGAGCGGTGCAAAAGTTCCAACAGTCCGGCCTGGATTGACAGCGAGCGCGGCGTCGGGCGGCTCTATGCCAGGGCGCTGGCCTATCACCTCACCGGCGACCCGCGCTACGCTGAAGAGACAAAGACCATCCTGGAACAGATCATGAGCACGGTGCAGACCCTTTCGCTCAGCGATCAGCAATGCCGTCTCAACTTCGGCTGGGGCACGCCCGAACTGGTCGCCGCCGCCGACCTGATCGAAGACTACTGGGCCGATCTGATCTGCGTCGGCCCGCTCAGCACCCGCTACGGCGTCGCCGAGATGGGCAGCGGCCCGTGCAAGGTGTTGTTCCAGAACTGGCTGGTCAAGAATCCCTACTACGTGGTGTCCTACACCGCCGAGGACAGTCAGAGCAACTGGGGCGCAGCGGCCACGACGACGCTGGCCTATATTGCTGACTATCTGTGGGATCGCCCGGACGTGCGGCTGGTGCACCGCGTGCCGGAACAGATCAACGGCGGCCAGAACATGGAGTTCACCCCCGCCGAGGCCTACGCGCACGCCAACCAACTGGCGCTCGACCGCATGAACGGCTACCGCATAGACTATCATTCCAGTCGCGGCTGCGATTTCCTGAGCGGTGATCAGCAGTTGCCGGACTTCCCGCCGGTGAAGTCGCAGATCACCGAGAAGGGCATCATCCCCGAAGACGCCCGCCGCGAGGAAGCGTGCAACATCCCGCGCTACAACGGTGAGTACCAGAACTATCCGCAGGTACACCTGGGCAACGTCATTCAGCAGTGCGAGCTGATGTGGCGGCGGGGCGACCGCTCCTGCTACGACAATATTGATATGACCGACATCCCGAACTACACCTACGTAGACGGTAAGGGGCAGACACATACCACGCATCTGTATCCGGGGCGCGGCTCCGTCGAGCGGGCCATTGACGCCATCATCGTGGACAGCAGCACCGAATGGAAGCACGACTCGGCGCTGGAAGTGGCCTACCGCTACTACGTGCAGCATTCACGCTTCGGCAACGTGGCGCAGTGGGCGGCACATCTCAACCGGCCCAGCAATTGCAGCCAGGACGTGTGCTTCGGCACGCTGACGCACGGCTTCGGCCCCGACGAAACCCCTACCCCGCCGCCGACGGTCGCCCCGCCGGGCTAAGTCGGGTGCATGCGCACCTTAGAGTGCCCTCGAACCGCAGACTCGCCGAGAGCGCAAAGGGCAAAGGCGGAACGGAGCCTCTGCGCCCTCTGCGGTGAAACCGCCAGCGCAGCGCCTCACGCCCTGGCCAGCAGGTCAGCCTCGCGGAATTGCATCTCGTACAGCCGCGCGTACAGCCCGCCACGGGCCATCAGTTCGCTGTGCGTGCCCAGTTCGACGATCTGTCCCGCTTCCAGCACGGCGATGCGGTGTGCGATGCGGATGGTGCTCAGCCGGTGCGCGATGATCACAGTCGTGCGGCCCTGCATCAGCCGCTCCAACGCCTCCTGCACCAGGTGTTCGCTCTCGTTGTCCAGGCTGGAGGTCGCTTCGTCGAGCAGCAGGATGCGCGGGTCTTTGAGGATGGCGCGGGCAATCGCCACGCGCTGACGCTGCCCACCG
>DDBP01000359.1 GCA_002332795.1 Anaerolineales bacterium UBA2029 | reverse complement strand
CTCGCCCCGCGACGCCAGTCGTGAGCGAGAGGGGAGTGAGGAGTGAGGGCCAGCAATGTAGCCAACCGCCTGGCATATTTTGCCCGCTTTTAGCCCGGATTCTCTCTGTAAAGTTTGGGCGCGACACTGTATACTGGGCCTTCCGCAATACGCCTTGTTGCACCCCGTGTGGGAAAAGATCATGCGCACACTGGTACACGACATTGGCCGCGATACCCGCTGGGTGATGTGGTCTTACGCCCTGTGGGGCGTGGGCGAAGGGCTGTGGATGTTCATCCAGCCCCTCTACATCAAGTCCCTGGGGGCCACACCCGATCAGGCCGGTTTTGTGATCGGGTTGTGGGGGCTGGGCCGCCTGTTGTTCGTGCTGCCAGCAGGCATCCTGGCCGACCGCTTCGGCGCACGCCGCCTGATGCTGCCCGGCTGGTACCTGGGACTGGCCGGCGTGCTGATCATGGCGCTGGCTCCAGACTGGCGCTGGACCGCGCCCGGCTACCTGATCTACGGCTTCTCCGCCGCGGCGATCCCTGCCACCAACCTGTATATCACGCAGTCGTCCCGCTACGATCCCACCCGTCGCCCCGAAGTGCCCTTGCAGGCGGCGCTGACGCTGATGTGGGCAGCCTATTCGCTCGGCCTGGTGATCACACCGGGCATCGGCGGATGGCTTGGCGAGCAGATCGGGCTGCGCGGGGTGTACCTGATCAGCACGGGCTGGTTCGTCCTCAGCACCATCGCCATCGTCCGCACCAGCCCCTATCCTGTCTCCCCGCGCCCCGCTGACGGCTACGACTACCGCGGTCTGCTGCGCCGCACACCGGTGATGGGCGCTCTGCTGGTGCTTACGCTCGGCTTCGTGGCGATCCTCACCGGCCAGACGCTCTCGTCACAATACCTGGAAGAGGCGCGCGGCTTCTCGCGGGCGGCGATCGGGCTGTTCGGTTCGCTGAGCGCCCTGGGCACGACGGTCTTCAGCCTGGCCCTGGGACGGCTGAGTTCCTGGCGCGGTTTCTTCGCCAGCCTGATACTGGTCTTCAGCGCGTTCGGGTTGCTGCTGATCACCAGCAGCCCGCTGCTGGTCGCGCTGGCTGTGTTCCTGCTCGGCGCACACTACACCGCCCGCCCGCTCGCCGCCAGCGTGATCGGCGAGCGCACCCCCGCTCATCAGCACGGCATCGCCTACGCCCTGGTTGATACCGCCGCCGGGCTGGCAACTCTGGTGGGCACCAACCTGGCGGGCAGCCTGTACACCGCCGATCCCGACGGTCCATTCGTCGCGGGCATGGTGGGCATTGCCGTGCTGACCGTGCTGAACGCTGCCTTCTGGCTGCGCAACGGAACGGCAGCGCAGCGAGTGCGTATACTACGAATAGAACGCTAGATCGTCTGCCTGCGAGGGAAGTTGCCATGACCAAGCGCAAAACTCAGGCCAACCCCGACCTGCTGGCCCGCCTGTGGGCCGACATGGTGTTGGCCACGCGGCTGCTCTTCGACCGGCGCGTCAGCGGCACCACCCGCCTGATTCCGCTGCTCACCGTCCTGTATATCCTCTCGCCGATCGATCTGTTGCCCGATGTGCTGTTGCCCTTCGGCGTGGTAGATGACCTGAGCGCCTTCCTGGTCGGCCTGCAGTGGTTCATTCACGCCGCCCCGCGCGACGTGGTAGACGAATATCGGGGCATACGCCCGCGCAAACAGGGGGGCAGTTACACGCCGCCAGAACAGGCGCAGATCATCGAGGGCGAATACGAAGTGCGCAGCGAAGACTGATGAAGATCGGTATCCTCTCCGACACGCACAATCACCGCGCCAATACCGAGCGGGCGTTGGCCGCCCTGCGCGAACGGGGCGTGGAGCGCCTGATCCACTGCGGCGACATCACCACGCCGGAAATCGTCTACCTCTTCGCCGGCTGGACGGTGACGTTCGTGTGGGGCAACATGGATCACGCCCGTGCCGACCTGCTCAGCGCGACCCGCCATATCGGAGCCATGCCGCCCGCTTTCAGTCAGCAGATCGAGGTGGACGGCAGGCTGATCGGCGTCACCCATGGCCACGATCTGTCGTTGCTGGCGGGCATGATCATCAGCGGTAAGTACGCCTATATCTGCTACGGCCACACGCATCACCGCCTGGACGAGTTCCGCCGACCGTACAGTGTGCGCGTGATCAACCCCGGCGCCTTGGGGGGCAGTTTCCCACAGGCGCGCTCGGTGGCCGTGCTGGACGTGCTGACAGATACGGTGGAATTCCTGGTGTTCCCGGAAATGGGATAGATAGAGGGAGTGGGCAATGGGCAGTAGGGAGTAGGGAAGTGTGACGGCAATCCCCATCGTCTGCCACATAGAGAATGCCTCCACTCCCCCATCAACTGACTACTGCCAACTGATCACTGTCAACTGATCACTGTGAACTGATTACTGCTAACTGCTTCTCCATGATCAGCCCGGCCTCACCGTCACGATAATAGTCAGGCTGACGCGCCACCACCGAGTAGCCCGCCCGCTGATACAGCCGGATGGCGGGCAGATTGCTCTCGCGCACGGTCAGGCGCACGAAGGGGCGTTTCAGGCGCGCTTCGGCGGCGGCCAGCAACGCCGACCCCAGGCCGCGCCGTTGGTGCGCCGGTGCGACCCCCAGCGTGATGATCCAGCCGCGCTCGCACGACAACCCGCGCGACGCCGAGACAAAGCCGGCCAGCGAGCCATCCGGCGCGACGATCTTCAGGTTGATGATACGGGGCACCAGGAACAGCAGCGCCAGTTCGAAGTAGGGGTAGGCGTCGCGGGGGAAGATGACGCGCTCCAGCCGGTGCAGGGCGCGCAGATCGAGCAGGGTGGCACGACGGAGTGTATAGCCGGGGGGAAGGTCTGCCGCGACCAATGCGCCCCCTCACCGCTCCGAAGAAGACAGGCGGTAGTTCTGCACCTCGTCTATGGCTGCGATCAGGTCGGCGAGCGAGGACACCTCTTCGTGAATGTCTTCCTGCAGGCGCTCGGTGCGGGTGCGGTCGGCCCCGCGCGAATCGATCACCTGCACCTGTGCGTAGACGGTGCCTAGGGCAGAGAGAGTCTGATCAAGCTGAATCTCGGCCCGCTTGACGCGATCCTCCAGGGCGCGCAGGTTGGCCAGTTGCAGTTCCTTGGCCTGAATGGCCTCTTCCAGTTCGGCGCGCACTTCGGGCGATTGCTCGGCCCGCAGACGGCGGCGCAGGTTGGTCAGGTCGTGCGGCACCAGGCGACGGTCGCGGGCCAGCACGCTGTTTTCCTCGAACTCGTCCAGCCGCCGGGCCAGGGTATAGATCAGCGCCACCCAGTCGTCAATCTCGCTGGCGGTCGCTTCCAGGCTGACGCGCATGGCCCCGCTGTGCTTGCGGGCCGCTTCGGCAATCAGGCGGCGGTATTCCAGCGCCCGCCGCAGACGTTCGCGAGCGCGGGGATTGCGGATGTCGTCCGGGTCGTAGTGCTCGGTGAGCATGGCGTCTACGGCGCGTTGTGCCGCCTGCGGATCGCTCACCGTCGCGCCCAGGTAGAGCGCCTCGGCCACCGCGCCGAAGATCAGCCAGTAGGCGGGCTGCCACCAGTCGAAAGGCTGGTAGCCCAGGCCGAACAACGCGATGGCCAGGGCGATGATGACCGCGCTCTCCAGGCTGAAGAACGCCTGACGCACTATGGCCCGCCAGGCGCGCCCGCGCATTTCCTCTCTCATAGGCTACGGCCTTTAAGCGGACGGCACTAGCCAGCCCCGCCGCTCCCGCCCGCCAGTCCCAGGCGTTGGCGGCGCTCTTCGAGTTGCATCTCGATCTCGGACATGCCGATGGCCTCGTCAATCTGTTCCTTCATGGTGGAGCTGGCCATCTCCAGGCGGGCTTCTTCGCGATCCAGGCGGGCGCGAATCTGTTCGCCCAGGCGTGCCACGTCCTCGTCACCGATGCCCGCCAGATCGTCCAGGCTGCGAATGGCCTTGGTGGTCATCTCCTTGGCTTCCACCAGTTCGAGCAGGGCCTTGAGGTGCTCGCGCTCCTGCTTGATGGTGGTCAGCTTGGCTTCCAGCTTGAGCTTGGCGTCGAGCATCCGGCGGTATTCGCGCTCTTGCGCCTGCCATTGCTCGTAATATTCCTGGGCGAGCGCCTGTTTCTGGTTCAGCTCGGCCTGCGCTGCCGTCGCCAGGTCGGTCTTGCCCCGCAGCAACAACGTGTCAATATCGCGGTCGAGCTTCTCCGCCGCCGCGGCGAATTCCTCGTATTTGCGCTTGAGCGTCTTCACTGTCCCGCCGACAGTGGCCGCCTGATCTTCCAGGGCATCCAGGTTGCGCTCCGCCTGCCGGATGTACTCGTCCATCACCTTGACCGAGTTGGCTTCCAGGGCCGAATCAACCAGCGCATGTACGTTGGCCGAAATCAGCGTGTTGATCTTCTGCAAGAGTGAGGCCATCCCAACCAGTTCCTCCTACTCCATAGCCGCGAATGCCTGCCGACCGCTCTGTGCCTGCCAGTTAATACGCAATCCCGCTCGCTGTGTTGCGTTCCTGCGCACTCTGATCGTAGCACGAAGAACGCTGCGCCGAACTGACGCGGCGCTGACAGCCATCTGACCGAAGCCCCCTTATACGCCGGCGGGATAGATGGGCAGGCGGATCACGAATTCGCTGCCCTGCCCGACGACGCTATCGCAGACGATTTCGCCGCCATGCAGGCGTACTACGCCCTGCACAATGGCCAGGCCCGCGCCGGCGCCCTGATCTTCGTATTTGTGTCGCTCGATCTGATAGAACGTCTCGAAGATTTTTTCGCGCTCCTCGTCGGGAATGCCGCGCCCCTGATCGCGCACCGCCAGACACACCGCCGAGCCATCGCGATAGGCGCTGAGCGTCACCTGCGAGCCAGGCTTGTCGGAGAACTTGAGCGCGTTGTCTACCAGGCACTCGATGGCCGCAGACAGATATTGCGGGTCGGCCCGCACCGGCGGCAGATCATCATCTACGTCCAGCACCAGGGCGATCTGCTTCTCGCGCGCCTGCTCCGCGTACTTGGACTCCACCGTGCTGAGCAAAGCGCCGTAATCGGCCAGGGCGGTGCTGCGCCACTCGAAGGTCTGCGCAGCCTCGCCGGTCTCCAGCTCGACCAGCAGGATGAAGTTCTCCACCAGCCGGCGCAACCGCCCTGCCCCGGCGTTGATGCCGTGCAGGAAGGTGCGCATGTCGTCCACGCTCAGTTCGTCCGCGTCGCGGTGCAACATATCGGCGTAGGCGACGACGTAGGTCAGCGGGGTGCGGAACTCGTGATTGAGGATCATCAGGATGTTCTGCTTGATGCTGGCGACTTCGCTCTGCCAGTGCTGCTCGATCTGCTTGCGGCGCTGCAGTTTGGCAGAGATGGCCACCAGCAACTCATCCGCGTCGAACGGCTTGACGATGTAATCCTCCGCGCCCATGCGCTTGCCGCGCTTGATGTCCTCGCGCTCGCCCTTGGCCGTCAGGAAGATGAAGGGGATGTGCACCCAGGCTGCTTCGGCGCGGACGGCCTCGAAGAAATCGTAGCCGTCCATGCGCGGCATCATGATGTCGGAGACGATCAGGTCCGGCGGGCGACGGTGTGCCTGCAACTCCGACAGTCCGGCTTCCCCATTGACTGCCGTCCAGACCTCATAGCCGTTGATCTCTAGAATCTCGCGGATTCCTTCCAGCAGATGCAGATCGTCCTCTACTACCAGAATCGTCGGCTTGCGCATAGCTTTCTCCGGCCTGCTCCCTTACGAAGAATACGCCGGTAACCGCAGGCGAAAAGTACTCCCCTGGCCTTCCCGGCTTTCCACGTCCACCTGACCGCCGTGCTGTTCGATGATGTCTTTGAGGATGGACAGGCCCAGGCCGGTGCCCGGCACGGTCGGACTGATGTTCGAAGCCCGGAAGAAGCGGTCGAAGATCATGGGCAACTCGTGCGCTGGAATGCCAATGCCCGTATCGCTGACCTCAATGATAACCCAATCTCGTCCATCTTGCCCTGCGGGTTCGACCCGGCTGCGCACCACGATGCGCCCCCCCTCTGGCGTGTAGCGGATGGCATTGCTCACCAGGTTGGTCAGCGCCCGCTCAAGCTGATCGGCATCGCCCTTGACCTGCGGCAGCGGTGCCCCCTGATGCTCATAGGTCAGCAACTTGCCCTCGGTCTCGGCCCAAGGCTGATTGTGTTGCACCACCAGGGCAATGATCTCGTCAATGGCCGTCGGCAGGTGATTGCGGCGGCGTTGCCCTTGCTGTTCCGCCTGCAGGCGCGAAATTTGCAGCAGATCGTCTATCAGGCGCTCCAACCGCTGCGCCTCGCGCTGCATCACGTCCAGGTAAGTAGGATAACGCTCTGGATTGCCTTTTTCGAGCAGTTGCAGATAGAGCTTGAGATTGGCCAGCGGCGTGCGCAATTCGTGCGACACTGTGGAAATGAAACGATCCTTGAGCCGGTCCAGCTCTTGCAGACGCGAGATGTCGCGCAACACCACCACAGAGCCGATCAAAGCGTCGCCTTCCATCACCTGCGCGGCCTTCGCCTGCAGCACGACGCCGTTCAACTGAATCAGCTCGGTCGCGTCGTGTTGAGTATCCGGCGGAGACATCACCCGCTGCACCAGCGCGCCCACGTGTTCGCTCAGGTTGGTATCCTGCCCGTACCGCTCGAACAAATCGCGCGCCACCGGATTGGCCAGCACGATCTGCCCGGTGAGATCGAAGACGATGACGGCGTCCGCCACCGAACGCAGGATGGCCTCGGTACGTTCCTGCTGCTCGCGAATCCTGGCGGTGCGCTCGATCGCCCGCGCTTCCAGGTCAATGGCGTGCTCGCGCACCCGCTCATACAGGCGCGCATTGCTGACGGCGATCGCCAGTTGAGCGGCCAGCGGTTCCAGTACGTCCAGGTCTTCCTGGCCAATGCTGGCAAAGCCGCGCCGCTCCACCACCAGCACGCCGATCACCTCATCAGCTACCACCAGCGGCACCGCCAGCGCGCAGTAATCGCGCTGCTCCGCAGCCTCCGCCCCAATCGGCGGGTGCTGCTGATTTTGCAGCACCGGATCAGAGCGCTCGATGGCCTGCCCGGCCACCCACAGGATCGGGCGGTAGCGCTCGGCATCCGCGCCGAGCTTGATCGGCTGTCCCTCGGCGACGACAGTGCGCACCGCCAGGCGACCCTCTTCCATGACCAGCAGGATGATGGTGTCGTAGCCCAGGATGTCGTATAACTTGCTCGCCACCCCTTCCACCAGCGCGCTCTGAGTGAGGATGGCGGTCGAGTAACGCCCCACCTCATTGACCAGGCGCAGGTGATCCAGGCGACGGCGCACTTCTTCGAACAGGCTGGCGTTCTCAATGGCCAGCGCAGCCTGCACGCCGAACATGCCCACATGCTCGATGACCGACTCGCTGAACGCTTCGGGATTGTGCGTGTCTACCAGCAGCAGCGTGCCCACCGGCACCTCGGCCTTGAGCAGCGGGATGGCCAGCGCCGACTTCGCGCCCGTCAGGGCGACGAAATCGGGCGGAAGGGCGTCGCTCTCAGCCAGATGATTGACATAGCGCGGTTGCCATTCGTCCAGCACGCGCACCGGCAACCAGGCCCCCTCCGCAAGAGGCAACCGGTGTCCTTGGAACGCCTCCGCCCCCGGCCCGAACGCTTCCGCCCCCACCAGGGCGTCAGCCTGGACCAGCCACAGATAGGCTCCCTGCACGTTGAAGATGCCCAGGCACTCTTCGCACAACAGGGAGAGCACCCGCCGCCGGTCGAGTTGGGCGCTGATGGCCAGCCCCAAGCGCCCCAGGTCGGTCGTCAGTGTCACCCGGCGCATGGTGTCTTCGAACAGGATGGCATTCTCCAGCACCACGCCCAGTTGCTGACCAATGCGCGCCAGCAGGTCGCGCAGCGCGGCATCCAGGGGGTAGTCCAGCGGGTGATAGATGCTGAGCAAGCCGTTTTCGATGCCGCGCGCCAGCAACGGCACGCTGAAGAAGGTCCAGCCCGGCTCCGCCTCCAGGCTCACCTCGCCGCCCGGCAACACCTCCAGCCGCTGCAGTCGGGCCTGCACCACTTCTGGCAGGCCGTGCGCCGCCCGCAGGATCAACTCGCGCTGCGATGCAGAGCGCTGATGCAAAGCGCCCCCTGGCAGGTCGAGTGTCTGCAACACAGCGTTCAGCACATTCTGCAACAGGTTTTCACCGGCCAGCGCCTCGTTGCTGGCGGCCAGCACCCGGTTGAGCGTGCTAAGGGCGCGGTTTTGCTGCTGCGCTTCTTCCAGCAGGCGGAAGTTCTCGATGGCGGCTGCGAACTGATTGGCGTAGGTTTGCGCAAGCTGCAGGTGTTCTTCGCTGAAATTCGCTGGCTTGAGGCTGTCGAGCGCCAGCAGGCCAATGACGGTGTTGCGCACCACCAACGGCACGCCCAGCCAGCTACGAATCTCCTGGTTGATGAAGCGCCCCGGTCGCCACTGCGGCTCCTGGCGGGTATCCGGCACCAGCACAGCGCGCCTGGTGCTGATCACCCGTTGCACCAGCGGATAGTTGCTGATGGAAATGGGGCGATCGAGCGGGAGCGGCTCGCTGGGCGGGTGAACAGCCCGGAAATGCCATCGCTGATCGGCTTCGAACAACCCCACGTGCGCGCGGTCGAAGGGAATGGCCTGGGCCAGATGAGCCAGCCCCACCCGCAAGGCGCTCTCCAGGTCCGGGCTGGTGACCACCGCATAGGACGCCTCTTGCAGGCGCTCGGCCTGGATGCGGCGCTGTTGTTCTCCCTCGAAAAGCAGGGCGTTTTCGATGGCGACTGCCGCCTGATTGGCGAAGGCGATGGCCGTGTTGAGGTCGTCGGGGGTGTAGTGTCCCGGCTGATGATGCGAGATGCTCAGGCAGCCGAGCACCCGATCGCGCACCAGTAATGGCACGCCCAGCCAGGCGCGATAGGGGAATTCGCCGGGCACCCACAGGCGATCGTGCTCGGTGTCGAGCACGAGCTGCGGCGTGCGTTGCTCGAACAGCCGCTTGAGATAGGGGTAGCGCTCGATCTCCACGCGCTGCTCGGTAATCGGCGTCCCGTCAGGGGATGGCACAAAGCCCACCGCCGCGCCGACACGCAGATAGCCCGGCTCGGCCAACACCATGATGGACGCGCGTTCATAGGTCAGCAGGCCGTGCAGTTTTTCCAGCAACAGTTGCAGGGTCTCGCTCAGATTGCGCGAGGCCAGGATGCTGGCCACTTCGCGCAGGGCCTCCGCCGTCTGGCGCTGCTGTCGCTCCTGGCTGTGCAGGCGGGCGTTCTCGATGGCCACTGCCAGTTGACGCGCCATGCCTTCGAAAAGCGCCACTTCCAGTGAATCGAAGGCGCGCGGCTCCGGATAGCCCGAAACCAGGATGCCAACCGTCTGTTCGCGGGCTATCAGGGGAACGATCAGTGCAGCCCGCACGCCGAAATACGCCATCAGCGCGGCGTTGCTCTGGTCAACCGCCGCGTCTTCGACCAGCAAGGCAGAGCCGCTGCCCAGCGCGCGGACGAAGGGGGCCTGCTCGCTACTGAACTCAGCCGGGCACTGCTGAAACGTGCCAGTCCGCGCCAGCCGTCCTGCCAGCCGCAAACAGCCTCTGCCCTCCTCGTCCAGTAGATAGACGGCTGCGCCGCTGGAGCGCCCCAGCGCCAACACCTGTTGCAAGGCCCGTGTGATCACCTGTTCCAGGTCCAGGGTGGAGGCGATGTCGGCGCTGATGGCGCTGAGCGCCAGCAGTTCGCGGCTGCGGGCCTGCAAATCGTGCCTCATGCGCGAGGCCGTCACGTCGTGCAACACGATCAGGCGGGCACCGGGGAAGTCGCTCAGCGTGTCCAGCGGACGTACGCTCACCTGCAAGACGTATTCTTCACCGTCGCGGATCAGGACGCACTCGTCCAGGTCGCGGCCCGTATCCAGGAGATCGCGCACCACCAGGGCCAGCGCCGACCCACGCAGCAATTCATCTATGGCAAGCGGCGTGACGAAGGGAGGCGGTGTGCCGGGCAACCAGCGGGCGAATTGCAGGTTGTGCCACACCACGCGATCCTGCGCGTCGAGCACCGCCACCCCGTCGCTATAGGTGCGCAGCGTGGTGCGAATGGCCAGGTTCAGCGTGGTAGTGCGCATGGCCCGGCCCACCCGCGCCGCCAGCAGCGCCACCGACGGCAGCCATCCCGCTGCCGCTACCGTCGCCAGCCAGCGCGCCCCCATCACCGGCGAAAGCAGCGGGATGAGCACGCTGAGCGCCGAGACGAGCGTCAGCGGGACGGCGTCGCGCCACAGCGTCAACCGGCGGCGGTATAGCGCCCAGCCGATGACCGCCGCGCACCCTGCCTGACTGCCGACGAAGAAAAGCGCGCTGTAGGGCCAGCGGAAACCCTGGCTGCCCAGAATCCAGGGCACCCAGGCGGACTCCGTCACCGGCACGACGAGGGGATAACCGGCGGCAGCACGCCATGCCAGCACCACGATTGCCAGGCCACCGGCGATCAGCCCCACGGCCAGCAGCACAGCCCGCCAGTGCGCGCGCAGCCACGTCTCGAAATACAGCCCCACCAGGGTCAGGGGCATCAGAATCACGATCGTCCAGGCGGAAAGCAGCACCGCCAGGACGGCGGTCACTTCCGCCGCCGTCCTGCTGGAAGTCGTCCCCATGATCAGGTAGCAGCCGGTGACCAGCGCCGCCCCCAGCGTATAGGCGACCATGATCGTGCTGCTGATCGCTCGCCAGAAGTGATGGGCGATCACAGCAGCCAGGGCCACATACAGACCGAACGGCACAATCAACAGATAGGCCATGCTCGCTTCACGCCCTGCTCCCTGCCACCCCACCCCGGCGCGCCTGGCCGACAGCCGCCTATGTCTCGCTCACGCCATCCGCCGGCACCAGCTTGTACCCGCGTCCGCGCACCGTGAGCAGATAGCGCGGTTGCGCTGGATCGGGTTCCAGCTTGCTGCGCAGACGGCTGATCAGTTTCTCGATACGGGCATCGTCTACCTCGCCCAGATATTCTTGTCCCCACACCGCCTCGACGATCTGATACTTGTCGCAAATCTTGTCCATCCGACCGTAAAGCAGCAGAAGCAGACGATACTCCAGGTCGGTCAGCGACTCGATGCGCCGCCCGTCCACCCACACCATCCCCGCGTCTATGTCCACCCATACGCCCGTTGGCACATCCTGCGCCACCATCTTCTGGCGGCGCGCGTAGTGCGCGAAAAGCTCGCAGAACAGGCGCAGCCCGCGCCCGTCGTTCACCAACAGCCCCCGCGCCAGCAACTCTTCCTGTTGCATGGGGGAAAGCGCCGCCGTGCCGCGCGTCGCGGCCAGGATCGCGGCCTCGCGCTCGGCGGGCAACAATTGTTTCCACAGCTTGCCCAGTTCGCTGCGCACCAGACGATGGTTTTGCAGCACATCGCTGGCCATGAGCAACGCCCGCTCGGTATAGGCCGATGGCGCGCCCGACTCCACCTGTAGCACCACGTAAGCCACCGCCTGAATCAGGCCAGGATGCCCGCCCGCCTGAGCCAGGATATAGTCGCGTTCCGGCGGGTCGAGCGAATCGTTGTTTTGCGTGAAAATTTCGGCAGCGAGTTCGGTCGCGGCGGCGTCATCCAGGGGACGCAGGTAATGCTTCTGCGCGGCGAAAACCTCCAGGAATTCGGCCAGGTCGTCGCCACCGGCCATGCTGGTGAGCGGGCGCAGGGTGGCCGTGACATAGTTGAGGTGCGCGTAGCGATCCTTGAGCGCACGCAGGTTGAGGAAAACCCGTTCGTCCAGGCCGCCCAACACCTCGTCGAACTCGTCCAGCAGCAGGATGACGTTTTCTGGCGTGGTCGGGTCTTCCAGCAGGGTGATGATCGCATCGTTGAACGCCAGAGGGATGGCAAAGGCGTTGGCCGCGCTGACCACTCGCTCGTAATACCCCTGCAGGCGCTCGCACAGAGCGGCGCAATCGTAGGCGGGGGAATGCAGCGTTTCCAGGATGGCGCGCAGCACGGTTTCGTAGAAGCCCTGCGCGCTCATCTGCAACATGCGGTTGCAGTCAATGTAGACGAAGAGCGCTCCCTGCCCCGTGAGTTCGCGGTAGTAGGCGGCTACCGGGGGCGACACCATCTGCCGCAGCACCGTGGACTTGCCGAAGTTGCTCAGGCCCACCAACGCCACAGGCCGTCCCAGCGAGAGCGCTTCCACGATGGCTGCCACGTCTTCGGAGCGATAGCGCACCAGACGATTACGTTGAGACAGGGGCATACGTCCAATCTTTCAACAGCCTCATGCCTTGCAGGCTGCACAGGGGCGATGACAGGCTATAGCGGCCCGCATCGCCCCCGGAACTGTATCTGCCGAACCGCGCGACAAACGACGCTAGGCCGACGTGCGCAGCTTGCGCGCGATGAACACTACCGCTATCAGCCCCACCGCCGCAATCGCCAGCAAGGTCAGGCCGCTGGTACCGTCTATGGACGCCGACCCGTCGCCAATGTCGGAAAACAGGCCGGTCTGCGGGACGGCGGTCACGGTGGGCGTGGGAGTCAGGGCCGTGCCCGTCTCGGTCGGCGTGACCGATTGGGCCGCTTCCTGGGCGAAGGCCGTCGCCGTCATGTCGAACGGGCTTAGCTCCGCTTTGGTCGGTTCCGGCGTTGCCGTGGGCGGCGGAGCGCCGATGACGAAGCGCACTTCGCCCTCCACCGGCACCGTCACCTTGATCACCAGCGGCTCGCCCGGCGGGACCAGCGCCTGCAGGTCGGGCGGCAGCGAAGCGTAATCCAGCACCAGCCAGTAATCCCCCGGTTCCAGCGAGCCAAAGTCGAACCTGCCGTCGGTGGCCGTGGTGATCACCGCGATCAGTTCGTCGGCGCTGATGGTGGGCGTCGCCGTGGGCGCACTGCCCGCCTGTACCAGCACAATGCCGCCCGTGTCGCGCGGCGCAGACGCCGAGGGCGCGCCTTCGGATGCCACGGTCAGCGTATAGCCCCCCGAACCGGCCACACTGCTGACGCGCACCACATATTCGCCGCTCTGGGGCAGCGGGAAATCGGCAATGCGGGCGTTGGAACCTTCGCCGCTGTCGTCGTCACCGGTGAGCACCGTCCCCGCCGGCCCCACCAGTTCGACGAACAGGTCAAGCCCCTGGGCTTCGGCCACCGCGTCAATGGTGATCACCTCGCCCGCCGCGCCGTTGAAGCGCCATTCCACCGTCTGCCCCACTTCCAGCGTGCTCTGCACTGGCTGATTGTACGCCAGCATCCCCGCGCCCAACGGCGCGCCGCCCGGTGCAGGGGTGAGATCGGCAGGGGTGAAGACGCCGTCGCCATCGTCGCGATAGAGCTTGAGCGTCACGTTGCCGAAGATGTTGCCCTGCTCGTCAACGACGATCCCCGTCAGGCGGTTGGCTTCGGCGGTGGCGGTGAGCGCCTGATTGAGCGCTTCCTGGGTGGCCGTCTGCGCGGCGGCGAGCGTCTGATTGGCGATGAACTCGGCAGTGGCCGTCTGCGCGGCGCTGGTCGCGGCGAGCGCCTGTTCCGTCTGGCGCGCGAAGAACTCCGCCGTGGCCGTCTGTTCTGCGTGGAAAACCGCTGTCTGGCTGACCGCCTCGATGAGAGCCAGAGCCGTCAGCGTGGCATTGTACTGGGCCTCGATGGTCTGGTTGAGCTGCGCGACAGCCGTGCTGGTCTTTTCACTGGACGACAGTTCGCTGCCCCCCAGGGCGAAGATCACCAACAGCACGATGATGACCAGCACCGCCAGGGCCATCAACGCGCCGACGATCTTGAAGGTGCGGCTCAGCCCTGCTGGCTCCGGCTCCATCAGGTCGAGCGGAAATTCGTCCTCGACCACGCCGAAACTTGGCTCTTCTTCGAGATCCCCAAAATCTTCCAGGTTTTCAAAGAGTTCGTCATCAGCCATGAGACCTTATCCTCCGCGCTATGCGCCCGCCACTGCCTGGGTCAGGCTGTGCACACACGCACCGTCAAGCCGGTTCAGCTTTGCCCCGCTAGCCCAGCGTTTCCAGGTTGGCCAGCGGCACCAACACTTCTCGCTTGTTGGGCAAGCGCACTCTGGCGCATTGCACCCGCAGCCCGTTGTCAATGGTTTGTGCGCCCGTTGGCAGGGCCACCACCTCGGCCAGCACGCCGTCCCACGGCGCGCGCGTCAGGCGCACCTGCTCCCCTACTTCCAGCGTCCGGATCACCGACGGGGGTTCGACGAAGACGCCGCCCGCAGGCAGCGGGATGACAATCTCCGGGCGCTCCCACGACCAGCGCTCAGGGAGTGCGGCGTCGAAGGCTGCCTGCCGCCCCATATTGCTGTGCAACAGCCGGTAAATGAGCGTCGTCGGCTGGCGGTGCCCGAACCCTTCCGTCAGTATAACTGGGAATGTAAGCCCCATCGCAAATTCGCGCAAGCTGGCCGGCATCCCCGGCGCGACTACTCCCGCCACCTGCAGGTGCTGCGCAACGAGCAGCTCGGCGCGTTCGACAGGCACCGGACTGACCAACACTTTGCCCCGGTAAGGTGACATGGTCGGGTCGGCTTTGCGCAGCTCGGCGAAGCCTTCCGGCGGCAGGAACAGATACGAGCCGAAGAAGAATTGCCCGTTGCCCCAGGCGCACTGAATGACCGCGCCAGTGCCGTTGATGCGCACCACCTCGTTTTCGACCGACTCCACCTCGCCGGGAATGCGGGCCAGCACTTCCACCATCCGCTCGCTGCTCTGCAGGATGATGTGCCCGTCCTCGATCTCGACGACCTCGCCCTCCACGGGGGACTGCAGCACCCGCGGACGCCGCCCGCGCCCGCGCTGCGCCAGTTCCTGGCCCAGCCGCACCCGCTGACCTTCCGTCACCAGGATGGCCTCAGCGATCTGCGCCGGAGTCGCCTTGGGCCACTTCAGCGCCTTGGCCACGTCCAGCACATGATATTCGCGCAGCACTTCGCCCTGCAGCACCACCGTCACCGCGCTCACCTGCGCCCCTGCCGAGACCAGAGTACGGCGGTGCACTGCCCCGCGCGGCAATTGCCGCTGACGGATGACCCGCGTCAGGCCCTTGATGACGGTCGTCTCAGGATAGTGAGGCATCCGTCCACTCCTCATCCCAGGCAGGATAGTCGCCCACCGCGGCCAGCACTCCTCTTTCTGGCGCGGCCAGGTCGGGCATGTCGGCGTGCAACTCTTCGGGCGGCGCTGGCGGCGCTGCTTCTGGCAGTTGACCGCCCATCGCCGCCTTGAGCCAGGCCGTCAGCACGCGGGCGCGGTCCTGCGCACGGGGCAGGATCAGCGGGCGACCGCGCGCATCGAAGATGAGGCCTGCCGCCCCGGCCCCCAGCCGACGCTTGATCCGCCGTCGCCCGTGCAACGACAACCCCCGCGCCAGCGACACCGTCACTTCGACGCGCGTCCCCGGCGCGACCGGAGCCAGCCAGAATTCGCCGCCGCGCACCACGTGCCGCAAGATGGACTCACCGGGCTGCCTGATCTCCACGCGCATGGCCGGGCGACCGGCGCGCACTCGCCCCAACGGACAGAAGGCCGTCCCCAGGTCTAGCAGCGCGCCAGTTTCCAGGGCCTGCACGGTCACCACCGGTTTGAGATAGGCCACCACGCCCAGCGCAGCCAACGCCTGGTGTGGATCGAGGCGCAGATCAACCATACCGACCGGCTGCAAAGCATCCAGCAACAGCATGGCCGACACGCCCGGATGCGGCGCTTCGGCCAGGATCGCGCCAGCGCCGATGATCGGGTTGAAGGGCGGCAACAGCGGTCCCAACCCCATCTTCCAGGTCGGGCGGGCCGCTTCTACCAGCATCCGGCCAATCTCGCGGGCCAGCGCCTGCTCGATCAGCAGATCGTCCAGCGTCGCGGGGATGGTCGCCGGGCGCAACTGCTTGTTGTACGCATAGTCCAGCAGCGCTTCATCGCTGACCTGCGAAGGCAGCCAGCGGCGCAACTGCGCCGGGGTGACGGCCTCCAGAGCGCTGGGGAAGCTGTGTCCCACCCCCAGATCGGTGCGCACCACATAGTGCGGCTCGCCGCGCGCAGCGCTGACCAGCACGCTGTTGGCGCTGCCGATGTCCAGGCACAGCGGCCCGCGCCCCGCCCCAGGCAGAGTGCTCAGATAGCGCATGGCGCTGATGGTGCCCTGCACCGTAGGAACCACGCCGACCTGACTGTAGCGCCCCACCTCGGCGAAACCGCCGGGACAGCGCGTGCGATAGTCGTCGTAGACCAGCGCCAGCTCGATCTGCGCCGGGAACAGTTGCTCCTGGTTGAGCGTCGGGCGCACGTTGCGGGCGATGAAGACAGTGGTATAGGGCGTGAGCAACGCTTTGACGTGCGCGCGCAGAGCCTGATTGCCCGCGTAGAGCACCACTGGCATTGTGCCGCGCCGGATGAGCGACAGGGCGCGCGCCACCTTGCGCAACTGCGCCAGCAGAATATCGTCCGCCCCGCCATCCGTCCCGCCGACGATCAGGATCAGGTCGGAATCGCTGGTCAGCAGGGCGTTCAGTTGCTCGGTCTCGGAGCGCAGGTCGTCGGGGCACAGCGTGCCGGTGATGGTGACGAAGCTCCCCGCCAGCACGCGCTGCCCGCTGGCCAGGCTGATCTCCGGCGTCAGCCCCACCAGAAAGACGCGCATAGGACGGCCCGCGCTGCCCATGGCCAGGAAAGCGTCCACGCCATGCCCTTCGCTCTCCGGCATCAGGAACAGGTCTTCGCTGCTCTCGTCGAGCAGTTGCCGCCCGATCAACTCCGACATGCGCTGCGCTGCCCGCTCGACCCCCAGGCTGACCTTGCCCAGCGGCGGCTCGGCAGTCGTCCGCGCGCGCGCCGAGGCGATCAGGCGATACTCTCCCTCAACCAGGTCGAACAGAGCCAGCCGGGTGTGCACGCTGCCGAGATCGGCCACCAGAATCGAGTTGATCTGCTCTGCCGCCACAGTCTCTTAGCCCCCCAACCGGTTGAGCACGAACTCAAGCTGCGCCCGCACCACGTCGCTGAAGACGGCCAGGCTGGTGAGGATCGCCCCGGCGTAGAGCGCGCCCAGCGTCACCGTGACGAAAAACTGCCCCAGGGCACTCAGGCCGCGCAGCCCACGCGGGCGCTGCACCACACCGCGACGCTCGACGGCGAAGAACTGGAAATAGATCAGGGTGCTGATCGTGCCCACCAGGATGATCAGGCCGTCTACGACGGAATCGTCCACCGCCTGCCCCGCTTCGCGCGTCAGGGGCAGAATGGTGCCGCTCACCGCGCCAGCGATGGCCACGGCCACGCCCACCCCGATCACGAAGGCCAGGCCCAGGTTGCCTACGCCTGCCAGCCGCGGTGAGGCCTTGAACAGCAGCAGTGCACCGATCAGGAACGGCACCGGCCCGATGGCGCGCAGGGCGATCACCGTCGCTTCGTCGCGCCCCGCCGAGTCCACCAGCAGGGTTTCCTCCAGCCAGGGCTTGATCACGCTCTCCGTCGCCACGATCAGCGCGTAGGCCGCCGCCGCGCCCACCAGCACATGGATCGCCAGCCGATAAAGGACGTTGTCGGCCAGCAGATAGCTGAAGACGAGCAGCGTCAGCACTAGCGAGACCCACCCCGCCACCAGATCGAGGGTTTCAGGCGTCACCGGCGACCCCTCCGTTTGAGTGCACGCAGCAGGTTGATGACCGTCCCCAGCGCGATGAACCCCGCAGCCGCTGCCGCGCCCAGCGCCATGCTATGCCAGCGGGCTGTCTGCGGATCGGGCAGTTCGACAGGCAGATCAGCGGGCATCTGAAATGGTGTGCGCGTATTGCGATTGCGCTCGGCGTCATAGCGGACGGTATCGCGCACGCCGGCCAGGTATCCCGCGTAGCCGTCCTGCCCCACATAGGACGCGGCCAGTGGTTCAGCCGCCGCCGTCACCAGCGCGACTTTTGGCACGGCCAGGCCGGATAGCTGCTCGGCCCAGGTGCGCACAGCGCCCACCTGATCGCCGACGACCACCACCAGGGCAACATCCTCCGCCAGACTGCCGATGGGCAGGTTGGTGTCGTCTCCGCGCAGGTCTGTGATGAAGACAGGATGGCGGGCCAGAGTGCCGTCGGCGTTCCAGACCACGTTGCGCAGCGAGCGCACGCCCACCGCCTCGCCCGATAGATAGCGCAGCGTGACGTAATCTTCGCCCGCCTGCAGGCTCTCTTCGCCCTGACCGCGCACTCGCAGCAAGGCCTGATCATCGGCCAGCGCGGCCAGCACCGCCCTGGCATGGAAAGCGCCCGCCGGATCGGTACTGATCGTCAGGGGCACGGCCCCGCGCGCCAGCACGTCGCGCAACACCGCCTGCACCAGCGGGTCGAGTTCACCGGCAGCGACCGGCCCATACTCGAAGGCGAACAGCACGTATTGTCCGCTCTGCAGGGCATCTACGGCAGACGCCACCGCCGCCCCATCACCGTCCAGGGGCGACGGCTCGGCGGCGAAGTGCAGCGCATCGGTGACAAACGGCGCGAGCAACGCCACCAGCATGCCCAGCATCACCACCAGCCGGTCGAGCCGGAAGCGGCGCGGACGACGCGGGCGGCGAGCGGGCAGGGCGGGCACTTCCAGCGGTTCGGCCTCGCCGAAAGCCACGCGCGCGGCTTCTTCCAGCGTCTCTTCTTCCGTATCCTGGCCGATTTCGAGCATGGCCTGCAGACGTTGCACGCGCTGTTGCTGCTCCGGCGTGAGGGTCAGCGGGACGGCGGTGCGCGGACTCACCGCGGCGGGGATGGCCAGTTCAGCGGCGGGCAGGGCGTCGGGGATGCCCGCCAGCGGCCCGGCCTCCGCGCCCTCTGCCTGCAAGGTGCTCAGTTCGCGCAACGCCCGCTCGCGCAGGGCGCGCAGACGCTCTGGCAACTCGGTGACCTGGCGCTGCCGCACCTTCGCCTCTGCGCCCGCTGCTTTGATAGTCACCGGCAGTTCGGCGGGGCGCAGTTCCTCCACCCATTCCGGTTGAGCGCCCCTGACCGGCGGCAGCGCGGCTGCTTCTGGCGGAGCGACAGGTTGCGGCCCGGTCTCCGGCAGTACTGTTTCGCCCAGCACGCGATCCAGTTCGCCCTGGTCGAACAGCCGCTGCAGATCGGGCACCTCGCTTTCGACCGCCGCGCCGGCAAAGAGCGCTTCCAGGTCTTGCAGCGACTCGACCGGCCCGGCCTCTGGCGCTGGCTCTGGCACCGCCGCGACCGGCTCCGTCACCTCGGCGGCGCTCAGCAGGGCATCGAGGGCGGCGCTGTCGAGCGCGGCGGTCTCGGTCAGGTCCAGGTCCGTTGAGAGTTCGGGTGCAGGGGCAGCGGGTGAGGAAAACGGCGGCATTTCCTCGACCGGCGGGGCTTCCTCTAGCCCCGGCCCGAATACGTCCAGCCAATCCAGCGTAGCCTCTGGCGACGGCGCGCCCCCGCTCTCCTCTACTGCGCCTGGCACTGGCAATGGCGGTTCCGTCTCCAGCCCGGCAGCAGGCAACTCGCGCAACCAGTCGGGCATTTCGTCCGCCCCCAGCGGCACCCGCCGGTCGAACCCGCCGGGTTCAAGCGGCTCGAAGCGCTCGACAAAATCCTCGACCTCTTCCTCTTCTTCTGCCGGTTCTGTGGGCAGCGGCGGCACCTGTTCCAGGTCGAGTTCGGGGAAAGGAATATCTTCAGCGGGCAGGATGCGGTCGCCCGCCGTAGCGCTGGTGTCGAGCCAGTCGGGGACTGCACCCTGTTCTGGTTCGGTGGACTCCGGCGGCGATACCGCACCCAGCATCGCCCAGTCAACCCCTTCGGGGAGCGGTGCCGCCCGGAACCAGTCGGGTACTTCTGGCTCGGCAGGGGCAGGTGCTTCTGGGACGGCAGGCGGCGTCACTTCTGCCAGTGAGCCAGTCGAGAGATCGAGGCGCTGAAACCAGTCGGGCGCTTCCTGGGCCTTGTCCTCCAGGCCCAGAAACCAGCCGGGCACGAATTCCGGCCCCTGTTCCGGCGCGGCGGGCGGCGGCGCGGGTAACTGCTCGTCAAGCTGCTTGAACCAGTCGGGAATCTCTTCCAGCAGCCGTTCTTCGGGCGTCTTCTGCGCTTCGGCTTCCTGTTCGCGCTGCTGACGCTCCCATTCTTCATAGGTCATCCCCGCCGGGACGGTGTCCGGGGGCGGAGCCGCCGCCGCGGCCAGCCATTCTGGCACGCCCGCTTCGGCTTCCGGCTCTGCCGATGGCGGCGGTGTCGGCGCCAGGCGACGGATGACGCCGCGCGGCGGCGATGGTCGCGGCTCTTCCTGCTCTTCCGGCGACGCCAGCCAGTCCGGCAACACCGGCTCTCCCGGCGATTCCGGTTCCAGCGGGGGCAACTCGTCGGCGGGCGGAGAGGCAGGCAGAGGTTCTTCGTCCAGCCAGCCCGGCCACGCCGACTCTTGCGGCAGTTCTGTTTCCAGGGGAGACAATTCGTCAGCGGGCGAAGGCGAGATCGGGAGTTCTTCGTCCAGCCAGTCCGGCAGGGTGAATTCTTCCGCGGGCGGCTCTGCGGCCTCCCCCAGGCTGGACTGCGCCAGCCACTCCTCGCGCAGCGACCGCCAGTCAGCGGCAGGCGCAGACGGCGCGGCTGTCCCTGCCGGTTCTTCGGTCGTACCGAGCCAGCTCAGGTCGCCGGATTCGGCGGGCACGGCGCGACTGTACGCCGCCGCCTCGCCAAAGCCGCTCAGCCACTCTTCTGCCCCAGCCGGGACAGAAGGTGCGGGCGGGGGAAGCGAAACGGATTCGGCGGGCGCTTCTTCGCCCCCAGCAGCGAACCAGTCCAGTTGCTCCATCGGCGGGGGAGAGCTGCTGCCCCAGGGCGCGTCCCCTGCGCCCCGATCCTCATAAGGCGCTGATGGGGGCGCGACAAACATGTCCCAGGGGGCCGGGCCGGGCTGCTCGTGACCCGGCGGCTCTGGGTAACGCCCGGCGAACTGTTCCCAGGGAGCAGAGCCAGAGCCAGACGCCCTGGCCTCGCCAGAAGACAGATCGGCGAGCCAGTCGCCCAGGAAGTCGTCGTCGAAACGGTTTGGATCGTCCGGCATAAGTCCCCGTCCTGCTCTCGCGCGCCTGTCAGCCGCGTATCGAACGATCCTGGCCGGTGAGGACGCGCACCCCGGCGGCCACTGTGCCCAGACCCACGCCGATCAGGATACCGCGCGCGCCTCCCCCGACCGTCACCCGAATGAACCAGGCGCGAGCGTCGGCCAGCGCTTCGGTCCCGTCCAGCGGAATCCAGCCGACCAGCGCCAACAGCAGTGCGCCAGTGAAGACCAGCGACCACACGGTCACGCGGCGACGCATCAGCCGGTACGCCGCGTAGACCAGGAAGAACAGCACCAGGCCCGCCAGCGCCGATTCCAGGCTGACCTGCACGGCTTCGAAAGCGCGCTCGCTGAGTTGCTCGCCTTCCAGGTCGCCCGACCATACCCCGGCGCGATCGGCGATGCGCAGCGCGATCACGCCCAGCGCCACGATCACCGCCAGCAGGCTATAGGGCCAGCCGCGCTCGGCCCGTCGCACGCGGCCCAGGTGCACCGCCAGCAGGTTGATCACGCCGACGAACACGGCGACCGCCGCGCTGACTGTCACCAGGCTCAGCGCGAAAGCAGCGAATTCCGCCGGAGGCGTACCCTCCGCCGTGGAGAGGCCGATGAGCGTCGTCAGGCCCAGGCTGATCACCAGCACCGAGGACAACAAACGGATCAAGCGATGGCTTCCCACGCTTCCCCCTCACCTGGGCACACGCCCCGACGGGCGCAGGCCAGGGCTAAATCGTCTGCAGAGCGGCCAGCACGATGCCCAGGATCACCAGCCAGCGCAGGACATCCTGAGCCAGGACGCTGCCGCGTTCCAGAGCGGTGCCGCCCAGATAGGCTGGGCCGGCATACAGTTCTTCCCCCAACAACACCTCTCCAGCCTGGGCGAAGGCAATGGCCTGGCCTTCGAGCAAATCGCTATGCGCGATCAACGCCTGATTATGGCGCAGCGCGCTTTCGCCCAGGAACGCCAGTTCCGGGCCGAAGCGCCCCAGCAAGACGTTGCTGTCGGCGTCAATGTCGGCGGACAGGCTGGCCGCCCCGACCGCGAACGCCGTCCCCGGCGGATACCAGGCAGCGGCAGTGCTGCGGTAATAGTCGAGCGTGCGACGGTACAGATAGGCACGACGCAGCGTGTCCTGCGCCAGCGGTAGTGTCACCGGATGACTGAGAGTGACCAGCGGCAACTGACGGCTGATCGCCAGCCGCTCGGCCAGCCGGTAAACGACTTCGGCGGAGACCAGCGCCGCCAGGGTGCTCGTCTCGCCGACGGCACTGCTACCCAGGGAAAAGTGCACGCGCTTGGCGCTCTCGACGGCGTCGGCGGCCAGCGTCGGCAGAGTCTGATAGGCGGGGATGGGACGCCAGTGTGTGCGGAAGCGGCGCACGATGAAACGCCCGGCCATCATCGCCGCAAACGTCACCGCCACCATCGCCCACATCAGACCGGCGTCGTTGATCACCGCTCTTCCTCGCTTTCCGCGGCCAACTGCGCGCGCAGCCAGGCCACGCCGCCGGGCCGCTCCAACACCTGCGCCAGATCGGCCACCGCTTCGCGCGAGACCATCAGGCTCAGCGCTGGTTGCGCCACCCACAAGACCTGCGCCCCCAGCGGCCCCAGCGGCTCGCTCACGTCGAGCAGCAGCGTCAGCAGGTCGGCCAGCGGCGTAGCCCGCAGGCGTCCCCGCCAGACGGCAAGGCGCGCCGCCAGGCGCTCGGCAGGGGCGAAAGGTTCATCAAGCGTCATAGCGTCAGTATAGCACAGCGCCCCAAATGGGGGAAATGGGACGCAAGGGGGGCGCCATGGAACAGGGGCGTGCACGATTCGCGAAGTTGGTTCATAATCAGCGTCAGTACCATCATTCCTCATCAAGGGACGACATCTGACAAACGCATTGATACAAAAGTAAGGCAGCGCGCGATGCAAATCTGTCCTCATTGTGGTTGGGAAAACTTCGAAGGCATTATCTATTGCGACCGTTGCGGCGTAGCTCTGGTCAACCTGCCGCTGGCCACGCGCGTGCTCACCGGCGGTCAGGGCGAGCAGGTACGGGCCGACGTGCTGGGGCCAGACGGCGTGATCATCTTGCAGGTGGGGCAGGAAGAAACACCCATCATGGTGCAGATCCGCCAGGATTTGATCCTGGGGCGGGTGACGCAAACCGGCGACCTGACCACCTACATCAACCTGACCCCCTTCGGGGCAGACGAGGCGGGCGTCTCGCGCCGTCACGCCCGCCTGCTGCGCGACGGCAACGCCGTGTACCTGATGGACCTCAACAGCACCAACGGCACGCGCGTCAACGGGGAAGCGCTGGCGGCAGGGGTCGAGAAGCGGCTGCGCGACGGCGATGAGCTTCTGCTGGGCCGCCTGAAGGTCTACATATACTTCAAGCAATAGGAGACCATGGGCTACCGGGCGTCGGCGAGCGGAACAGACCGTAGGAGCGTATGGCAATACGCTCCTATCCTTCGTGGTTTTGTGCTGCAGCCTGATGATGATCACCGACCTCCGAGACTGGCGGAACCCCTCAGGCGTGCTCTGGCCCTGGCGCTGCTGACCGCCTTGCTGGCGGCGTGCGGCGGGAGCGTACAGAGCAACGATCCCGTCTTCGTCGTGGCGTCGCCTGTGCCGCCCGACAGCGGTTTTGTCACCTATCGCCATCCGTCGGGCGCGTTCACGCTGCGCATCCCGCCAGACTGGATCGCCGGCGAGCTGCCCGATCCTAACGGTGTGCGTGTGCAGTTCACGTCGCTGGAAGGCGAGACCGCCGTCACCCGCCTGAGCGTCTACGTGGTCAACACCGGCGCGCCGATGACGCCGGAAACTTTCGCACAGGCCGCCAACGCCTATCAGCCCCCGCAGGACCTGGCCGCTTATGGCTGGCAGGAACTCGAACGCGCCGATCAGCGCGACGGCAGCCGCCGCCTGGTGGGCGTGCGCACCTATCCCACGCTCGGCCCGCGCGCGCTCAACATCTTCTTGCAGGGCAACGGCTCGTTTTTCTCGGCACTGGAAGTGGACGTGACCGACGCTTCGCAGGCCGTGCTGGACACGCTGGCGGCGGTGATCAACACCTACCGCGTGAATCCCAACGCCGAACTGATCACCGGCGTCGTGCAGCAGGCGGTCGCAGGCGTCACGTCCTTCACCGGCGTGATCGGCTTCAACGGCTATCACGCCTGGACAGACCCGGACGGCGTTTTTCACCTGACCGGCGAGGCGGTCAATACCACGTCCACGCCCCTGGAGGCGGTGCGCATCTCTGGCGTGCTCTACGACGCACAGGGGCGACGGCTGGCCGAGCAGTCGGACATCCTGCCGCTGGACGTGCTGGGGCCAGGACAGGGCGCGCCCTACGATCTGCGTTTCGAGGGGGGGCGTCCGCCCGCCGCCGTGCGCTACGAACTGAACATCGCCGGACGGCAGGCCGATCTGGCTCTGCGCTCCTTCTATGGGCCGGAGAACTTCGCCATCGCCAACGATCGCGCCGACTACAACGCGCAGGGCCGGCTGGTGGTGCGCGGCGAACTGGCGAACATCGGGCCGGGCATTGCCGAAGCCGTGAAGATCATTGTCACCATCTGGGACGATCAGGGGCACGTGGTAGCGACGGAGACGCTCTTCGTGGCCAAACCGCAGCTTGTGCCCCAGGAAGCGGTCGCCTTCGAGGTGCCTTTCTACGCCCTGGGCGGCCCGGCAGTGACCTACACCCTGACGGTCGCGGCCACCGCAGGCGGGGCGGGCGTGGGGTAGCGCTGACCCTGCACCCCACGGGGCGGACAAGGCTAGAGCAAGCGTAAAGAGTGGCTCGCCTGGTTCACCTCACCCCC
>DDBP01000054.1 GCA_002332795.1 Anaerolineales bacterium UBA2029 | reverse complement strand
AGGGGTCGGGGGATGAGGGCCAAAAGTGCATAACACGCTCTAAATGGCCCCTCAGGAACCAGGCACGACGCCGAAACGATGGCGCAGCGCGTCAATGGCCAGGGCAGTGATGATGATCATGCCCACGGCTACGTATTGCCAGTAAGCCCCTACCTTGAACAGGTTCAGGGCGTTACTGATCACCGTAAACATCAGGGCGCCGGCAAACGTACCGAACAGGGTGCCCTGCCCGCCCTTCAGGCTGGTTCCACCTACCACGGCGGCGGCGATCACGCGCAACTCATAACCGGTCGCCATGTTGGGCTGCGCCGACGATAGGTAGGCAGTGAGGATGACCGCCGCCAGGCCCGTGCACAGGCCCACCAGGGCGAACGCAAAAACGCGCACTCGATCCACGGGGATGCCGCCGATCCGGCTCGCCGTCTCGTTGCTGCCAACTGCGCGAATGAAACGCCCATAGGTGGTGAAGTTGAGGATGGCCAGCAATACCAGGTAGGTGGCAACCATAAGGATAAACGGTGTCGGCAGTCCCCAGAGATTGCCACTCCCCAGCCTGCGGAACTCGCGATTGAGAACAGGCACCACCTGGCCGTTGGTGATAATGAAACCGATCGCCAGGTAGATGTACATCATGCCCAGGGTGGCAATGAACGCGGGCACGCGCACTTTGGTGATGACCAGCCCGTTGACTACCCCCAGTAGGCAGCCCAAAAGAATGGTCAGTGAGACCGCCGTGAGGATGCCCTGGTCGGGGAGAAGCTTGCCCAACACCACGCCGCACAGGCCAAGCATGCCGGCTACGGACAGATCGAAGGCACCGCTGATGATGAGGACCGTCATCCCTGCCGCTCCGATACCTGCAAAGGAGGCCTGGCGCAGGACGGAGAGCAGGTTGGCCTCTTGCCGAAAATTGCTGTTGGTGACGCTGAGGATGATCACTACCAGGAGCAGAAGCCACTGAATGGTGTATTGCGTCAGGCCGTAGCGAATCAGACGCAGCATCTGACGAGAACCGCTCCTGGCCGTATCGGGCGTGCTCGTCGCAACACTACTCATAGCGCACCCCCGCTGACTACTTTTTGCACCACAATCCTCCGCAGTGTATCGAGCGCCAGAGCGAGAATCAGTAGCGAACCAAGTGCCAGGTACTGATAGAAAGGAGCGATCTTCAAGATGTTCAGAGCGCTACTGATCGCTGCCACCAGTAGAGAAGCAATCAGCGTTCCTGGCAGATTGCCGCTTCCACCAGAAAGACTGGTGCCGCCCAGAACGGTCACGGTGATGGCCTGCAACTCCAGCCCAGCTCCCAGTGTCCCATCCACATAGAGGAGTTGAGCGCTCAACATGATTCCCGATAGGGCGGCGGACATGCCCGTCAGGCCGAACACCAATACTTTGATGAGGCCGATCTTCAGGCCAGTCGCATGCGCAGCCGCTTCGTTGCCGCCGATGGCGCAGACGTGCCGACCAAAAGGTGTATGGCGCAGCAGTATGTAGAACACCACCAGAGTGAGCAGGGCGATGATAAACGGCATGGGAACACCCAGTACTTTGCCAGAATTCAACTGAGCGAAGTCTCGATGGCCCATGATCAGCACGGACTGACCATCCGTGTAGAGCAGTGCTGCCCCGCGCAAGATACTCATCATGCCCAAGGTCGCCACGAAAGCCGGAACATGAAGGCGGCTGATGATCAGGCCGTTGACAATGCCTATAGCCATGCCAAGCAAGAGGGTGCCAGCGAAAGTGATAGGAATATTGGTGTGATTGAGCAGACTGGCGGCCACACAGGCGGTCAGGGCCTGGTTTGAGCCAACGGAGAGGTCCAGTCCTCCCATGGCCACCGCCAGGGTCATTCCCATGCCTGTGACCGCAATGATCGAGGCGGTGATAATCACGTTTGTCAGGTTGTTGTATTTCAAGAAGACCGGGTTGGCGAAGGACATCACCGCAAACAGGAGCAGCAGCATCACCAGTACGCCAAGGCTCTCAAACAACTGGAAGAAGCGCAGGACAAGTGCCAGAGGCCTGTCTCTCTGCGCAGCATCAGCAACTTTCCCCCTCTGCATCACGATACTCCTATTCTCGTATGTGCAACGGCGCAAGCGAGAATGTTATCCTCATTCACCTGCAAGCCCTGGAGCAGGCCTGTCACCGAGCCTCCACTGAGCACCAGACAGCGGTCGCTTATCTTCACCAGCTCAGGCACATCAGAAGAGCTGACCATCACGGCGCACCCCTCCTGCGCCAGCCTGCGGATCAGTTCGTGAATTTCGACTTTCGTGCCAATGTCCACTCCGCGGGTAGGCTCGTTCAAGAGCAGGATGCGCGCCCGGCTGATCAGAGCGCGTCCCAGGAGCGCTTTTTGCTGATTCCCCCCGCTCAGCGTGGCGATCAGTTGCTCCGGTGAATGTGCGCGGATGGCCAGCGTTTCGAGAAGCTGCCGGTACAGCCCACGTTCCGTCTTCCTGGCCAGGAACAGACGGGCCAGCGCGCGATCGTTCTCGCGCGGACGTTTGACCATGATATTGTCCAGCACGCTCAGATCCGGGAAGAGACCTTCAACCTTGCGGTCTTCCGGAAGCATGAAGATGCCTTCGCGGAGTGCCTGAATGGGTGAGCTGATGTCTACTGCGCGCCCGTCAATGCTGATTTCTCCGCCAGCGTACGGCAAGACGCCAAAAAGTGCACGCATCAACTCCGACCGTCCGGAGCCAATGAGGCCCGCAACGCCAAGCACTTCGCCATAATACAGGTCGAAGGTGATGTCTCTGGCAGCATTGGGGATGGACAGGTTGCGCACGGAGAGCGCCACCCTGTTTTCAGAAGGTGCTCCTTTGTGCACGGCATAATCCGCCAGCGAGCGCCCAATCATCATCGTGATCACGTCGTCTTCGGTCAGGTCGCCGATGAGGCGCGTGTCTACCCGACGCCCATCACGTAGCACCGTGACCCGATCGGCAATGCGGAAAATCTCCGACAGGCGGTGCGATACGTAAAGCACAGCAATGCCGCGCTGACGCAAATTGGCAATGATGGAAAACAGACGCTCGACCTCTGCGCTGTTCAGCGCAGCCGTCGGTTCGTCCATGATCATCACCCGGAAGTCCTGCGACAGAGCCTTCGCGACTTCGACAAGCTGACGGTCGGCAACGCTGAGATACTCCACCCTCATACGGGGAGAGACAGTCATGCCCAGTTCACGGAGCAGGCTGGCGGAATGTTCATTGATGGTTTTCCAGTCAATGAGTCCCGTTGCATGGCGCGGCTCGCGCCCCAGGAAAATGTTTTCGGCAATGGTCAGTTGCGGAATAAGGTTGAATTCCTGGTTGATGACACTGATTCCTGCAGATTGCGATTGCCGGGGATTATCGAAATGAACGGGGCGCCCATTCATGATCAGGGTGCCAGAAGTGGGCCGATGTTGCCCTCCCAACACCTTGATCAATGTGCTTTTCCCCGCACCATTCTCGCCAACGAGCGCGTGCACCTCACCAGGGAAGAGTTCCAGGTCTACATTGTCCAGGGCAAGTACTCCTGGAAACTGTTTGGAGATCTGCTTGGCGATGAGGATTGGTTCCACTACAAAGGGCTCCTTATTTCACTCGGCTTGTGCAGCGGATCATTTACGTAGCCAACAGGCATCGCGGAGGGTCGCCCTGTGTGATCCGGAAAGCACTGGACCACACAGGGCTATTGCTAACTCAGCACGATGCTACTGCAGGTATTGATCCACGTTTTCGGCGGTGACGACTTCAACGGGGAAGTAGATCGAACGGGTTTCGGGGTCCGAGTACTTCACCGCTTTGCCTTCCAGCAACGCCAGTGCAGCTTCCACGCAGGCACGGCCCTGACCATAGGGGTCCTGACGGATGGTCGCTGCCATCTCACCGGCTTTGATCAGCTCCAGGGCAGGGGCGTCACCGTTGAAGCCAACCAGCAGCACGTCCTTCACGCCATTCTTGCCCGCCGCCTTCAGCGCCTGTGCCGCGCCGACCGCTTCGGGGTCGTTGGTGGCATAGATCGCCGCCAGGTTGGGGTTGGCCGCCAGCGTGTCCTGGGTGACCTGATAGCCGCCCTGCACCGTGTCGTTGCCGTTCAACTCGGCCACGATCTCGAAGTCCGGATACTTGGCAATCTCGTCGCGGAAACCCGCCGCACGCACCTCGCCTACCGCCGAACCCGGATGC
>DDBP01000405.1 GCA_002332795.1 Anaerolineales bacterium UBA2029 | reverse complement strand
CGGGATGATGTCCTTCTCCAGCAGGTTATAGAGCGCCTGCGCTTCGATGAAGTCCTGCAAGTCCCATTCCTGCTGCGGATACTCCTCGCCCGCGCCGATGGCCCAGCCGACCGACGGATCGTAGGCTTCCGCCCACCAGCCATCGAGAATGCTCGCGTTCAGCCCGCCGTTGTAGATCACCTTCATGCCGCTGGTGCCGCTGGCCTCGTTGGGGCGGCGCGGGGTGTTGAGCCACACGTCCACTCCCTGTACCAGGTAACGGGCGACGTTGATATCGTAGTTCTCCAGGAAGACCATGGCATGGCGGAACTCTGGCTGTTCCGCCGTCTTGACGATCTCCTTGATCAGCTCCTTGCCCAGGTGATCGTGCGGATGCGCCTTGCCGGCGAAGATGAACTGCACCGGACGTTCCGGATCGTTGACGATGCGCGCCAGCCGCTCCTTATCGCGGAAGAGCAACGTCGCGCGTTTGTAGGTGGCGAAGCGACGGGCGAAGCCAATGGTCAGCGCGTCCGGGTTGAGCACTTCCGCGGCAGCCTCGACTTCCGACTGCGGTGCGCCGCGAGCCGCCAGTTGAGCCGTCAGGCGGCGGCGGGCAAAGGACACCAGCCGTTCGCGACGGCGTTCGTGCGTGCGCCACAGTTCGGCGTCGGGGATGCGCTCGACATCGGCCCAGTAAGCCGGGTTGTCCGGTTCTTTGCGCCAGGCCGGGTCGAGGTAGCGGTCGAAGAGGCCGATCATCTCGCCGCTGATCCAGCTTTCGATGTGAATGCCGTTGGTGATCGAGCCAATGGGCACCTCGTCTTCCGGCACCTGTGGGAACAACCACTGCCACATGGTGCGGCTGACCGCGCCATGAAGCTGACTGACACCGTTGGCGTGCGCCGAGACCTTCAATGCCAGCACCGGCAGGCTGAACACATCGAAGCCGCCCATATGCTCGCGCCCCAGGTCGTGGAACTGCTCGCGCGTCAGCCCCAGTTCCTGCCACAGATAGGCGAAGTGCTCGTCAATCAAGCCGTAATCGAAGCGCTCCAGCCCTGCCGGGACGGGCGTATGGGTGGTATAGACGTTGCCGGTGGCACAGATGTTGGCCGCCTCCCAGAAAGTCATCCCCGGATTTTCCTTCATCATGATGCGGATGCGCTCCAGCGCCAGAAAGGCACTGTGCCCCTCGTTCATGTGACAGACCGTCGGGCGCATATCGAGCGTTTCCAGCAACTGAATGCCGCCAATGCCCAGCACGATCTCCTGGCGGATGCGCGTGCGCCGGTCGCCGCCATAGAGCCGGTCGGTCAGGTCGCGGATTTCTTCGGGGTTGTCCGGGTGATTGGTGTCCAGCAGGTAGAGCGGGACGCGGCCCACCTGCACTTTCCACACCAGTATCTTGGCGCGGTACTGCGCGATGGGAATCTCGATGATCAGCGGGGTGCCATCTTCCTTGAGCACCTGCTGCACCGGCAGGTTGGCGTAGTCGTTGAGCGGATACGACTGCTGCTGATAGCCATCGGCGTTGAGATACTGATGGAAGTAGCCTTCCTGATACAGCAGCCCTACCCCCACCAGCGGCAACCCCAGGTCGGAGGCGCTCTTGAGATGGTCGCCGGAGAGCACGCCCAGGCCGCCCGAATAGTTGCGCAGGCATTCGGTCAGGCCATATTCCATGGAGAAATAGGCGATGAAGGGCTTCTCGAAGTCACCGAAGTGCCGCCGGTACCAGGTGCGCGCGTCCGGAGCCATGTAGGCGTCGAAGGCAGCGCACACGCGGTCGAGATGCGCCAGAAAAGCTTCGTCCTCCGCCGCAGCCTGCAGCACTTCCTGCCTGATCCTGCCCAGCATCCACACGGGGTTGCTGCCGGTCTCCGTCCACAGATCGCGGTCGAGCCGCCGGAAGAGCGCGATCGTCTCGTGATCCCACGTCCAGCGCAGGTTGTAGGCCAGTTCGCGCAGCCGCTCCAGACTGGGCGGCAGGCTTGGTTTCACGTCCACTTTGGCGACGGGTCTGACCATAGGAATATCTCCTTGATAAGCCGTCACAAGAGTCGTCCTGGCCCGCCCGCCCCTGGCGGGCATGGCTCATGACGGGTTTGAAGCATAGCAGGCCCAGATTGATTTGCCAAAGTCCTATCAGCGTTGACCGAGGGGACATCATCGGGCTGAGAACCCGCCGTCACAAACAGGGGAGAACAACTACCCCTCATCGGGGCGCGGGCGCAATGGCTGCGCTCGCCCGGCCAGGCTCTCGTCACGGGCCGGTCGGGTACGCGGGCCGGGTTGTGTGGCATCGGCGGGCGAAGTCGGCGGCTCCTGTTCCACCGCAATCAGCGGCACGACGGCGGGCATCTCCGGCAAGGGGACGGCAGGCGTCGCAGGCCGATCCAGCGGCAGCGCCATGGTGAACGTGCTACCCTCGCCCAGGGCGGTCGCCACGCTCAGGTAACCGCCGTGCGCCTCGGCCACTGCTCGCGCCACGAACAGCCCCTGCCCCAGCCCGCGCGGGTCAATGACGCGCCCATCGGGGGTGCGCGCCTCGCCCCGGTAGAAACGCTCGAAGATATGCGGCAGATCGCGCGGGGAAATGCCCACGCCCGTATCGGACACTTCCACCAGAGCGTAGCCGTCGCGGATACGCCCCACCTGCACCAGGATTTCGCCCCCTGGCTCTGTATATTTGATGGCGTTGTCAATCAGGTGTCCGATGGCCCACTGCAGGCGGCGGTCGTCGCCCAGCAGCGTCAGGCGACGCGCATTGGTCACGGCGAACGAAAGCTGCAGCCCCGCCTTTTCGATGCGCGAGCGCAGTCCCAGGATGACCTTGATCACCAGCGCGGGCAGGTCAACGTCCTGCTCGCGCACGGCGAAACTCCCCGCGCCGATTTCGGAAATGTCCAGCAACTCGACGATCATGCGGTCGAGGATGGCGGCGTTGCGGCTGATCGCTTCCAGGAACTTGCGGTTGGGCGGGCGATCTTCGGGCATGGCCAGCAACACTTCGCTCATGCCCTTGATGGCCGTCAGCGGCGTGCGCAGCTCGTGACTCATGTGCGTGACGAACTGATCCTTGAGCCGGTCGGAGATGGCATCGCGCGTCACATCGCGCAGCATGAGCACCGTGCCCAGGCGCTGACCGCTTTCGTCGCGCACGACGGCGATCTGTGCGCCGATGACGCGGTTGTTCACCTCCACGCGCTGCGGTTCGCCCAGCGTGATCTCGCCCTCGGCGGGCACCCGGTAGCGCGAATCCATGAACATGCGGCCCAGATCGCTATCCCAGAAAGCCCGCATCGAGCCGAGCAACTCGTGCGCCGCCTTGTTCATCAGCACCACGCGGCCCTCGTTGTCCTGCATGATCACGCCTTCGCTGATCATGGCCAGCACGCCGGTCAACTGCGCGATGCTGGTGGCCTGCTCGGCGGTCATCTTCTCAAGCTGATTGATGCGCAGCAA
>DDBP01000221.1 GCA_002332795.1 Anaerolineales bacterium UBA2029 | reverse complement strand
TCCGATCTGCACGACTTCGCGCAGCGTTCTGGCCAGGAACTGGGTTGGCCGCTGCTCCTGGCGGGGTTGGCGGCGGGGGGATTGCTCAGCCGGACTGCTCACCCGCGCGAGCGCTGGCTGTCCCTCCTGGCGCTGGCGCTGTTGCTGGCGGGGACGCTGCCGACAGCGATCAACTGGGAGCGCACGCACGACCTGGGCGACGTGTGGCAATGGCTGCGCGGCGATCAGTCGGCGGCGCGGCGCATGGGCGCGCTGGAGTGGAGGGCGGTGCTGACAGGTACGGCGTTGCTGGTCTGGGCCGGACGCGATCACTGGCGAGCCTGGTCGCGCGAACGGTGGACGACTGTCGGGCTGCTGTGGGGTCTGGCACTGCCCTATGCGCTGGTGTGGTTCCTGGACTATTCCTATCACTACCGCCTGAGCTTCGCCATCGTCCCGCTGATGGCGGTGCAGGCGGCGGCGCTGCTAGACGGCTGGCTGTGGGACTGGCTGGCGGCGTCGCGCTGGGGGCGCGGCGCGGGGGCGGCGATCATCGCGGGAGCGCTGGTCGTCGCGGTGGCGGCGGGGGCCGAGCACACCGTTGACGCCTTGCGCGACGGTGGCCTGGCCGACGACACGGCCAAGTACGACCGCGGCAATCCGGCGCTGATGGTGGTGGTGCACATGCTGGAGCGCTACGCCGCCGAACACGGCGAACCTGTCGTGGCCATCCCTGGCGAAGACCGGCTGCCCTTCTTCTTCCCCACCTGGGACATTCGCAACAGCCGCGCGCCGGACGAACTCCCCACACGCCTGGAAGACCTGGAAGGGGTGGACGTCTTCGTCAATACCTCGGTGGGCATCTTCCTGATGCAGTGGTCGGGGCAGTGGCCCAATTCGCTACAGGCCGACGCCGACCTGGCAGCGCTGTACCATCAACTGAACGTGCGCACGCCCGATGGCGCGCCCTGGCCGACGGTGCTGGAGCCGATCCCGCTCAGCCCAGACGGTGCGCTGCCAGTAGATGACGGCAATTTCCGCTACACGGCTTTCACGGTGCATCCGGAAGCGCGCTTTGCTCCCATGACGCCCAGCGCACCGGTGACCGGCGTGGCGGTGTTCGGCGACTGGGCGCAGTTCGTCGGGCACGACCTGGGCAACCTGCAGTGGCAGCGCGGGGAGCGCGTCGTCCTCACCCTGTACTGGCGTCCCACGGACGCCGCACCGCCCCCGCGCGATTACAGCGTCTACGTGCATTTGCTCTCGCCGGACGGGGAATTGCTCACCACTTTCGACGCGCCGCCGGCGGGCGGCACCTATCCGACGCGCTTCTGGCGGCCCGGCGAGTCCATCCTGGACTACCGCGTCCTGCGTATTCCCGCCGACCTGCCGCCCGGACCAGCTCACCTGCGCATCGGCGTCTACGATCCGCTGAGCCTGGAACGGCTGCCGTTGACGCTCGACGGCGAACCCGCCGGCGATGGGTTGATCCTCGAAACGCGCATTGTCGTCAAATGACAGGTCGGCTCACAAAGCGGCGACGGCCAGCGCCAGGCTGCGCCGCACTTCCTCGCGGTTGAAGTTGGCCCATGCCTGTGGGAACGTCTCCAGCAGGTGTTTCTGCTCGGCGGCCTTGGCGTCGGCGTAGGCCAGCACGCCGGCGATGTTCTCGCGCAGGAAGCGAGGGATGCCGCTGTGCGCATGCCAGTGTTGGCTGATGAAGTCTTCCAGGGTCTGCAGGGCAACTCGCGTGTCGTTGAGATCGCCCAGGTGATCCTGCATGATCTTGATCTCTTTGATCACCAGGCTGGCTTCTGGCCCCAGCACTTCAGCGAAGAACTCGACCGCATAGCGCAGCCGCTTGAACTCGATCCGCAGCGCGTGCAGCGTGTCCAGGGACGCGCCATCGAGCATCGTCTCATAGGCGCGCACGCGCTCGTAATGCTCGTAAATCAGGCGGGGGACGACGTAACGCACCCGGTTGGTCAGCGCGCCGTCCCCGCTACTGACTGACAGCGTCCCCATTCCCGGCGTGCTGACGAAGGTCTGGAACCGCTCCACGAAGCGGGCAAAGCGCTTGCTGTCCAGTTCGGCCAGTAGCGCCTGCCGCGCTGCGTCATAGTCGGCCTGCCAGGTGCTGAAGAGCGGATCGAGGGATAGGTCTGGGTGTTCGGCCAGGAAGCGCCCGGCCTTCTCGCGGAAGACATCCAGGTCGCGCACCGCGCCGAGCGCCCGCGCGGTGCGGCGCAGTCCGCGCACCAGCGGACGCACTGTCTTTTCGTCGAAGAAGGGAGCAAACAGGCGAAAGGCGCTGCGCATCCGCCGCGTGGCAACGCGCATATCGTGCACATGCTCGATGTCCTCGCCCAGGCGCACGCCCGGCTCGTGGAACAACATGCGCTCGAAATGATAGTGCAGCACCTTGCGCCCGGCCTCGGCCATGAGGTCGTCGGGCTGCAGGCCGATCGTGTCGCTGAGGGTGAGGGGAAGACGGGGTACGTCAATGCCTGGGCGGGGCGCTTCTGGCGTTGCGGCAGGGGGCTGCTCGCCGACAGGTTCTGCTTCGGAAGCCGGAATCTGCCCGAAAATGCCCAGCTTGCGCCGCGCCCACTGACTGCGCCAGTAGTAGACCTGTCCGGGGCTGAGTCCCAGTTCACGGGCAATCGCCGTGGCGCTGATCCCGTCGCTGCTGCGCAGGATGATGGCAGCCCGCTGCGCGTCGGACGGGGAACCGTTCGTCTCCAGGCGGGCCAGCGCGGCCTGCTCGCTGGCCGTCAGTTGCAGAGCCATAGACATCCTCCTTGTTGAACCCGTCTGTGCACTGGCGCGATCCCCATCCACCGCTACCAGTATAGCAGAAAACAAAATGGATTTAAGATAGGTTAATAGAATTTTACCTGACCTGTGCGAGAAGTATGCACTGTGACGTTGGTTTGCGCTATGATGGTGGTGCAGAGGTAGAGAGCAGGAGGGGCCGGTGAGCGATTTCGACGCGGAGACGCGGGCCATGCGAGCCTTGCTCGACGGCTTGCTCGTCGGTGCGGGCGTCTTGCTGGAGTCGGTGGGCGACTGGGCCGAACGTCTGGAGAACGATCATGCTTCTCCCCTTGCCGGGCGCTTCATTGAGCAACTGGCGAGCGAATGGTTCGACGCCTGGCCGCCAGACCCGCTTTGCGCGGACGTGACCGAACAGGTGCGCGCACATCTGGCCGCCTGGCACCCTGGCTGGCCGCACCTGTGGGCGCATATCCTGCGCGTGACTGGCCTGGCGGTGACTCTGGCCGAAGACGTTGATCTCGACCCCGCGCTGGCCTACCTGGTGGGCATCTGTCACGACGTGGCCAAGCTGGACGAGTGGCGCACCAGCCTGCCGCACGAAGAGGCGGGCGCGGCCTTTGCGGGACGAGTGTTGCAGGGGCACTTTCCGCCAGAGACGATCGGTGCGATCCAGGCTGCGATCTGCAAGGCGGATGGTGGCCCACTGGCGCGCATCCTCTTCGATGCGGACAATCTGGACAAGATCGGCGCGGCGGGTGTGATCCGGCGCGTCTCGACGGGCACGTCGCGCGACTGGCTGGCGGCAGCTCTGGCCCGCGTGGAACAGGACGCCGACTACTTCCCGCCGATGCACTTCGCGCGCAGCCGCGCCCTGGCCCGCGACAAACGCGCCTTCCTGGAATGGTTCCTGCCGCTGGCGGAGGCGGCGCTGGGCCACTCTCTGTGATCTGCGATCTGCGCTAACGAGCAGCGCATTGGCTTCGTCTCAGGGGGAGCATCCCTGGCCAGAGCAGCGGTTGGCGGGATGGCGCTTTTTCAGTATGCTAGGCATAGCGTGCCGATCGAGCACACCCTCAAGGGGGTACGAGTGGGCGAAAACGACGGAGGCATCCATGGCCGATGATCTGGAATCCCTGCGCCGTTCGGCGCTGGAGCAGGAAGTGACGGTTGATCCCTTCGAGCAGTACATGGTGCGCGATGTGCGCACCGACAGAATGTTCGGCATGACGGCAGCCGAGCGCATGTTCGTCTCGATTGGCTGCTTCATCCTCACCAGCCTGGCGGGCTTCCTGTTGCTGCTGGTGCTGGATAAGATCGCGCTCTAGGGCAGACGGCGGATGACTGGCGACGGGGGGACTCTCTCGCTGGGGGCGTGGACTCAGCGCGTCTTCGTAACGCTGTTGCTCGGCGTCCTGTTCCTGGGGGTCTGGGCGCTGCGCGACATCCTCATGATGACCTTCCTGGCGATCATCCTGGCTGTGGTGTTGCACCTGCCCGTGCAATATCTGCAGAAGCTGGGGCTGCCTCGCGGCTTCAGTATTCTGCTGGCGTTGACCGGCGTATTGCTGCTGATCGCGCTGTTGCTGGTGGTGATCGTGCCTGTGCTGATCGTACAGGTGCGCGCTTTGCTGGACGATCTGCCCGGAATGGTCAACGATGCGCAGGCCGCCTATGATGCGCAGGCCGCGCAGTGGGAATGGCTGCCCGATATCGAGTGGGACACGATCACCGAGGGCGATGTATCGGACTTCCTGATCGAACAGGGCGGCAAGCTCTCGCGCAGTGTGTTTCCCTTTCTCAGCGGGGTGGGCGGGGCGATCACCAGCGTGGTGTTCGTCTTTTTCATCACCATCTTCTTCATCACCGAGCCGGTCAGCTACCTGGAAGCGCTGCTGACGCTGTTTCCGCGCGGTTACCGCCCGCGCGCGCTGGAGATCCTGGAAAACCTGGCCAGCATGTTGCAGCGCTGGTTCCTGGGCCAGTTGATCTCCATGACCATGAGCGGCATTCTGATCACCCTGGTCACCGGCTTGATCCTGCGCCTGCCCAACGCCGCGGCGTTGGGCGTCATTTCGGGACTGATGGAGTTCGTGCCCAACTTCGGCTCGATCATTGCCGTCATTCCGGCAGTGATCATCGCTCTGGCCGAAGACCCCCTCCTGGTGCCGTTCACCATCCTGGCCTATCTGGTGACGCAACAGGTGCAGAGCAACCTGGTGATGCCGCGCATCATGGCCCGTCAGATTCAGATTCCGGCGGCGACAGTGCTCATCGCGCAGATCATCGGTGCGGCGCTCTTCGGTTTCCTGGGCCTGTTGCTGGCGCTGCCGCTGGCGATTGTGGTGGTGGTGCTGGTGCGCGAGGTGTACGTGCACGACATCCTCAACGCTCGCCCGGCGCGCGTGGAGACGGTGCGCCGACCAGATGGCAGGGAAATCCGCAAGGTGACGGCGGAGGTGTACCGTCCGGAGGCGCTCTCGCCCGGCCAGGCCGCCCTGGCGCGCGCCAGCGGGCGCGACCTGTTCGGGGCGGAGCGGGGCGAGATCGTGGAGATCATCACCCCGCCCTCACCAGCCTGGGAACAGGCGTCGCGCAACCAGCAAGCGGTGTGGGCGGCGGTGCTGGCGCTGGCAGCGGTACAGGGCATTGCCCTGGTGCGCTCGTTGCTCGGCGGGGATCGTCGCCAGGAATAGGGACTAAGAGCCGGCGGCGGAGTGCGTGCCGTTGTTGCCGTTCGGGGGGTGCAGCAGGTAGGCGTGCGCCTCGTCGAGGTCAACGAAATAGGCGACGCGAGGTTGCCGTACCAGGGTAGGGTGCAACAGGGTAGCGGTTTCCTGGTAGCGCGCATCGCTGAACAACACAGCGACCGGCAGGTTGAACGTCCCCAGCCGATCGATCAGTTCACTGAGGCGGACGATGCTCAGCGGCGTGGAATGGCGCATATCCAACAGCAGTCCGCGTATGGCGGCGGAGCGCTGCACGAGCTGTGCTACGTCTGTGGCGATAGCCTCTACCAGCGCCCCCGAAAGCGGCAGGTGGGGCTGAAGCTGACAGATGCCATCGGGCCAGACGGTGAGCGAATACCGCTCATAGGGTGGTACAGGAGAGTGATTCACCGGAGCGACCTTCGTGCTATGACCTATCCTTTGCGCTGTTACTCCTGTCCCTATTGTTGATCCACCTGATCAAAGCCGGATAAAAAGTTTACTAAGATGTTGTACTGATTTTCATTCTCAGTCAATGCTGCTGAAGAGGTACACGGATACGCCGGATGGCGAGGAGTGACCCATGAGCGAGCGCAGCGGGCGACGGTCGTCGCGCCTGTCTGGTTTCTACCAGCAACCTCTGGCAACACGGCTGGACACGGTCGGTGAGTGGGCGGGCCTGGACGAGGCCGAACGCGCCGCGTTGACGGGCGCGGGCGGGCTGACGCTGGCGCAGGCCGAGCATATGATCGAAAACGTGATCGGTCTCTATGCCCTGCCGTTGGGCATCGCCACCAATTTCCTGATCAACGGCGTGGACTACCTGATCCCGATGGTCATCGAGGAACCGAGCGTCGTGGCCGGGGTGAGCTATGCGGCCAGGCTGGTTCGCGCGGGCGGCGGCTTCAGCACCAGCGCCGACGAGCCGGTGATGATCGGGCAGATTCAGGTGCTCGACCTGGCCGATCTGGACGAAGCGGCGCGGCGCATAGGGGCGGAACGCGAACGACTGCTGGCCGAGGCGAACTGTTGCGACCGCACGCTGGTGAGCCTGGGCGGCGGAGCGCGTGGGCTGGAACTGCGCCCGTTCCCGCAGACGCCAGTAGGGCCGATGCTGGTGGTGCACCTGCTCTTCGACGTGCGCGATGCGATGGGCGCGAATGCCATCAATACCACCTGCGAGCGCCTGGCCCCGCTGATCGAGGAGATCACCGGCGGGCGGGTCAACCTGCGCATCCTGAGCAATCTGGCCGACCGGCGCAAAGCGGAGGCCACCTGCCTGGTGCCCGCCGAGGCCCTGGCCACCGAGGGGATGAGCGGCGCGCAGGTGGTGCGCGGCATCGTCGAGGCGGCGGCCTTCGCGCAGGTTGATCCGTACCGGGCGGCCACGCACAACAAGGGCGTGATGAATGGCATGGACGCTGTCGCCATTGCTACCGGCAACGACTGGCGCGCGCTGGAAGCGGGGGCGCATGCCTGGGCGGCCCGTAGTGGACGCTATACGTCGCTCACGGAATGGTGGGAAGACGAAGTGGGCAATCTGCGCGGGCGGATCGAGCTGCCGGTAGCCGTGGGGATCGTCGGCGGGGCGACGCGCGTGCACCCGGTGGCACGGGTGGCGCTCAAGATTCTGGGCGTGCGCACGGCGGGCGAACTGGCGCAGGTGATGGCGGCAGTGGGGCTGGCGCAGAATCTCGCCGCCATTCGCGCGCTGGCTACGGAGGGCATTCAGCGCGGGCATATGAGCCTGCACGCCCGGCAGATCGCGCTGGCCGCAGGGGCGACCGAAGCCGAGGTCGGCGAGATCGCGCGTCGCCTGGTGGACGAGGGGCAGATCAACGCAGCGCGCGCCGAAGCGCTGTTGCGCGAACTGCGCGAAGGGAGCACGCCCCGCCACCCAGGCGGGGAGTAACCGCCCGCTGTCCGGTGGGCGGGCGAACGATTCGGCCCGGCCAAGATCGCTGTAGAATAGATTACAGAACAGTAAGTATTCCAGGCGCTCGGAGGAGATTCCATGGGAGCAATACGGCGACGCATGATGGGTGTGTGGTGGGGGGTGGCGATCGCAGCGATGCTGCTGGCCGAGGTTGCGTTGCCGGTCGCGCCCGCCCAGGCTCAGGCCAACGTCGTCTGGGTGGCGGAGTATTTCGACAACCCCTATCTGATCGGCACGCCGAAGGTCACGCGCAACGAAAGCGGTCTGTCCTTCAACTGGGGGGGCGGCGCGCCCGCTGCCGAAGTGCCGGCGGACAACTTCAGCGCGCGTTTTGCTTCGGACCTCTATTTCAACGCCGGGACGTACCGCTTCTACATCCTGGCCGATGATGGGGTGAAGCTGTGGATTGACTTCCCGCCGGACAAACGGGCGACGCTCGACACGTACGACGCACCGCAGCCTGCCCAACTGCTGACTGCCGACGTGACGTTGACCGCCGGTTACCATCACATACAGATTGACTTTCGCGAGGTGACGGGCGACGCCTATCTGTACGTCTACTGGGAGGACCTGGCGGGCGGAGCCAGGGGGCCGAACTTCCCCATTCCAGTGCAGTTCAACGTGCTGTGGACGGCACAGTATTTCAACAACAACTTCCTGGGCGGCACGCCCAATGTGGTGCAGACCGAGTCCAGCCCTATGCACTACTGGGGCACCGATGCGCCCGTCGCGGGCATCGTGGCCGATCACTTCTCGGCGCGCTGGATCGTGGCGCAATACCTGGATGCCGGGCGTTACACGATCAGCGTGGCGGCGGATGATGGCGTGCGCGTCATCGTCAACGGGCGCGTGATCATAGACGAGTGGCATATTGCCAGCGGGCAGACCTACCGCCAGACGATCGATCTGCCCGCCGGTGTGCAGAGCATCGTCGTCGAGTACTTCGAAGACACAGCCCTGGCGCACCTGACCTTCACCATGACGCGCGAAGCGCAGGGTACTACTCCGCTGCCCGCGGGAGCGTACGTGCGGGTGACGGCCTGGGTGCTCAACGTGCGCGATGCGCCGCTGACGGGCAACATCATCGCCAAGATTCGCCGCAACGAGGTCTACCCGATCGTCGGGCGCAACGCCGATAGCTCGTGGTGGCAGATCAACGTCAACGGTATCGTGGGCTGGGTGAGCGGTCGCTGGGTCGAAGTGACGGGCAGCGGGCCGGTGATCAGCACGCCGACGCCCATCCCCAGCCCCACACCTGTCTACGGCTATGGACAGTGTCCGGGCTTCCTGCCGTCGCGCCTCGCGCCGGGGATGTGGGGCCGCGTGACACCGGGCCTGCCGAACAACCTGCGCGCGCAGCCCAACCTCGGCTCTGCGCTGATCGGGCAGATTCCGGCGGGCGGCCTGTTCCGCGTGCTGGGCGGGCCGGTGTGCGCCAACAACTCGGCCTGGTTCCAGGTGAACTACAACGGCATCGTCGGCTGGACGATGGAGGGTCTGGGCGCGGCCTACTGGCTGGAGCCG
>DDBP01000352.1 GCA_002332795.1 Anaerolineales bacterium UBA2029 | reverse complement strand
CGTCTTGAGCAGCGCGTCGAACGCCTTGGCCGACAGGTCGTGGACCTCGTCGATGATGAACACCTTGTAGCGCGCCTGGAGCGGACGGTACTCGGTGACGCTGATGATCGCCTCCCGCACCTCCTCCACGCCGGCCTCGCTGGCAGCGTCCATCTCCAGCACGTCCATGCACGAGCCGTCCGTGATCGCCCGGCAGATCGCGCACTCGTTGCAGGGCTCGATCGTGGGCCCCTTCTCGCAGCACAGAGCCTTGGCCAGCAGGCGGGCCGTGGAGGTCTTGCCCGTGCCGCGCGGACCGGTGAACAGGTACGACTGCGCGATGCGGCCAGACTCGATGGCCGACTGCAGGGTGCGCACCACGTGGCCCTGCCCGACGAGGTCGCCGAACGTTTGGCTCCGGTACTTGCGATAGAGGGAGACGTAAGACACCGAGGGCTCCGTGCCGGGAAGGATGCGTCGCACCGAGGTGCGGCTTACCGTTGCTGCCGTCCGGCCCTGGCGGGGTTCGCCGTCCTTCAGCCGCGCAGTTCCCGGCGAGGTGTATTGTACACCCCGCCGGTCTCGTCGGCACGGAGCTGTCTCAGTTTTGTTCCGCCGCTACTGCGGCTTGTCGCCGGCCAGGATGCCCGGCACGATGATCACGTCGCTCTTCTCCTGCCGCACGTTGGGAGCGACGTAGTTCGGCGTCTGCACGAACGGAACCTCGTCCATCCAGCGGCCCCGTCTCGGGATCTGGTCGCGCGTCAGCTCCAGCCGGGCGAACACCACCCGCTGGCCCTTGCGGACCTCGGTGTTCAGGAAGTTCTTGTCCGTCATGCCCTCGCCGTTGTAGCCGAACTTGTCCTGGATGTGCGGGGGCGCGCTGCGGGGGTTGTAGTAGAACTCCAGCACGTACCGGTCCGACTTGAACGGGTACATCGTGCGGTCGTTGCTCATGTCCACGCGCTTGTCGAAGCGGCGGTTCCGCACGAACAGCTGCTCCTGCATGAAGGTGAGGCCGACAGGGACGTCGAGGTTCACCGCCGTGCCTTGGTCCCACTGCATGCCGCCAGGCTGGTCGTTGGGCATGTCCTTGTCCTTCAGGACGACCCGGATGCGCGTGCCCACCGGCAGCACGTTCCACGTGCCCTGGAAGCGGATGACCGCGGGCTCCTCGACCGTCGCCCGGACGCTGAAGCCTACGTCGAACGGCGGCTTCGTGTCGTAGTCGCCCTGGTCGTAGTACCCCTTCTGCTGGGCGACCCAGCCCCGCTGCACCATGCGCACCAGCATCGTGTCGATGTTGCGCTCGATGGTGTCGCGGATCTGCAGGTTGCCGAAGGCGTTGTCCTTCTTCGCGCGCTCGACGGCCTCGTCGTACAGCTTGTAGTACAGGTTCAGCGCCTCGCGGATCTGCCCGTTCCGTTGGTAGGCCGGCGAAAGGAGGTTCTTGCGGGCGGGAGGCATGTCCTTGCGCTTCATCGCCTCCTCCCACCAGCGCACGGCGTTCTCGTAGTTGTCGTCGATCTTGTGGTACCAGAGCCAGCCCGTCTCGAAGAACAGCTCGTAGGTGCTGGGGTTGTTGCGCGCGCCCTCCGCGCCGAACGCCAGCGCGACGGGGATGTAGCGGCGGTCCGAACGCTGCTCGGTGTCGGTGAAGTTGTACGCGATGTGCCACATGCCCGTCGCGTACACGTCGATCTGGTGCGGGTCGAGCCAAGTGACCAGCCGGATGATCGGAAGGACGGCGTCGTAGTTGCCCTGCTCGAAGAACGAGTCCGCTCGGACCCACAGGATGCCGGCGATGAACTCCTTGAAGCCGACCAGCGCGAACAGGAACTGCGCCGGATCGAGCCCGGCGGCCGACTGCCCCGCCTGCTTGGGAGCGTAGTCCCTCTTCCACCGCGGGAAGATGACGAACGCATGCAGAGCCGCCTGCGCGAGGAACAGCGCGGCGAGCACGGCGAGCAACGTCGATCGCTTCTTCACCGTCAGACCTCTCGCTTGTCGAAGATCAGCATCGCGCCGATCAGCAGGATCAGGATGTAGAACACGCCGTAGGCCGTGGTGAACAGCGCGTAGGCGGTCGGGTTCTGGATCGGCTGGCCCGGATTGATGATCGGGTTCTGGATGTTGTAGCTGGCGAAGTTCGGCACGATCACGTTGATCACGCTCGCGACCGCCTTGACGGCCGGGTTGGTCGTCGGCGAGTTCACGAACGTGTCGTAGATCGTGTTCAGCATCGAACCCACGAAGTACAGGCCGCCGGAAAGGAAGAAGTTGACCAACGGCGACACGAAGGTCGAGAAGAACACCGCCACGGCCGCCAGCAGGCTCATCTGCACGAAGTAGAACAGCGGGGCCTTGGCGATCTCACCGAGCCGCGAGACGTCCCTCTGCAGCAGGTAGTAGGTGAGCAGCAGCACGCCGGACATCAGCAGCATCATCAGGCCGAGCGCGAGCACCGCGCCCACGTACTTGCCCACCAGGAACTGCCACCGCTGGACCGGCTTGCTGAGGATCGTGTAGATCGTGCGCCGCTCGATCTCCGTCGGGATCAGGTAGACGGTGAGCACGATGGCGATCACGGCGCTGGTCAGCTGCAGGATGCCCAGCATCATGCTCGTCAGAACCGTGGTCTCCTGCCGCGGCGACAGGCCGCCCAAACCCGGCGCGATCGATAGGAACAGAAGACCGATCAGAAGGATGATCAGAAGGACCTTGCGGCGGATGGCCTCGCCGACGGTCGTGCTGGCAATGGCAAGGATGGCTCTCATCGTGCGGCTCCCTGGTTGGTGTCGCGGACGGTCTGAACGAACAGGTCCTCCAATCGCTTGCGCCGCGGGATGACGCTCACGATGGTCCCCTTCGCCGACCGGATGCTGTCGATCAGCGCGTTCAGGTCCTCACCCTCGGGCATGTCGACGATCAGCCGGCCGTTCGCGTAGGAGACGATCGCGTCCGGGATCTTGACGGTGTCCTCGAAGGAGCGGTCCAGGTTCTCGGCGATGACCTCGAACCGGCCGCCGTGCAGAAGCTCGGAGAGCTTGCCCTGGCGGACGACCTTGCCCCGGTTGATGATGGCCACGCGGTCGCAGATGCGCTCCACCTCGCTCAGCTCGTGGCTGGAGATGAACACGGTCCGACCCTCGTCGCGGAACTGGAGGATCAGATCGCGGATCTCCGTGTGCGCGATCGGGTCCAAGCCGCCGGTCGGCTCGTCGAGGAACAGCAGCTTGGGGTCGTTCAGGAGGCTCTGCGCCAATCCGATGCGCTGCTGCATGCCCTTCGAGTACTGGGAAATGGTCTTGGTCGCGTCGCCGGCCAGGTTCACCCGCTCGAGGAGCTTCTTGCACCGTTCCACGTCCTTCATGCCGAACAGCGACGAGTAGAACATGAGCAGCTCGAGGCCGGTCATGTACTCGTAGTAGTAGGGCCGTTCGGGAAGGTAGCTGATGACCTTGTGAACCTCCATGTCGCCGATCTCGCGGCCGAGCACCCATCCCTCGCCCGAGGTGGGATAGATGATGCTCAGGAGCATCTTGATCGTCGTGGTCTTGCCGGCGCCGTTGGGGCCGAGGAATCCGAAGATCTCGCCCTCCTCCACGTGCAGGTCCAGCTCGTCCACAACGTTCACGGCTCCCAGCGAACGCGACTTGTAGGTCTTGGTCAGTTTCTTGGTTTCGATGGCTGCAGCCAACGGTGGCGCACCTCCGTGAGACAGTCGGTCAGCGAGTATACCAGCAAGCCCTGTGCCTCCCGGACCGCACCGCGGCGAATCCGGCATTCCAGCCTGCCCGAACCCGGCCGGCCCGCCCGCGAGGACGCGGTTTGACCGCTACGGACAACGGGTAGGGCGCCGTCGGCCCCGAGGAAGCGTTTTTCCCGCTCCTTTGCCCGCAAAACAGCAAGAATCGGAGCGACTTCTCTATTTGGCCGGCGTCTATAATTGCAGAGTCTCTTGAAACCGGAGTCCTCGCAGCGCCTCGGCGCCACGGAAGGACGAGGACAAGGGAACGAATTGGCGGGAACGTGCTTTGCTCTCCTTTCAGCGTTCCCGCGCTTTTTTTTGTCTGCCCTTCGCCTCTGGCCGTGCCTCGAAGTCCGCCTCGAGGACGGCCTGTAGGAACGCTCGCACCCGCCCATGGTCCTTCTCCCCCGGCTTGGCCTCGACTCCGCTGCTGACGTCCACCGCGTAGGGCCGGACGGTCCGGATCGCCTCGCCGACGTTCTCGGGCCGCAGGCCCCCAGCCAGGATCACCGGCTTGCCGCAACCGGACGCGAACCTCGCCGCGACGCCCCAGTCCACCGTTCGGCCCGTGCCGCCGTAGGCCCCGGGATGAAAGGCGTCCAGGACGATCGCCTCCGCCCCCTGGAACTCCCCGAGGTCCGGGCAAGGGACCCTCTCCGGCCCCAGGCGCACGCAGCCGAGCCAGCGGCCCGCCGGCGGCGCGGGCGGAAGACACTGCACGTAGTCGAACGGAGCGTCCGGCAGGACCTCGGGCCTCGGGCCGTATACCAGCACCCGCGAGACCCACGCCGGCACGGCTTCCAGCAGGGCCCTCAGCCGATCCGGCGGGACGCACCGAGGGCTGGTCGGCTCCAGAACGAACCCCACGGCGTCCGCGCCCGCCTCCACCGCGAGCAGAACATCCTCCAGGCGCGTCAGACCGCAGATCTTGACCCGCGTCACCAGCCCATCACCTCGCGGACCCGCGCCTCCACGTCCCGCGCCCGGCAGAACGCCGTGCCGATCAGCACGGCCCTGGCTCCGGCCGCCGCGACGCGGCCCACGTCCTCCCTGCTCTCCAGGGCGCTCTCGCTGACCACCAGGGCCCGGTCGGCCCAAAGCGGCGCGAGCCGCTCGGTCGCCGCCACGTCGGTCTCGAACGTGTGCAGGTTTCGGTTGTTGATCCCTACCAGATCCGGTTCGCACTCTCCCGCGCGGGCGGAGTCCTCCTCGTCGTGGACTTCCACCAGCACGTCCATTCCCAGCTCCTTGGCCAGCGCGTGGAGGTCCCGCAGCACCGGAGTCTCCAGCATCGCGGCGATCAGGAGCACCGCGTCGGCGCCCATCGCGCGCGCTTCCCACACCTGGTAAGGGTCGAGCAGGAAGTCCTTGCGCAGCACGGGAAGGCCGCTCGCCTGGCGGGATCGCACCAAGTTCTCGGATGATCCTTGGAAAAACCGTTCATCCGTGAGCACGCTCAGGCAGTGGGCGCCGGCTCGCCGGTAGGCGGTAGCGAGGGCCTCCGGGTCGAAGTCCTCGCGCAAGAGGCCTTGGCTGGGGCTCGCCTTCTTCACCTCGGCGATGAGCGCGGGCGTCCGATCGGCGCGCGCCAAAGCCTCCCGGAAGCCCCGGCACGGTCCCGCGTCCGCCGCCCGCGCCTTCAGCTCGGCCAGCGGTGTGCGACCCGCCCGCTCGCGGACCTCCTCCACCTTGGCCTCGAAGATCCTCGCGAGGTACGTCATTCTTGGGTCGCCTCCACCAGGCTCTCCAGCTTCCGGAGGGCGGTGCCGCGACGCACCGATTCCTGTGCCAGCCGGGCCGCCTCGGCGAGGTCCTTCGCCAAACCGGCGAGCCACAACGCCGCCGCCGCGCCGGGGATCGCCGCCCTGCACCGCGGCGAGCCGACGTCGGAGATCGCCTCGCGAAGGATCGCCACGCTCTCCTCCAGGTCCCGGCCCGGCGCGAGCGCCTCCTGCGCCAGCGGCTCCAGTCCGAAGTCGGACGGGCCCATCTCTCCCCGTCGCAGCTCGCCACCCTCCACCAGCACGAACGAGGTGGGGCCGCAAGGGGAGATCTCGTCGAGGCCGTCCGCCCCGTGCACGACCAAGGCCTTCCGGATTCCCAGGAGGGCTAGGGCCTCCGCCATCGGCGCCATCAGGTCGGGGTCATAGACGCCGATGAGCTGGGCGTCGGCGCCGGCGGGATTGGCGAGCGGCCCCAGTTGGTTGAACAGCGTTCGGATGCCCAGCTCGCGCCGGACGGGGGCCACGTGCCGCATGGCAGGGTGGTGCGCCTGGGCGAAGAGGAACACGATGCCGATCGTCTCGAGCAGGTGCAGCAGCCGCTCGGGTTCGGGGTGAAGCGCGACGCCGGCCGCCTCCAGCACGTCGGCGCTGCCGCAGCGGCTGGCCATGGCGCGGTTGCCGTGCTTGGCGATGCGCACGCCCGCTCCCGCCGCGACAAACGCGACCGTCGTGCTGATGTTGAACGTGCCGGACTTGTCGCCTCCGGTGCCGCAGGTGTCCAGCAGATCGCCGTCGAAACGAGTGGGGACTTTGATGGCATTGGCGCGCATGGCGCGGGCGCTGCCCAGGATTTCGGCTTCGGTCTCGCCTTTCATGCGCAGTCCCATCAGGTAAGCGCCAATCTGCGCTTCGGTCGCCTCGCCGCGCATGATCTGATTCATCACCGCTTCGGCCTCTTCGGCGCGCAGTTGCCCGAAGCGGCTGATGATGTCTATGGCTCGTTGAATGTCCAGTGCTGGGGTCATGGTCGTTTCCCTCGCGTATGAGTTTTCAGTGGTCAGTTGACAGTGGTCAGTTGACAGTGAACAGTTTTCAGTAGTCGCAGTAGCTCAATGGTGAGCGTTCTGACTGAAAACTGAGAACTGATCACTGATCACTGTGAACTAATCACTATGAACTGATCACTGAAAACTGATCACTGGAAAACCGACAACTCAAAACTCTTAACTCAAGACTCATTTCGGAGAAGCCCGCCATGACCGACCTGACCCTCATCCCGCCACGTTTTATCCCGCCGCTGGACCCCGACTTTCGCCCGGCAGTGCTCGCCAACCAGGCCTTCCGGGCCGAAGTAGAGGCTTCCGGGCGAGGCGTGCCGCTGGTGATCGCGCTGGAGCGCACGGGTGGCACGCTGTCGCGCTTCGAAACGACCGTCTTCCCCGACGATCATCCCCGCGCCGGAGCCAACCTGCCCTATGCAGAACGGCTGGTCAAGTTCCTGCTGTGGCAGCGCGGCGGCTGGAAGCTCTATGTGGGCGGGCCGCGCGCCATCGGCGAACATCTGCGCCAGGTCTACGCGCCGGACGGCCCGCGCGCCTTCGACTATCAGTTCATGGGCGAGCAGATTTACCAACACCCCTTCACCATTGTGATCTGCGCCCCCGAAGACGTGCCGCCCGAACACGAGACCGAGAAAGCGCTGGGCCGTCACCTGGAAGGCTGCCGCATTGGCTTCGACCTGGGCGCGTCCGACCTCAAGGTGTCGGCAGTCATTGATGGTGAGCCGGTCTTCAGCACCGAGATCGTCTGGGAGCCGCGCCAGCAGAGCGATCCGCAATATCATTTCGAGAAAATCCTCTCCGCGCTACAACTGGCTGCTGCCAAACTCCCCCGTGTAGATGCCATTGGCGGCAGTTCGGCGGGCGTCTATGTGGACAACCGGCCCATGGTCGCCTCGCTGTTCCGCGGCATCCCCGCCGAACGCTATGGCGAGGTGCGCGAACTGTTCGCCCGCATCCGCCAGGCGATGGGTGGCGTGCCGCTGGAAGTGATCAACGATGGCGAGGTCACCGCCCTGGCCGGTTCGATGTCGCTGGAAGACAACGCCGTGCTGGGCATTGCCATGGGATCAAGCCAGGCCGCGGGCTATGTGACGCCGTCAGGCCGCCTGACCGACTGGCTGAATGAGCTGGCCTTCGCGCCAGTGGACTATCAGCCAGCGGCCCCCGTGGACGAATGGTCGGGCGACCGGGGGGTGGGCGCGCTCTACTTCTCGCAACAGGCCGTGTTCCGGCTGGCTCCGCGCGTAGGGATCACCGTCCCTGGGAACGTGACCGACGCTGAGAAGCTCAAATTCGTGCAGGAGAAGCTGGAAGCGGGCGACGCGGGCGCGGAGCAAATCTGGCGGACGATTGGCGTCTATCTGGGCTATGCGCTGGCGCACTATGCCGATTTCTACGATTTCAAGCATGCCCTGATCCTGGGCCGCGTGACGTCCGGACGCGGTGGCGCGCTGATCCTGGACGAGGCCAACGCCGTGCTGCGCGGGGAGTTCCCCGCCCTGGCCGCCCGCCTGCACATTCAGTTGCCGGACGAGAAAAGCCGCCGCGTGGGACAGTCCATCGCCGCGGCCAGTCTGCCAGAGTTGAAACCAGAGAGCAGGCAATAGGCAGTAGCGGCTGGCCAATTTGCAGGCCGCGCTGAATCACAATACTGATCACCGAAAACTGAACTCTGAAAACTGATTACCATTCACCAGGAGAGAACCCTATGAAATTCAAGCTCGCAAGCGCACAGATTTTCGTCCCCGACGGCCTGCCCGTCGCCGAGGCGCTGGCCCGCACCACCCATCTGGCCGTCTCCGCGCACCAGGACGACATCGAGATCATGGCCATGGACGGCGTGTTGCAGTGTTTTCAGCGCGACGATCGCTGGTTCACCGGCGTGGTCGTCACCAATGGAGCTGGCTCGCCGCGCACTGGCCTGTACGCCGCCTACACCGACGAGCAGATGCAGGCCGTGCGCGCCAAGGAACAGAAGAAAGCGGCCATGGTTGGCGAATACGCTGCACAGATTCTGCTGGACTACCCCAGCAGCGCCGTCAAGGATCGCGCCAACACCGATCCGGTGGACGATCTGGAAGCCATTTTCCGCGCTGCTCGCCCGCAGGTGGTCTACACGCACAACCTGGCCGACAAGCACCCCACCCATGTAGGTGTGGCGGTCAAGGTCATCGCGGCGCTGCGCCGCCTGCCCGCCGACCTGCGCCCGGCCAAAGTCTACGGTTGCGAGGTCTGGCGCGATCTGGATTGGCTGCTAGACGAGGACAAGGTCGCCTTCGACCTGTCGGCCCAGGAGAACCTGCAAGCAGCCCTGTTGGGCATCTTCGACTCGCAGATCAGCGGCGGCAAGCGCTACGATCTGGCGACGATGGGGCGTCGGCGCGCGCACGCCACCTATCACGCTTCGCACGCCACGGACGTCACTACTGGCACGACGTTTGCCATGGACCTGACCCCGCTGATCGCCGATCCCTCGCTGAACATTGCCGACTACGTGGGGTCGTTCATTGACCGCTTCGCGCAGAACGTGCGACAGCAGCTCAGCAGCCTGATCTGAACATCCCCCTACCCCGGCGCTGTTTGCAGACTGCGGAGGTTCCAGGCACACCTCCGCAGTCTTGATCAGGCCGAGGGTGCATGCAAAGATTGTCAGCGACTTACTTGACACAGAAGTGTTTACCTCACCCCC
>DDBP01000345.1 GCA_002332795.1 Anaerolineales bacterium UBA2029 | reverse complement strand
CCCTGTTTGCGCCCGTAGACGTTGGCCGTGTCGAAGAAGTTGATGCCCACTTCCAGGGCGCGATCCATGATGGCGAAGCTGTCCTGCTCCGTCGTGTACGGGCCGAAGTTCATGGTGCCCAGGCACAGGCGGCTGACCTGTAGCCCGCTACGGCCAAGGTTGGTGTATTCCATAACCCTACTCCTCCTGAATAACGATTTCCAGCAAGTCGCCGTGAGGCTCGCCGAAGATAGGTTCCGGCCTCGATTATGTCACTTTTGGCGTAGAGCGGCGAGTGGCAATGTGCTTTGACCGCTGGAGTGTTAGAATACGCCTGCCGGAATACCGTAAAGTCCTTGTTGTCGTAGAAGATTTGGAGCAATGCCATGACTTCTCGCGTCATTCGTGCCCCTCGCGGCACTCAAATCTCTTGCAAGGGGTGGCTGCAGGAAGCGGCCCTGCGCATGCTGATGAACAATCTCGACCCGGACGTGGCCAAAGACCCCGATAACCTGATCGTATACGGGGGGCGGGGCAAGGCCGCGCGCAACTGGGAAGCATTCGACGCCATTGTCGCCACGTTGCGCGAGCTGGAAAACGACGAGACACTGCTGGTGCAGTCTGGCAAGCCGGTGGCTGTCTTCCGCACACACCCCGACGCGCCGCGCGTGCTGCTGGCCAACTCGAACCTGGTGCCCCACTGGGCCACGCAGGATCATTTCGACGAACTGGAGCGGCGGGGTCTGATCATGTATGGGCAGATGACCGCCGGATCGTGGATTTACATTGGCACGCAGGGCATCCTGCAGGGCACCTATGAGACGCTCGGCTCGTTGGCCCGCCAACAGGGATGGGGCAGCCTGAAGGGCAAACTGGTACTCACCGCCGGGCTGGGCGAGATGGGCGGGGCGCAGCCGCTGGCCGTGACCATGAACGAGGGGGTAGCGCTGGTGGTCGAAGCCGACCCGCGCATGGCCGAACGCCGCCTGCGGATGCGCTACGTGAACCGCGTGGTGGGCGACCTGGAAGAAGCGCTGGAACTGGCCCTGGCGGCCAGAGAGCGCCAGGAACCGCTCTCCGTCGGGGTGATCGGCAACGCGGGCGACGTGTTCCCGCGGCTGGTGCGCATGGGCATCGTCCCCGATGTGGTCACCGATCAGACTCCGGCGCACGACGCGCTGTCGTATATCCCCGCCGGGATGCCCGTAGACGAGGCGTTCGCGTTGCGTCAGCGCGATCCCGCTGAGTATCAGCGCCGCGCCCGGCAGACCATGGCCGAGCATTGCCAGGCCATGCTGGACTTCCAGGCGCGTGGGGCGGTGGTCTTCGACTATGGCAACAACCTGCGTCAGCAGGCCTACGACGCTGGCGTGACCAATGCGTTTGACTATCCGGGCTTCGTCCCGGCCTATATCCGGCCCCTGTTCTGCGAGGGCAAGGGGCCGTTCCGCTGGGTGGCGCTCTCTGGAGACCCGCAGGACATCTACCGTACCGATCAGGCGATCCTGGAGCTTTTCCCTTACGATGAGCACCTGGTGCGCTGGATCAAGATGGCGCAGCGCGAAGTCGAGTTCCAGGGGCTGCCCGCGCGCATCTGCTGGCTGGGCTATGGCGAGCGGGCGCGGGCCGGGCTGGCCTTCAACGAACTGGTGGCTGCGGGCGAAGTGCGCGCGCCCATCGTGATCGGGCGCGATCACCTGGACGCCGGTTCGGTGGCGTCGCCCAACCGCGAGACGGAAGGGATGCGCGACGGTTCAGACGCCATCTCCGACTGGGCCATTCTCAATGCGCTGATCAATGCCGTTGGCGGCGCGACATGGGTCAGTTTTCATCATGGCGGCGGTGTCGGCATCGGTTACAGTCAGCACGCGGGACAGGTGATCGTCGCCGATGGCACGCCGGAAGCGGCGCGCCGCCTGGAGCGCGTCCTGACGACGGATCCGGGCATGGGCATCGCCCGGCACGCCGACGCCGGTTACCCGGAGGCAATCGCCGCAGCACGACGGCACGGGATCAAAATCCCTATGCTCAAGGGAGATTGACACGCGCAACCCATCACGAGTCAGGAGGGGTTGTCTTGTCCTTGCCTGCCTCTGGTTCGCTGCCCTGCTCAGCCGCTGGCGGCGGGGGCGCTTGCTCCTGATGCACAGGGGGAACCGCTGGCGCGGCGGACTCCGCTGCTGCTGCCGGCTGCGTTTCCTGAGGAGGCGTTGTGGGAGGGGCAGGCTCAGCCGCTTCCAGCCTGGCGACCACGGGAGCCGCTGGTTGTTCAGCAGCCGCAGGTGCTGGTGAGGGGGCAGGGGCTGCGGGCTGTTCGGCGGCGGGCGCTGGTGACGCTGCTCCTTCATCCGCGGGGGCAACCGTCGCAGGGGCCGCCGATGCTTCCAGTGCGCTGACCGCTGGTTGCGCTTCTTCGGAAGCCGTCGGGCTGGGCGGTGTCACAACTGCCGCGGGCTTCTCGGCGGGCGGTTGCGGTGCTGTGACCGGCACAGGGGCAGCGGGCACGACCCCGGTCACCGGTTTAGGGGAAACCGCCGGCGAGGTAGCAGGAGCAGAGGCTTCTGGAATCGGCTGCAGCGGTCTGGTCGAAGGCAGGGGAGCTGGCGCTGGCTCGGCGACGGTCGCAGGCGCGGGCTTGAAGTTGACGCGGATGACCATCTGGCCCAGCCGAAGTTCGTCCCCATCGCGCAGTGGATAGGGGCGATGGGCATTGAGGCGCTGTCCGTTCAGGAATGTGCCGTTGCTGCTGCCGAGGTCCCACACATTGAGCGTGTTGTCGTCGCCCTGGCGAATCGCTGCGTGACGACGGCTGACTCCCATCCGATAGCCCGCGAACGGCGTCAGGTCTACGTCGGGGGTGGTGCCGGTAGCCGGGTCGCGACGGCCCAGGATCACTTCCCCTTTGGGTTGCAACTCGATGGGTTTGGTGGTGCCCTCGACGCTCAGCTTGAGGATATCGCCCGGTTTGAAGATGGCCATCTCCTGGACGATGGCGCTCAGCGGGGACGGAATCGTGGAATCGCCGCTTTGATTGGCTGGCGCAACATCCAGCGCTTTGGTGCTGAGCGGCTGCTTGCCGATCAGACTCGCCCCGCAGTTTTCGCAGAAGACAACCCCCGCGCGGTTCTCGTGTCCGCAGTTCCCACACTTTTGCATGCTTCCCCCTCCAGGCCATTTCCCGCACAGCAGCCCCGGTGTGCCGGTTGCTCTTGTATGATCTGGCGAAGTGCCTATAATCTTAAGTCACAACGACGTTGTACGCCAGTTCAGGGTTAGTGCCAGGTGGATTTTTCGCGCGTAGTTCGAACGAAGAGACTTGTTTTGAAAAAAGACTTGATGGATGTGCTGGTATGCCAGGGGTTGCCATGAGCCGCAGCGACGCTACTGTCCCCGACTCTGAACTCATCCGTCGTCTGCAAGAAGCCGATCTAGACGCTCTGGGCGTGTTGTTCGAGCGGTATCGCCAGCGGGTCTACCGCACGGCGCTGGCGATCGTGCGCGATCCGGCTGCGGCGGAGGACATCCTGCAGGATTGCTTCCTCAAGGTCTACGCCAATGCTCACCGGATTGATACCAATCGCCCCCTGGCTCCCTGGCTGTACCGGGTTACGGTCAACCTCAGCTACACCTGGCTGACACACGCGCGCCATCAACGCACACCGCTGGAGCAGGTCTCCGACCTGTTGCCCGGCCCGATGAAGCAGGCTCCGGATCAGGTCACGGAGCAGAGCGAGATCCGGCAGAATGTGCGGCGCGCTATTGCGGAGCTAAGCCTGGATCAGCGTGTGGTTGTCGTGTTGTACTACCTGAATAACTTGAGTTTGCAGGATATTGCCGAGATTCTCGATTTGCCGGTCGGCACTGTCAAGTCGCGCCTGTTCTACGCCCGCGAGAATCTGCGCGCGGCCCTCGGCTCGAATCTCGGCTGGTTGCCAGAGGTGGCGCATGGGTATATCTAGTCTGTTGCTCAGGGTAGGGCGGGCTTTGTGCCCGCAGCGTTGCCTGGCCGAAGATGCCCTGCTCGATGATCTGATCCGCGAAGCCCTGCTGGACGAGGCGCTCGCCATGCCCCCTGCGGGGGCCTGGGAGCGTCTGCGCAACACCGTCAGCGAGGGGGCAGCGCGACGGCAGGGCATGTGGGTCGTTCAAGAGGTGCGGGGCAATTCTGCGCAGCGAACGGTCCAGGACCGACAGGCGGCGCGCGTGGAGCGGCAGCTTTCTATGTTGCGTCAGGGCCGCGCCGATCACTGGCGGCAGGCCTGCGAAGTGCTATGGGGGAATGTTTTCCCTACCTATGTGGCTCTGGTGAACTGGTGAAATGTTGAGGGTGTCAGTGATCAGACGAGCAGGCTTCGGCCTGCTCGTTTTGCGCCGGGCTACCATGCCGGGCGCGAGCAATGGGCGTCCAGCAAAACCATCAGGAGAGTGAACAGGTGACTCAGACCAGCATCAGTCCGGCGCAGCTTGCCCGTCTGATAGACCATACCCTGCTGCGGCCAGAGGCGACGCGCGAACAGGTGATCGCCCTGTGCCAGGAGGCGCGCGCCTATCATTTTGCATCGGTGTGTGTCAACCCGGCTTACGTGGCTCTGGCGGCGGAGATGATGGCGGGGATCGAGGACGTGCGGGTATGCACGGTTATCGGCTTTCCGCTGGGAGCGACTCTGCCTGCCGTGAAAGCGTTCGAGGCAGAGCAGGTGATCGCGCTGGGCGCGCACGAGGTGGACATGGTGCAGAACGTCGGCGCGCTCAAGTCCGGAGACCTCGACCTGGTGCGCCAGGACATCGCGGCTGTGGTGGAAGTGGCGCACGCGCACGGCGCGCTATGCAAGGTGATTCTGGAGACGGCCTTGCTCACCGACGAGGAGAAAGTCACTGCGTGCAAACTCGCTGTAGAAGCGGGAGCCGACTTCGTGAAGACCTCTACCGGTTTCGGCCCCGGCGGTGCGACGGCACACGACGTGGCCCTGATGCGGCAGACGGTCGGCCCGACGGTGGGCGTCAAGGCGTCGGGCGGCATCCGTACCTTTGCTGACGCACTGACCATGATTCAGGCGGGGGCGACGCGCATCGGGGCGAGCGCAGGGGTGCGCATTCTGGCGGAAGCGGGCGGAGCCGCCCAGGGACAGGCTGGCGAAGGCTATTGAGCGGAATCCGGCGCGGCAAAGTGACGGGGTGAGCATGGCGGCAATCTCTCTGACGGATCGGCTGAGCCAGGAGCGCCGGCTGGTCCTGGTGCTGGGCGGGGTGGGCGTGCTGGCATTGCTGGCGCATGGGTTGCCCGGCCCGCGCACCATTGACGATGCCTTTATCACTTTTCGCTACAGCCGCAATCTGGTCGAGGGACACGGCTTCGTCTACAACCCTGGCGTACGCACGCTGGGCACGACTACGCCTCTCTACACGCTGCTGATGGCTGTTCTGGGCTGGATCACTGGCAGCGAGGCGTACCCCTGGTTTGCTGTCGTCGTCAATGCACTGGCCGCCGCGCTGACCGCCTTGCTGCTGGCCGGTCTGGTGCGCCGCCTGACCGGACACCTGCTACCTGCGGCAGTCGTTGGCGTGCTGTGGGCTATCAGTCCGATGAGCGTGACGTTCGCGGCAGGCGGCATGGAGACCAGCGTCGCCATCCTGTGGCTGGTGGCGGCAACCTATGTTTACGTGATCGGGCGCGAGCGCTGGATGGCGTTGTTTGCCGCGCTGGGCGTGCTCACCCGCATAGACTCGCTGATCTGGGTCGGTTTGCTTTTCGCGCAGCAACTGTGGCTGGCCTGGCGTCAGCGGGAGCGCCCCCTCAGGGACAGATGGCCCTGGAAGGGATGGTTGATCTTCGGGGCGACGCTGGCTCCCTGGTTCCTGTTCAGCCTGGCCTACTTTGGCGCGGTGCTGCCGCGCTCGCTGGATGCCAAGCGGCTGGCCTATGTGGTGGACGATACGCAGGCCATCGTGCGGTTGTTGCAGCACTACGCCACGCCGTTCTTCGAGTACGACGCGCTCGGCATACCGGGCATCGTCGTGGGCCTCGTGTTGTATCCCATGCTGGCCGCTGCCGGGACGCTCTACGCAAGCAAACGCTGCCCCCGCCTGTTGCCGTTCCTGTTCTTTCCATGGGTCTACCTGGCGGTCTTCAGCCTGGCCAATCCGTTGATTTTCCGCTGGTACCTGGCTCCGCCGTTGCCGGCCTATTTCATGGCCATTGTACTGGGCGTTTGGGCGCTGACGCAGGCGGTGGCCGAGGCCGTACACCGGCCCCGCCTGCCGGTGATGGCAAGCGCGGTGGCCGGGACGATTTTCGCCCTGCTGTCGCTCAACGCCTGGGTGCTGCACCCCGATCACGGCCCGAACCGGCCCGCGCCCGCCATGGCCTGGCACGAGATCGAACTGAATTACCGCCGCATGGCCGAGGCGTTGCGAGACGAGTTTGGCGTCACTGAACAATCGCTGGTGGCTGCCGGTGACATTGGAGCGGTGGGCTACTACAGTCGGGCGCGTATTCTGGACACGGTAGGGCTGATCACGCCGGAAGTGTCGGCCTACTATCCGCTGGACAGATCATTGCTGATCGAAGACGCGAACTACGCCATCCCGCCGGCGATCATCTTCGATTACCGCCCCGACTATCTGGTGGTGATGGAAAGCTTCGTGCGCAATGGTCTGGCGCGCGACCCCGCTTTCGCTGAGCTGTATCAACAGGTGCGTTTCATCCCGACGGATTTCTACGGCACGGGGATGATTCTCTATCAGCGCCGCGACCTGGCCCGCGCCAATCTCACGGAGTAGACAGACAGTCAGGCGGCTGCCCCGGTGAATTGATTTTGCGGGCCGGCGATGTTTCTGTACAATCCGGTTGGGGCACGACGAGATCGCGCACTGTGCCCGCGAGCCGATGGGGATCGCAGCGTGGGGCAGGCATTAACTCAACAGGGGAGTGTCCATGGCTACGCTCTCGCTCAGAAGCAGGAAGGCGTCCCCCACAACGACCGAGCACGATCTGATAGCCGGGAAGCGCCGTCGCAAATTTCGTGAGGCACTGACCGGCTATCTCTTTGTGTTGCCCGCAACGATTGTCACCTTCCTGTTCGGCCTGTGGCCAGTGGTGGCCGGTTTCTACGAAAGTCTCAAGTCCGGGTCGCCCATCACCAACAAGTATGTGGGTCTGGCGAACTACACCCGCTCGCTGGGCAGCCTGATCTACGTCATTCTCTTTGCGCTATGCGCCATCTTCGTGCTGCTGGCCTATCGGTCCTGGCGCAACGCTTTTGCCCACAGTCAGCAGGTGGGGGGCAACCTCTGGCCCTATGTCATTCCGGGTTTGCTGATGGGCGCGGCGCTGATCGCGCTCTCGTTCATCCTGGTGACGGGCATCGAAGGGTACACCTGGTTCCCGTTGCTGCTCATTCTGGCAGCGCTGAGCGGCTATTACCTGGCCGATCAATTGCAGCCAGAGAGCGAGGAAGGGGTCGCCCGCCGGGTGGCTCTGACCTGGGGCGGACTGGTGGGGTTGGCGCTGCTCTGGTGGGCCGGTCCGCCGCTCATCCGTCGCCTGGGGCTGGGAGGCATTGGCTGGCTGGCGCTCATGGCTCTGTTTGCGGCGCTGCTTTACTGGCTGGTGCCTCGCCTGGGCCGCATCCGCACGGGCAGCTATGTCGGCGCTACCACGCTCATGGGCCTGCTCACTTTGCTGGCGATCCTGCTGGCCCTCTACACAGTCGATCAGATGGAGCAGAGCACGGCACAGGCCCGTCATCTGGCGACAGTGATTTTCAATCAGCGCGTGCTGGAGGGCGTGGTAGATGTCCCCGACGACTCGGTGCGGCTGCGCGGCCTGGCCTTCGAGTCTGGCGCGGTGATGGTCGAGGTCAAGGTCAAGGGTAAGACCATCCAGGCTCCCCTGGCCCCCGAAGCCTATAGCGAGCTATCGGTGGACAAGATCGCCCGTCTGGAAGCCGCCTTCGCCAACAACCAAAAGGTGCAGGTTATCCTGCCGGATGGCACGCTGGCGGAAGGACAGCTCACCGGCATTCCGCAGGGCGAGCAACTGTACGTGCCCTTTGTGACAGAAGGGGCGCGCGCGGTGCGGCAGGTGGACATCTACTCGGCACTCGACGTAGGCGAGGCGGTGGTCCGTAATGGCGGACAGACCGAGCCGCTTTACAAGCAGGTGTACGCAGCGGTAGGCGTGTTGGTGGGGCTGGCGGCAGTGCTGACCATGACCGCCGTGCGCCGTCAGGTGGACGATGACGAGCATCCGCGCCTGCACCGCTGGCTGCATCGGGGGCGCGTGCTGGTGGGCATCTGCGTCTTCTTCATGTTCATCTATCTGGTGGGGGCGGCGCAACTCAATCAACAGGCGGCAGCGGGGATGGGCGCGCTGTCGCAGGAGCAGTTCGCCCTGGCCTATGAGTACGCTACCGGTACCCCTGCACCAGCCATCCTGCGCCCGGAGATTCTCAAAGCGCAGCTTCTCTACTGGCCGCAAGTCTTCTCTGTGGCGGTCGGCGCGGCGCTGATTGGCGCGGCCTATCTGGTGTGGCAGGGAGCACAGCGCCGCGAGACGCCGCTGGGGTTCGGGGCGACGATCCTGCTGGCTGTGTTGCTGATGGTCGGCGGATGGATGTTGATCAGCGAGTTGCCGCGCACCCTGGAACTGGGCGGACGCGAGACGCAGGAAGCCATGGACGCGCTCTGGCGCACGGCGATGTATTCGCTGGGCACGGTGCCGGTGCAACTGGCGCTGGGCCTCTTCCTGGCCTACCTGCTGTTTTCTGAGGTCAAGCTGGGTAAGTCGCTCTATCGCGTCATCTACTTCATGCCCTATATCGCTCCCAGCGTGGCGACCTCTACGGTCTTCCTGGTGATCTTTCGCATGGACGCCACCAGCCTGGCCAATCGCGCCCTGGGGTTGTTCGGCATCGGCCCGCTGACTTGGCTCAAGGAGCCGCAGGGCATCTTCCGCATCTTCTACGAGCAGGTATTGGGCGGCAACCCGCTGAGCATCCCGGACAGTCTGGCTGGCCCCAGCCTGGCCCTGACTTCGGTGATCCTCTACAACATCTGGGTCTTTTCTGGCTATAACGCGGTGGTGTTCCTGGCGGGGCTGGGCGCGATCCCGCGCGAACTGTATGAGGCGGCGGAAGTAGATGGGGCAGGGCGTTGGTCGCGCTTCCGCAACATCACCCTGCCGCTGCTCTCGCCCACGACGTTTTTCCTGTCCATGCTGTCGGTGATCGGCACCTTCAAGGCGTTTTCGCATATCTACGTGTTGCGCGGGCAGGCGACGGGCAAGGAAGTGGACACCATGAGCGTGCACATCTTTCAAACGCTCTACGCGGCCAACGATCCCGGCTATGCGGCGGCCCTGGCTTTCAGCCTGTTTGGGGTCATTCTGGTGTTGACGCTGGTGCAGAACCGGCTGGCAAGGGAGCAGGTGTTCTATGGCTAGCACGACACAGGCAGACGCACGGGCGATCACGCCTGTGGAGACGGTGGCCGTGCCGCCCTTCCGGCGACCAGGATTGCGGCTGAACCCCTTCCGGGTGCTGGTATATGTCATCCTCACCCTGGGGGCGATTCTGTTTGTCACGCCGTTTCTGTGGATGGTCACCACATCGTTGCAGAAGCAGGGCGATATCGTGCGGGGTCGCTTGTTGCCCACGCAGCAGTTCATCTCCATCACGCCCATCGAAGAGGCCGATTTGCAGCGCACCATGCAGGATTTCCTGGATTCCGGCCATCTGCCGCCGTACCTGCGCGACGTGCGTTCGCAGATCGAAGACAGTCAGCTCAAGCGCAGCCTGACGCTGGACGAATATCTGCGCACGCAGCGTATCGGTTACGCTTCCTTCAGCCTGGACATTGACCTGCCGCTGCTGAACAGGTTGTTCACCGTGCATCGGCACTACGTGATCGTGGGCGGGGCGGCCCATTATGTGGAGGCGTGGAACGAGTCCAACTTCTCGAAGTATTTCTTCAACAGCGTCAAGGTGGCCATCCTGACCATCGTCGGGCAGACGATCACCTCGATTCTGGCGGCCTATGCCTTTGCGCGCATTGAATTCCCCGGTAGCAACCTGCTGTTCAGCGTCTTTCTGGCGACCATCTTCATCCCCACCATGGTGGTGCTCATCCCCAACCGCAACATGGTCAACAACATAGACAAATTCTTCAGCGAGGAATTTCCGGCCAGGCAAGACGAGTGGGGCATCACCGAGGCGCGGCGGGCCATCGCCGAGCCGATT
>DDBP01000347.1 GCA_002332795.1 Anaerolineales bacterium UBA2029 | reverse complement strand
CGCCCCGCGACGCAGTCGCGAGGGAGAGGGGATTGAGGGGTGAGGGCCAGATACAGCGCGAAAGTTCATAACAGCCTCTAGCCAGTAGGCCCATTTCCACCCCTTCGAGCGTAAGCCATAGTACAGGTTGTAACCGTCAATATAGGCAATAAGCTTTTCCATAAATCGCACCCTATAAACAAGAGACAACCCGCCGGTAAGGCGGGCGTCGGCTCGGAGATGCTATCTCCGAGGGGGTCATCATCATTATATATCTTGACGATCCACCATGTCAATCTTTATGTATTCACAATTCTTTTTCCCTTTTCCTTCACTCTGTGATTCGACGCGCTCTTGTTCGGGTAGTTCATTCGCCTTCCGACCAACAAATCCCGAGACGGACAGACTCTTACGCACCTTTGGCGAACTTTTGACCCGATTCTTGCGCAGCGCTGATGTTATTTTTATGTGAATGTCTGATCATAAGGGCGACACAGTTGGAAAGCAGGAAGAGCAACTCTGACGTGAGGAGGGATGAGAGATGCGTAGCCTGATTCGCTGGAATCCACGTCGTGAGACTGCCCTGGCGGATCCTTTCCGCGTGATTGATGAATGGTTCGATGAACTGTGGCGCGGCTGGCCGTCGCTGTTCGACAGCGATACTCGTCGTCCGTTGCTGCGCCCGGCCATGGATGTGGTGGAGAATGACAAGGAAGTCGTCATCCGTATCGATCTGCCTGGCATGAAGCCGGAGGATGTCAAGATCGAGCTGGAAGACGACGTGATCACCATCAGCGGCGAGATGGGCGACACCATCGAGAAAGAGGGCGACCGCTATCACTATCGTGAGCGCAGCTATGGTGCGTTCCAGCGCAGCCTGCGTCTGCCCAACACGGTAGACAAGGAGAAGGTCGAAGCCTCCTTCGAGAATGGTGTGCTGAACATCACGCTGCCCAAGCTGCCGCAGGCGCAGCCCAAGCAGATCACGGTGAAGGCGAGCAAGAAATAAGCCGCGCCATGCGGAGCACGCCCTGAAGCAGGCGTGTATCTGCTACGCCTGTATCCCGTCAGGGGGCCGCCCCTGGCGGGTTTTGTTTTTTCCATACCAGAGCAGGAGGATACCCCCTGGCTCAGATGGTGTAGTCTACCGCGTAGACGTCGTAGGTCTCCGCCTCGACCACGCCGTCCTCAGGCTGCTGCCGACCGTTGCCGTTCTGGTAGATGGCCCGCTCGACTTCGTCCAGGCGGGCCAGGATGCGATCCAGCCGCTCGGCGACCACATCCGGCAGCACGTCATGTCGCAGGTCGGGCCGGTGCGCCGATGGCTCCGGCTCCTGCCGTTTGACCGGCTTGCCGGGGATACCCACCACGACCATATCGGGTTCGACGTCTTTGACGACCACTGCGTTGGCTCCTATGCGTGAATTCCTGCCGATGGTGATAGCTCCCAGTACCTTCGCGCCCGCGCCGATGACGACGCCGTCCTCGATGGTGGGGTGACGCTTGCCCGGCTCCAGGCTCACCCCGCCGAGCGTGACGCCGTGATAGAGCGTCACATCTGCGCCGATCTCCGCGGTCTCGCCGATGACCACGCCCATGCCGTGATCAATGAAGCAGCGCGGGCCAATGCGCGCCGCCGGGTGAATCTCGATGCCGGTGAGGAAACGCGCGATATGCGACACCCATCGCGCCGGCAGTTTGAGCCGCCTGTGCCATAGCCAGTGCGCGATGCGGTGCAGCCAGATGGCGTGCAGCCCCGGATAGGCCGTGATCACTTCCAGCCAGTGCCGGGCGGCGGGATCGCGCTCCAGCACGCACTGAATGTCTTCGCGGATGGTCTTCAACATGGGGTACGTTCCTCCACAATCCTTCCGGCGCGACCGGGCGCGGATTTCGCCACACAGAACGCAGAGCGCAGGCAGAGGGGCACAGAGGTTGCTGCCATGGCTCGCTCTGCGCCCTCTGCGCTGTGTAGATCAGGGCTGCGCTCGTGCGATCCCCCCCTCAGTCGCCCAGGTCGTCGAAGAGCGGCGTCGAAAGATAGCGCTCGCCCCAGGAGGGGATGATCACCACGATCAGCTTGCCCGCGTTCTCCGGGCGATGCGCTACCTGCAGGGCGGCCCAGGTCGCCGCGCCGGACGAAATGCCTACCAGCAACCCTTCTTCGGTGGCCATGCGCCGCGCCGTGGCGAAGGCGTCTGCCCCGGTGACGGTGATGATCTCGTCGTAAATCTTCGTGTTGAGCACGTCCGGCACGAAGCCCGCGCCGATGCCCTGGATGGGGTGCGGCCCCTTCTGCCCGCCGGAGAGCACCGGCGAATCAGCGGGTTCGACGGCGACGATATGCACGTCTGGCTTACGCGCCTTGAGCACTTCGCCCACACCGGTGATGGTGCCGCCTGTGCCCACGCCGGCCACAAAGATGTCAACCTGCCCCGCCGTGTCGCGCCAGATTTCCTCGGCAGTGGTACGGCGGTGCACCTCTGGGTTGGCCGGATTCATGAACTGCTGCGGGATGAAGGAGTCGGGATGCTCGGCGGCGATGCGGTTGGCTGCCTCGATGGCACCAGCCATGCCCTTTTCGCCGGGGGTCAGCACCAGCTCCGCGCCGAAGGCACGCAACACCTTGCGCCGTTCCTTGCTCACGGTCTCCGGCATGGTGACGATCAGGCGGTAGCCGCGCTGCGCGCAGACCATCGCCAGGGCGATGCCCGTGTTGCCGCTGGTTGGCTCGATGATCAGGGTGTTGGGGCCGATGCGCCCGTCGCGTTCGGCGGCCTCGATCATGGCCAGGCCGATGCGATCTTTGACGCTCTTGGCCGGGTTGTAATATTCCAGCTTGGCGACCACGGTCGCCTTGGCGTCGCCGACGATGCGGTTGAGGCGCACCAGGGGCGTATTGCCCACCAATTGCGTCACGTTCTCGGCGATGTTCAACTTCTGGTTCTGGGCGATAGTCATCGGACGCGCTCCTGTTTGTGTGCTATCAGCGAACCCTACGGACAAAAAAATCGGTCACGCTTGTTGCGTGACCGATCGCGATACCCCTGTCTGGTAGATACGACTCAGGCCATAGCGCCACGCCACAAGCGTTGCCTGTGAGTGTTCAGACAGATACAAGCGCAGGCCTGCGGGCGGGCGATGGCGAACATGGCCGGTGAGAATCCTTCAACAGATGGTGAACTGTTGTGAATACTATCATGATTATAAGAGATATGGTGGAGCTTGCCAAGCGGTTTTTTGGGGCGCGTGCAGAATGTGACAGGCGGAAGAGGAATGAGGCCCATCTGGCGCACCAAAGTCACTGATAACCTTTGCACGCACCCTATCTGGCCGATGCCAGCACGCGCGGCTATAATCGTCCGCATGAGCGACTACCGACCTCCTCACTCCCCTGGTGTTGCGCCCGATCAGGCCGGGCTGATCGTCGCCGCGACGGTGATGGCTGTGACCGGCTGGGTGGGGCTGTGGCTGCTGATCACCACGACCCTGCCGACTGCCTTCCCACGCTGGTTGTTCTTTGTGTTCCTGTACCTAGCCGTATCGGGCACCGTGCTGCCGTTCGTGCGTTATCTCAATGCTCGATTTACGCGCTCCAGTCCGGCGAGTGGGGTGGTCTTGCGCCAGAGTATCTGGGTAGGGCTGTTCGTGGTAGCCTGCGCCTGGCTACAGATTCCGCGCGTTCTGAATCCGGTCATCGCCCTGATCCTGGCGCTGAGCCTGGTAGTCATCGAGTGGTTCCTGCACCTGCGCGAGGGCGGCTCTGCCGAGTCCTGAGCGATTAAGTTGGCGGAGCATGCGGTCGGCGGCCCTTGTCTCACTGTGAAGGATGGTTGATATGAAATCCGACCTGGATCGGCTGATGGCAGAGCGTGCCATTGACGCGCTGCTGATCCTGCCCGGCGAAAACGAAGACCCCTACCGTGCCTATCTGAGCAACGGAGCGCAGCACAGCGGCCTGGTGCTCAAGCGTTGCGGCGCACCGCCTGTGCTGATCGTCAACAGCATGGAGCGCGACGAAGCGGCCCACAGTGGCCTGGTGGTCTACTTGTACGATGATTTCGGCTACAGCGAACTGGCCCACACCTACCGCGACGACCGCGACGCGATTACCTCTACCTGGTATGGCCGCATTTTCGAGGAATTCGGCGTAGGAGGGCGCGTCGGAATTTACGGCGTCTCCGATCTCAACAATGCGCTGCGCACCGTGCGCATCCTGGAAAAAGCCCTGGGCGACAGAGTGACTTTCGTCACCGAGGAGGCGCGCGATACCATCTTCGATCGCGCCTACGAGACCAAAGACCCGGCTGAGCTGACCCGCCTGCGCGACGTGGCCCGCCGTACCAGCGCCGTTGCCTGCGCGACGCGCGAATGGCTGGCGAGTCATCGTGCTGCCGACGGGATGGTCGTGGGGGCAGACGGGCAACCGCTGCGCATCGGGGACGTCAAGCGGTATGTGCGCGGCCTGCTCTTCGCCGAGGGGTTGATTGACTCCGAGGGGATGATCTTCGCGCAGGGGCGCGATGCTGCCGTCCCGCACAGCAAAGGCGCAGATGATGAACCCTTGCGGCTCGGCGCGACGATCGTCTTCGATCTGTTCCCACGCGAACCAGGCGGGTACTTCCACGATATGACGCGCACCTGGTGCCTGGGCTATGTGCCGCCAGAGGTGCAGGCGGTCTACGAGACGGTGATGGAAGCCTTCCGGCGGGCGCAGGCCATGTGCGCGCCGGGTGTCTCGACCAGCGCCGTGCAGCGCATGGTGTGCGAATTCTTCGAGGCGGCGGGGCACCCGACGGTGTTGCACACGCCCGCGACGACCGACGGCTACACCCATTCGCTGGCGCACGGGGTCGGCCTGAACGTGCACGAAGCGCCGTATTTCCCCACCTTCAGCGAGCGCTATACGCTCCAGACGGGGAATGTATTCACCATCGAGCCGGGGTTGTACTATGCCGATCGCGGCTTTGGCGTGCGCATCGAGGATACCGTCTGCCTCAACGAGGCGGGCGAGTTGGAAACACTGACTGCGGTGCCGTATGATCTGATTATCAGTTTGGAGTCGTGAGTTTGGAGTCTGGAGTGAGAGACCGTTTGAGAAGTCCT
>DDBP01000348.1 GCA_002332795.1 Anaerolineales bacterium UBA2029 | reverse complement strand
CCCAACTTCATCGCCAACCGTTTCATCAGCCTGGCGGGGACGTTCGCGGTCAACTACGCCCTAGAACACGGTTACACCGTGGCCGAGGTGGACGCGCTCACCGGCCCGCTGATCGGGCGACCCAAGACGGCTACCTTCCGCCTGTTCGACCTGATCGGCACGGACATCATGATGCACGTCAACCGCAACCTGTATCCGGCCATCCCCGACGACGAGGCGCGCGACGTGCTGGTGCACCCCCGCACCCTGGCCCTGATGCAGCGGATGCTCGACGCCGGTCTGCTGGGCAACAAGGCGGGCCAGGGTTTCTACAAGCGGGTGGAGACGCCCGACGGTGAACGCGAATTCTGGGCGCTGAACCTGGAAACGCTCGAATACGAGCCGCCACAGAAAGTGCGCTTCGCCAGCGTGGGCGAATATCGCACCATCGAAGACGTGGGCGCGCGCCTCAAGGCCCTGGTCAATGCCGACGACCGCGCCGGGCAGTTCCTGTGGCACCTGCACGCCTTCACCATCACCTATGCGGCGCGTCGCCTGGGCGAGATCGCCGATGACATCCCCGCCATAGACAATGCCAACAAGTGGGGCTTCAATCACGCCCTGGGGCCATTCGAAATCTGGGATGCGCTGGGCGTGGCCGAGACCATCCCGCGTCTGGAAGGGGACGGCTATACGGTCGCGCCCTGGGTGAAAGAGATGGTGGCGAGCGGACATCCCACCTTCTACCAGCGCAACGCGGGCGGGGTGCCCACGCACGTCTACGACCGCGCCCAGGGTGACTACGTCTCGCTGGCCCGCGACCCGCGCTCCATCGCCATTGCCACGCTGCGCGCAGAAGGTCGCCGCCTGGAAGGGCGAGCGGGCGCGTCGCTGCTCGACCTGGGCGACGGGGTGCTGTTGCTGGAATTCCACACTAAAGCCAACGCCATAGACGACGACATCATCGCCATGGGCTGGCGCGCCCTGGAGTACCTGGAAAGCGGCAGCTTCGAGGGGCTGGTGGTGGGCAACGACGGCGAACACTTCAGCGCCGGAGCCAACATCTTCCTGATCCTCATGCTGGCCCAGAACGGCGAGTACGACAAGATCAACGCCGTGGTGCGCGAACTGCAGAATCTGTTCCAGGCCATGCGCCGCGCGCCGCGTCCGGTAGTCACCGCGCCTTTCGGCATGGCCCTGGGCGGCGGGGCGGAATTCCTGATGGCCGGGCAGCGCGCCGTGGCGCACGCCGAACTATATGCGGGGCTGGTCGAGATCGGCGTGGGGTTGCTGCCCGCCGGTGGTGGTTGCAAAGAAATGCTGCGCCGTCGGCTCAACCCGGTCATGCGCACGCCCAACGCCGACCCCCTGCCGCACCTGCAGGCCATCTTCGAGCAGATCGCGCTGGCGAAAGTGTCGGAGAGCGCGCGTCAGGCCCGCGACATGGGTTTCCTGTCGTCCGCCGACCGCATCCTGCTCAACCGCGATCATCTGCTGGCCGAAGCCAAACGCGAAGTCTTGCACCTGATCGCCAGCGGACACCGCCCTGCTCCGCCGGAGTCGATCTGGGCGGCGGGGCGCGACGCGCTGGCCGCCTTGCGCCTGGCCGTCTTCACCCTGCAGGACGGCGGCTATGCCACCGATCACGACGCGCTGATCGCCAACCATATCGCCTATGTGCTGTGTGGTGGCGATCTCTCTGAGCCAGGCTGGGTGCCTGAACAGTACATCCTGGACCTGGAGCGCGAGGCGTTCGTCGCCCTGTGCCACGAACCCAAGACGCTGGAGCGTATCGCGCACATGCTGCAACACAACAAGCCGCTGCGCAATTGAACGAAACCGAACGCGCCTGTCGGAGAGCGGGTAGAGCGCAGGCATAGGGGGAGCTATGTCGCCGCAATCATCGGAACCAGAGGGTAAGTCCTTGCTGCCGGATAGCCTGATCGCAGCGCGCCGCCGCTGGTCGTGGCGGTCACTGCGCACCAGGGCGCTGGCGGTGATTCTGCTGACCCTGCTCGGCGAACTGGCGCTGGTCTATGGTCTGGCGCGGGGTATTCTGCTGAACAGCTTCGCCAATCTGGAAGCTGAGGAGGCGCGCCGCAATACGGCCCGCGTGGTCAACGCGCTGGCCAACGATCTGCAGGCGCTCGCTGCTACCACCGCTGACTGGGCCGAGTGGGATGATACCGATCAGTTCGTGCAGGGATTATTGCCCTCCTACAGGGAAACCGCTCTGGAAGACTCGACCTTCACCCGCCTGAATGTGCATGTGATCGTGCTGATCAATGTGGCTGGTCAGGTGGTTTACGCCAAGACTCTGCCGCCAGGCGCAGCGGCGGGCAGGGAACTGTCCGCCGCCCAGGCCGAGCGCTACTTCAGCCCGCATACGTCGGCGGCGGAATTGGGTCGGTTGGAGGCGGGGCAGGGCCGCCGAGGGCTGACAGTGCTGCCCGAAGGGGCGTTGCTCCTGGTTGCCCAACCTATCACACCGAGCACCGGCGAAGGCCCGGCGCACGGCACGCTGGTGATGGGTCGCTTCGTGGATACCCGGCAGATCGGCGCGCTGGCCAGCCTGGGGGCCATTCATCTGGATATCCGTCACTTCGCCGAGCCAGGTCTGCCCGCCGACTTGCTGCACGCCTATGAGGCGCTCAACGGCACGGTCACTGAACTGGCGGAACCGCTCAGCGAAGAAATCTACGCCGGCTATGCCCTGTTCAACGATCTGCAGGGGCGTCCAGTGTTCGTGTTGCGTGTGGAGATGTCGCGCCCGATCAGCGCACATGGGCGCGACACAGTGGCCTACCTGCTGGCCGCCTTTTTCGTGGGCGGGCTGGCGCTGGCCGGTGTCAGCGCCCTGCTCGTGGATCGCGCGATCCTGGTGCGGGTGCTGCGTCTGACGCGGCTGGTACAGGCCGTGGCGGACACGCAAGACGTTTCGCTGCGCGCGCCAGTAGACGGGCGCGACGAACTGGCGACGCTGGCCGCCGGTCTCAACGGTATGTTGCGCTCCATCGAGATGGCGCACCAGGCAGTGGCCGCCAGTCAGGCGCAGCTTTACCAGGTGATTGCTTCGATCAGCGACCTGCTCTACGTAGTCGGGTACGATGCAGCGGGACGCCCGCTCTGGCACCAGATACTCTCGCCGCAGATCGCCGAACTCACCGGCTATTCGTTCGATCAGTTCAACGAGGATTGGGGCTTCTGGCTGAACCTGATTCACCCCGACGACCGCTCTCGGCTGATGGCCAGCGCGTCCGGGCTATTCTCCGATCAGGACGAACTGGAATACCGCCTGCGCTGTGCCGACGGGAAGTATATCTGGGTGCGCGACCGTGTGCACCGTCGTCGCGACCCGGACACCGGACACGTGCACATCTACGGGGTGGTGAGCGACATCACCGCCCGCCGCGCCGCCGAACAGGCGGAACGCGAGCAGCGCGCCTTCGCCGAAGCGCTGGTCAACACCATCGCCCTGGTCAGCCAGACGCTGGACCCCGACCTGGTGCTCGACCGGGTGTTGGAGAGCATCCAGGGAGTGTTGCCACACGACACGGCCTCCATCATGCTCATTGAGGACGGCCAGACGCACATCGTCCGGCACAGGGGATTTGCCGAACGTGGCCTAGCGGAGTTCGTGGCCAACCTGCACTATACGGTGCACGACATAGGGAAGTTCAAACAAATGAGAGAAACCGGTCGTCCGGTTTGCATTCCGGATACGCTCGGTTCTCCCGATTGGGTGTATCACGAGGAACTGGCCTGGATCCGCTCGTATATCGGCGCGCCGATCATGGTGGACGGCCAGATGGTCGGCGTGATCAATCTCGATAGCGCTACACCGGGCTTTTTCACGCAGACACACGCCGATCGGCTGCAGGCCTTTGCCGACCAGGTGAGCATCGCGCTGCGCAACGCCCGCCTGTTCGCCGCCGAACGCGAGCAGCGCGCCTTCGCCGAGGCGCTGGCCGACACGGCGGCGGCAGTCAACAGCTCGCTCGAACTGAGTACCGTGCTCGACCGCGTGCTGACCAATGTCGAGCGGGTGGCCCCCTTCGAGCTGGCGAACATCCTGCTGCTCGACGAGGAGGGCGTGGCGCGGGTGGTGGGCACCAGTCCGCCGCTCGCAGACCCGCAGCAGGCGGCGTGGATGGCGCAGGTGCGTATGCCGCTCAGCGAGTTCGCCAACCTGCGCGAGATGGTCGAGACGGGCAGACCGCACCTCATCACCGATACGCAGGCGTACGCAGGTTGGGTGAAGATGCCCCCTTACGACTGGATCCGTTCGGTCGCCAGCGCGCCCATCTTCAGCGCCGGGGAAATCCTCGGCTTTGTGATTCTCAACAGCGCCACGCCTGGCTTCTTCGGTCAGCGGCACGCCGAACGCCTGCAGGCGTTCGCCGATCAGGTGGGCATCGCGCTGCGCAACGCCCGTCTGTTCGCCACGGTGCAACAGCACGCCGCCGAACTCGAACAGCGGGTGCAGGAGCGCACCGAAGAACTGGAACAGCGTCGCGCGCAGTTGCAGGCCATCCTGGACTCCATCGGCGAAGGGGTGATCTACGACGAGAAGCTGCACACGCGCTACGTCAACCGCGCGTTGATCAACCTGACAGGTTACTCCCCAGAGGAATTCACCGGCTATCTGGAACTGCTGCGCAGCAGCGCCTACACGCGCGACGAGTTCGACGCTATCGTCCGGTACATCTACGACGCGGTAGATACGACAGGCATCTGGGAGGGCGAGTTGCGCTTGCGGCACAAAGATGGTCACGAGTTCGACGCGGCGCTGATTGTCTCGCAGGTGCGCAACACGGCGGGGGAGATCGTGGGCGCGGTGACTGTCATCCGCGACATCAGCCAGCAAAAAGCGCTACAACAGCAGAAAGATCGCTTCATCGCCAATGCCTCGCACGAACTGCGCACGCCGCTGGCCAACCTGAAAACGCGCCTGTACCTGCTGCGTCATCAGCCGGAGCAGGCAGTCCGTCACCTGGAAATCCTCGACCGGGTCGTGAACAACATGAGCGAGCTAATCGAGAGCCTGCTGGATGTGTCGCGCTTCGAGCGCGGCGTGATCGCGCTCAATCGTCATCCGGTGGTGCTGCAAGACCTGCTCAACGAGGTGATCACCATTCAGCAGGCCGAAGCCGAGCGCAAACAGATTGCCCTGTCCGTCTCTCTGCCCGCCGTGCCGCTGACGGCTCATATAGACCCTCACCGCATGGCACAGGTCTTCACCAACCTGATCGTCAATGCCATCAACTACACGCCAGAGGGAGGGCAGATCGCCATCGAGATGGCGTGCACCGATAGCGCCCAGAAGCCGCGGGCCGTCGTGCGCGTACGCGATAGCGGGGTGGGCATCCATGCCGATTTGCTGGATCAGGTCTTCGAGCCGTTCTTCCGCGCGCACGAGGGCGCAGTGACAGGGGCGGGCCTGGGATTGACCATCGCCCGCGAGATCGTCCGTCTGCATGGGGGCGAAATCTGGGTCGAAAGCGAACCAGGGCGGGGGAGCGTCTTCAGCGTGGCGCTCGACGTGCTCACCCCGCCGGAGACTGTCATGGAGGACACCAAACCATGAGAGAAGCGGTCATCGTCGCCATGGCCCGCACCGCCGTGGGCCGGGCGAAAAAAGGGACGACGCGCAGCACCCGCCCCGAAGCCCTGCTGCGGGCGGTCATAGCCGAACTGCTGCGCCAGACGGCGGGCAAACTCGATCCGGCCCAACTCGACGATGTGATCATCGGCTGCGCCATGCCCGAAGGCCCGCAGGGGCTGAACGTGGCGCGTATCGTGGCGCTGAGCGCTGGTCTGCCGGTGAACGTGCCCGCGCAGACGGTCAACCGCTTTTGTGCCAGCGGTCTGCAGACGATCGCCATCGCCGCCGAGCGCATCATCGCCAACGGGGCCGACGCCATCCTGGCGGGCGGCGTCGAGACCATGTCGCTGGTGCCCATGACCGGCTTCCGGCTCAGCCCCGACCTGGACGCCGTGCAGCAGCAGCCGCAGATTTACATGGGCATGGGCCTGACGGCGGAGCACGTCGCCGAGCAGTACGCCATTTCCCGTGAAGACCAGGACGAGTTCGCCTATCACAGTCACATGAAGGCTGCCGCCGCGGTGGACGCGGGCAAATTCGCCGAAGAAATCGTGCCGGTGCAGTTCGAACAGGTGACGCTGGTTGACGGGCAACGCCATACCGAGATCGTCACCTTCGACACCGACGAGCATCTGCGCCGCGACACCACCCCTGAGGCGCTGGCCAAACTCAAGCCCGTCTTCAAGCAGAACGGCACGGTGACGGCGGGCAACTCCAGCCCGCTGAGCGACGGCGCGGCGGGCGTGATCGTCATGGAGGCGGGCCTGGCTGCCCGCCTGGGGCTGACGCCGATCGCCCGCTTCGTCGGCTTCAATGTGGCGGGCGTGCCGCCGGAGATCATGGGCATCGGGCCGGTCGTGGCAGTGCCGCGCGTGTTGCAGCGCACGGGCTTGAAGCTGGCCGATCTCGACCTGATCGAACTGAACGAAGCCTTTGCTGCACAGTCCCTGGCGGTGATGCGCGCGCTGGACCTGAATCCGGACGTGGTCAACGTCAACGGCGGGGCGATCGCGCTCGGTCATCCGCTGGGCTGCACTGGGGCCAAGCTCACCGTGCAACTGCTGCACGAGCTACGGCGGCGCGGCGGGCGCTATGGCATGGTCACTATGTGCATTGGCGGCGGGCAGGGCGCCGCGGGCATCTTCGAGAGAGTCGGGAGGGGGGAGTAGGGAGTAGTTGTCTGGTGCTGACGCATCCCGTCACCTTGAGAGGCCGTTTGAGAAGTCCTGCTCTGCGGCTTTACCTCACCCCCACCCGGCGCTGACGCGCCTGGCTGCTTCCGCGCCGGACAGATGCGGTAAGTCCCCTCGCCCTGCGACGCAGTCGCGAGGGAGAGGGGATTCAGGGGTGAGGGGCAGATGCTGCGCAAAAGCTCATAGCCGCCTCCCGTATGCGCCTCACAGGTCTGCAATTTCCTCTTGTGGCACAGTTTGCCCCGCTCCCGCCGCCGGATTAGACTTACTGCCAGTTTGACCGCCGGAGAGGGATCATGCCGGATCAGCGCACACGGATTGTGCGACGCGCCCTGCGCCTGGCTGGAGCCGTCACGCTGCGCCTGTTGACGCGCACGCGCGTCAGCGGACGCGAATACCTTGACACGCCCGGCCCGGTCATCTATGCGGCCAACCATACCTCGACCTTCGACGCCCTGCTGATGTTCGTGCTGTTGCCGCCGGACACGGTCTTCGTCGGCCCTGGCGACTTCGAACTGCTGTGGCCGGCCAACTGGATCGTGCGCCATGCCGGGCTGATCCTGATGAAGCGCGGCGCAGTAGACCGCGAGGGATTGAAGCAGATGCTCAGTCACCTGGAGGCGGGCGGACGACTGGGCATCTTCCCCGAAGGTGGCACCTGGGAAAAGCCCATTGACGCCGTCAAGTCCGGCGCGGCCTATCTGTCGCAGGCCGCACAGGCGCGCATCGTGCCGATGGCCTTCGGCAACACCTATCAGGTATGGTGGCGCATTTTCCGGTTGCGCTTCCCCCGCCTGACGGTGACCATCGGTCCGCCGCTACCGCCCGTTCCGCCAACCGCAGACCGCCGTCAACGTCAGGCCGAACTGGACGCGGCCTCGCTGGCGTTGATGCGCACCATCTACGCCATGTTGCCGCCGGAGACACAGGCGCACTACGACCGGCAGGCGCGCCTGCGCTTCCGGGGCGAACTGCTCTTCCGGCCCGACTCGCGGTATGTGGCACCGGATGTGTCGCTCGATGCGCTGGCCGAACTGGTCGCCAAGCCCAACCTGTTCAGCCCGCTGCGCTACAACGCGCGCCTGCCGGTGCGTCCGCTGGTGCGGCAGGGCCGTTTCGTGCGCCCCCGTGCCATGAAGCGGGCAGTTGATGCGCTCGCCGAAGCATTCGCGGCGGGCGACTTTGCCGGCTACCTGGAATATCGCCTGGGCGAGGCCAAAGCCGCTGAGATTCGCGCGGCGCTGGCCGTGATCAGCGCGGCCATGGACGATGCCGAGGCCGCCGGTGCGCGTGTGGCCTTCCGTGCGCAGGTGCACGAACATCCCCCCGATGATGGGCGCACGGTGTGAGCCATCATGATCCTCAGTCTGATCATTGCGGTACTCATCCCCCTGGCATTTTTGCTCGGCATCTGGGCGCTGGAGATTTACGCGCAGAGCCGATGGCGCACAATCGCCCTGGCGATGGCCTGGGGTATCGGGGCCTTTGGGCTGGCGAGCGTCTTTCACAACGCGCTGCTCCACTACAACGCTCTCAACTTCGAGCAGGTGGCGTTGCTCAGCGCACCGGTGACCGAAGAAGCGCTCAAGGCGCTGTTGATCGTCGGGCTGGCGTCGCGGCTGGCGCTGGCCTATGCGGTAGATGGCACAGCCTACGGTTTCGCCATCGGCACGGGTTTCGCCATGGCCGAGAACATAGACTACGTCTTCAGCCATCCCGACCGTGCTCTGCCCGTTGCCCTCACGCGGGCGCTGTCGGTCAGCCTGATGCACGCCACGACCACCGGCCTGGTGGGCACGGCAGCGGGCAGCAGTCAGTATCTGAGTCACCGCGCGCAACTGTGGCGGGTAGGCCTCAGCCTGATGCTGGCCATGCTGGTGCACGCGCTCTTCAACAAACTGGTGCTCGACCTGGAGGGCGTGCCGCTGCTGGTCGTCGCCCTGGCGATGGGCCTGGCAGGCACCGGCCTGATCGTGCTGCTCATTCAACGCTCGCTGAAGCAGGAACAGCGCTCGCTGGCAGCGGAACTGGCACAGGTGACCAGCGCCGGCGAACTGGCCGCGGCGGCCAATCCGCCCCAGATCGCGCAGTTGCTGGCCCGCTATCGGGGCACCATTGACCGCGAACGCGCCGAACTGATCCGCCAGTATGTGGTGTTGCAGGCGAGGCGCGGAATGCTGTTGCGCAGCGCGGCGCTCAATCAGCGCCCGGACGTTGCCGCCTATCTACAAGGCGAGATCATGCGGGCCGAGCAGCAACTCAACGCGCTGCGTAGCTCGATGGGGCTGTATACCTGGGTGTGGCTGCGCACGGTATTGCCCAGCGAAGATAGCCGGGTCTGGCAGCAGATCAGTCAGCGGCTGGGGGCAGACACGCCCATGCTGGCGCTGATCCTGCATTTGGACGAGCGCCGTGCGCAGACCCCGCGCCAGGAAATCGAGATCCGCAAAATGTTGTTGCGCATGAACCCGCTCTTCTACGACCTGCAGGAGAGCGAACTGGAGGACGTGGCGCTGCTGCTCAACCGGCACACCTTCCGGGGCGGGCAGGTGGTGATCGAGCCGGGAGTGCCCAGCGATCGGCTGTATCTGGTGGCGAGTGGCAGTCTGGTATGGAGCGCCGTGGACGAAGACGGCGTCGAGACCATCCTCTCGGCCTATGCCCGCGGCGACGTGTTCGGCAAGCTGGGTGTGCTCGACGACGAGCCGGACATCACCCGTGTGCAATGCCTGGAAGACGTGACCGTGTACACGCTGTCGCGCGCCGACTTCGCCGCGCTGGTCTATGCCAAGCCGCAGGTCGGCCTGGCCATGATGCGCGAACTGGCCAACGAAATCCGCAACCTGACCCTGCTGGCCATGTGGTTCCGCCGCACCAGCGAGGGCGGAGCAGAATACGCGCCGCAGCCGGGGTCCGCCTGAGCCGCCGCCCGAACGTGCGTCAGCCGTCAGGCAAACGGCGCTTTCCCTTCTGTATACTGGCGTAGAGCGTGTGCAGCAGCCCAGGGAGGAGAATCCTGGTGAAAAAACTGGCCCTGGTCTTAATGGTGTGGCTGGCGGCGCTGGGCGCGGGGGCGTTTCCTGCTCAGGCCCAGGAGGGCTTCGGCCCCACCATCTTCACTTTCGAAGGCGACGTGCCCGCCGTGACCCTGCCCGACCTGGAATCCGGGAACGTGACCGTGACGCTGTCGTGGCACATTGCCCATGTGCGCGAGGGGATGCGCGTGGCCCTGCATACCTATCAGGGGCACGCCTGGCTACCGGTAGACACGCCCGAACCTCTGCCACCGGTCGGCAGCCTGAGCGTGCCGCTGAGCGCGCCGATGAACTTCGGCCCGCCGGCCCTGCGCCTGAGCGTGCTCGATCGGGGCGGGGCGACGCTCGACGAGCGCACGCTGATCATCCCCTACGATCCGGAGTGGCTGGCGGCGCTGCAACCGGCCATCGTCGCCTTCAGCACGCCGACGCAGAGTCTGCCCGCGGCTGTGCTGGCGACAGGGCAGGCGCGCGTCGAGGTGAGCTGGGAAGTGCGCGACCGGCCCCCGCTGACAGCGCTCGTCTTCGATCAGGTGCTGGCCGACGGGCGGGTGCAGAACATCGAACTGCCGCGCGAAAACCTGTGGGTGCCCTCACAGGGGACGGGGCAGGTGGCCCCGCTGTTGCCCCCGGCGGGCAACGAAGTGCGATTGCGCCTGTCGCTGGTGCATGTGATCAGCGCGGAGGTGCTCGATCAGCGGGAAATCGCGTTGCCGATCATCGGCACGGCCATCCCGCCGACGCCCGGCCCTTCGCCCGAACCAACGCCCACCCTGCCGCCCACGCAGCCCAATCCCGCCGATCTGCTCATTCAGACGGACTGCCCTGCCGAAGGCGCGCCATCCGTCCGCGCGTGGGTGGACGGGCCGGGCATCCCCTCGCCAGACGGGCAGCGTCTGGTCTATAGCGCCAATCCACTCAACGACGCCCGCCTGATCATCGCCAATGCCGACGGCTCTGGGCAGATCATCGTCCCCGCGCCCGACCAGGCCAGGCCGCTGAGCGTTCGTCCGCGCTGGTCGCCAGACGGAGAGCGCATCGCCTTCGCCAGCCTGTCGCTGACGCCCGACGGCGGCGGGACGATCTACGTCGTGCGGGCGGATGGCGGCGACCTGCGCCGCGTGGCGACCTACCTGGGTTTCTACGACGATCTGGCGTGGTCGGCGGATGGTTCGCTGCTCTACTTCAGCAGCGCAGATGGTGAGACGGCTAGCGGGTACCGCGTCTATGCGGTGCGCCCCGACGGGCTGAGCGCGCCGACCGTCTACGCCGAAGGGTGCGGAGTGTATCAGCGCGCCGCGCCGTGAGGGGGGAGGGTGATAGGTTGGCGGTAGTCAGTTGCTGAAATGGCTCGAATGTCAGTCGTTCCAGCCTTCAAATAACAGTCCCGCCACTCGACTGAACTCGCGCGTGTTGTGCGCGACAACGATCAGGCCGTGCGCCAGTGCGATGGCCGCGATCTGCAGATCGCAGGGGCCGATGGGTGTCCCGGCAGCCTCAAGGGTGGCTCGAATCTGCACGTAGGTCTCGGCGGCAAGGTCATCGAAAGGCAGCGAAACGAATTGATCGAGGAATAGTCGCTGACGTTGCAGCGTGACTACCGGCTGCCGACTTTTCTGCGCGCCATAGAACAGTTCCGCTTTGACCACCGAGCATACGGCGATTTCATCCGGCGGCAGGCTTGCCAGCCTGTCAATGATCGTCTGAGAACGACAATTCAGGTGCTGAATGCACAGATTGATATCGAGCAGATATCTCATACGATATCTTCTCGCACGTCTGGTTGAAGCGGCTGATTACACTCAATCGGATCGTCGGCCAGGCTGCCTGCTGTCGCTTCGAGAAAGGCACGCCATTCTTCCTGCGACAGCTTGGGCCGCACCCGGATCGTGATGTCGCAGTCTACATTGGCACTCACCAGCATTTCCAGCCGGGGAATGCCGTCCTCACCGACCTGTTTGGAGAGCCTGATCGTTTCCATCGCGTGTGCTTGTTTGCTAATTCGTTCTATCCTTAATTTTAGCGCCGACGAGCCACACGCGGGCCGGTGATCGGCAAGTCGGTATATGTGTTAGTGACCGTTTGAAAACTTCACCCCCAGCCTGGCTTCGCTCGGCTTGTCCCCTCTCCAGCCTAAGTGGT
>DDBP01000349.1 GCA_002332795.1 Anaerolineales bacterium UBA2029 | reverse complement strand
GATAACTGAAGACTGATAACTTAGAGGGGGCAGCCAGGCGCGTCAGCGCCGAGCAGGGGTGAGGTAAAGTCAAGGACAGCTCCCTGTTCGAGATGCGCTCAATGGCTGTCTGCCCCTGAAGGTCGCGAGGGAGAGGGGATGCAGGGGTGAGGGCAAGACAGCGTAGCAGCTTGCCTGACTCGATTTGCACGCATCCCCTTTCGTCTGCTTGTTGACGGTCTGGCTGCCCTGATCTACCATATCATTCTGTGTTCAGGCTGGATTGGCTTAAACACCCGTTGACATAGAATTTGACCACTGGCATAATTAAAATGCTAAGCTGTCAGACTGCTTAACCATTCTCTCTAGACAAACTATCATTCGTAATACCGCTAGTATGCCAGGGGTGGGGACTCGTGGGCCGGCGGTACAGTGTATCCGCCTTAGGCAGAAGAGGTAACCATGCCCGCATATCTGGAAATCCTGGCCGAGACAACTCGCCCGCTCCTTGAGCAGCGGCTTCGCGATCACCCGTTTCTGCTGATTTATCCGCGTCACCGTAGTCGGGCCGCGCTGGTGGCGCTGCTGTTGGACAGCTATTCACATCAGGTCGTGTACTACTCCCTGGGCGCGGCAGATACGACGTTGACCGAGTGGCTGCGGCATCTGATCACCGACGTTACGCTGCCCGTACCCTTCGGCGCGCAGACGCAGGCCGCGCTCGACGCCAAAGCCCGTCCCGAAGACCTGGCCGCGGCGCTGGCCGCCGACCTGCAACAGGCGCTGGGTACGCCTTTTTTGCTGCTGCTGGATCAGTTCGATCTGCTGACGTTCGATATTGCCGCCGGGCGCTTCTTCCGCGCCCTGGCCGACAAACTACCTGTCGGAGGCCAGGTGGCGATCAACGCTCGCCTGCTCGACGTGCAGCCCTGGAGCGACCTGGTGCGCTTTGGGCGCGCGGCGGTGTTGGGCAATGACAAAGCGATGAACGGCGGCATCTTCGGCGACGAAGAAGGGCGCGCGCAGCTAGAGGTGTTCGCCCTCTCTGGCGGACACGTCTATATGAACGGGCGACCGATCATCAGTTGGGAAGGGTCGCTGCCCCGCTATCTGTTCTTCTACTTCGTGGATCACCCCATGGTCACCCGCAACCAGATTTTCAGCGTCTTCTGGCCGAAGATGGGGGTCAAAGAAGCCACGAACGTCTTTCACGTCACCAAGCGCAAGGTGTCCGAGCGGCTGGGGCACGAACTGACCAGCTATCACGCGGGCTTTTACGTGCCGTCGCCCAAACTCAGCCTGCACTACGACGTGCGCCTGTTCGAATCCGCCCTCAGCGCGGCCATCGAATACGAGGACGAAGCGCCTGCCCTGTGGTACAAGGCCGTGCAGCTCTATCGCGCTCCCTTCCTGGCCGATATTGAAGTACCCTGGGTACAGCAACGTCGCGAGGAACTGCAGAGCAAATACACGCAGGCGCTGATCAACCTGGGCCGCTACCATCAACGCCGCGGCGAACTCGACCGGGCACTGGGCTATCTGCTACGCGCGCTGCGCGAGAAGCCGGACTGGGAAGACGTGCACCGTGACGTGATGACGATCTATCACCAGCAAGGGCGCATTGATGACGCCATCGCCCAGTACCGGCACCTGGAACGCACCCTGCAACGCATGTTCAAGATCGCGCCCAGCGAACAGACGCGCCGTCTGCTGGAGTCCATTCGCTCGCGTTGAGACCTTGCCTGCCCTGCCATATCCGGAAAAGCGCCGTCCCGCCCAGCGAACGGCGCTTTCTTGCTGCCAGGACGAAGGCAACAGCCGTGTGGAGCCGATGAACGCAGGACGCAGGTTGCCCAGCCGCGTCACACACGATATAACCGTGACCGCATCGGAATACCGCCTGCCAAGGAGCGAGTATGGATCGCAGCGAGGTACGCGAGCGGCTACGGGCCTTTGTGCTCAACGACATGATCCGTATGCCGACGTATGATCTGCAAGACGACGAGCCGTTGATCACCGGCGGGCTGGTGGATTCTTTCTCGCTGGCGCTGTTCGGGGTCTTCGTGCAGGAACAGTTTGGCATCTTCATACCCGACCCCGACTTAACGGTCGAAAACCTGGACACGCTCACACAGATGGTCGAGCGGGTCATGCGCGATCTGGCCTAGCGCCGTCGCCCTGTTGGGCCGCTATGGCCTGAGGAGCAAGACACATGTCACGACAGATCGTGACCTTTACCGCGCTGACGACGCTGCTCGCCATAGGGATCGCGGCCTGCGGCGCGAGCCTGTGGCCCTCAGCGCCAGGCACCGCGACGGCCACCGCTGTCCCCTCACCCACGGTCGTGCTGACGGGCTTCACGCCCGAAGTGGAAGGACAGCGTGCCCTCCGCCCCGCCAGTGCTTCGCTGCAGACACAGATCACGCCCACCCCTGCCCCTGAAATCGTGCGGGTATGGTGGCCGGACGAACTCTATCCCCAGAATGATGAGCTGGCGCTGGAAACATTGCAGGCGCAGTGGGACGGTTTCGCTCAGGCGTACCCCATGCTGACCCTGGAAGTACGCCGCAAGCGCAGCAGCGGCCTGGGCGGGATTCTGTCCACCCTGCGCACGGCGGAACCGGTGGCACCGGGCGCGTTGCCTGACCTGACGCTCATGCGCCGCGGTGACATGATCACCGCCGCCAATGAGGGCCTGATCGTGCCTCTGGACGACTGGCTGCCCGACGATCTGGCCGACAACAACCTGTTGCCGGGCGTGCGCTCTCTGGGCGAGATCAACGGGGTGCTATACGGCGTGCCCTATGCGCTCAATGTGGTGCACGCTGCCTACCGCCCGGCGGCTCTGGCGGTGCCGCCTACCTCTTTCGAAGAAGTTCTGGCGACCAGGACGCCGTATCTCTTTCCGGCAGGGGCAATTCCCATCAGTTGGACGTTGCTGCTGCAATATCGTGCCGCGGGCGGGCGGCTGGTGGACGAGACGGGCACGGCGATCCTGGACGCGCAGCCGTTGCTCGACGTGCTCGAATTCTACGCGCAGGGAGTGCAGGCTGGCCTGTTCGGCCCTGCCCTGCTGCAGTATGTGCGCTACGAGGACTACTGGAATCAGTTCGTGGCCGCTGCCAGCAACCTGGTGGCGGTAGATACCTTCACCTTTCTGGGACGGCGCGACAGTGTTCCCAATGCCCGGCCTGTGTCCATTCCCACCCCCGATGGCACGCCCATCACCGCCCTGGACGGCTGGATGTGGGTGGTCACGACTCAGAACCCGGAGCGCTATCAACGGGTGAGCGCCTTCCTGGCGTGGATGATGCGCGTGGGTCAGCAAAGCCTGTTCACCGAAGCGTTGGGTATGCTGCCCTCGCAGACGCGCGCCTTACGGCTGTGGGACGACCGCGAATACGCCGAATTCGC
>DDBP01000350.1 GCA_002332795.1 Anaerolineales bacterium UBA2029 | reverse complement strand
AGTCGCGAGGGAGAGGGGATTGAGGGGTGAGGGCCAGATACAGCGCGAAAGTTCATAACAGCCTCTAGAGGCGCTGCCTGCGACCTGGGCGAATGTGCTGGCGCTGGCCGCGGTCGCCTATCCGGCGTGGGCAGAGCGACTGACGGCAGCACGCCCCGCTCTGGAAACACTGCCGTATGCCGAGATCATGCGGCAGGGCGGCGTCGCGGCAGAGGTGCGCGCCTTCCTGGAACGGACGCTGCATCTGAACCCCCTCTTCGCTGGAGACGGCTATACCCGCTGCGATGGGCGGGCGGTCTACGCCGAATACGTGTGCCTCAACCGCCCGCTATCTGTGTTGACGTGCTGGTGTCAGATTGAGTTGCCCGTGACCCTGCCGTGAGTCAGGTCAGCGCAGCCGCCGCGATTCCCGATCGGTCGGCTGGGCGGGCTGCTGTCCGATCTCTGTCGTCGGGCTGATGCTGGCGTAGAAATCCGCGTCGTAGGTGCGCGTCTTGACGACTACTGGCATGGGCACCGCATGGCCCATGATCAGCGCCTGCTGGCGCGTGTCCAGGCGAGCCAGGACTTCGCGCAGACCGCCCGCCCCGCTGATGCCGGTGAGCACGGCGGCGATGTCGCGCTCGTTATCCAGCAGCGCCGTGACGCGCGTGCCGATCTGACTCATCACTTCTTCGTCAATGCCGCTGGGGCGCTGATCCACGATGAGCAGCGTGACGTTGTACTTGCGCATTTCGCGGGCGATGACGCCGAAGATCGTCTGACGGGCGATCAGCGGATCGAGGAACTTGTGCGCTTCCTCGATGGTGATCAGCAGTTGCGGCGGCTCCAGTGCGGCGTCGCCCAGCGCCTTTTCCACGCGCTCCACGTACATCTGGTGAATGCGGCGCGTCAGGTAGTTGGCGACCAGGATGTAGGCGTCCAGCGCATTGCCGTAGCGTCCGAATTCCAGCACGACGTTCTTGCGGCTTTCCAGGTATTCCAGAATCTTCCTGGCGGAGTCTTCCAGCGCCTGCGGCTTGAGGAAATCGTAGCGTTCGAAGCGCTGCACCCGGCGCTTGAGCGCCAGCACCGAGACGTAACTGGCCGCAAGTTGATTCTTGAGTTCGTCGAGCAGTTCCGGAGGCGCGTCAATCAGGCGGCCAATCCACCCCTTGCCCCATAGCTTATGCAATTCGTAGGCGGCGTCAATCATGGCGTCGGAGAGATCGAGGGTGGTCTTGAGCATGGCCAGGTCTTCCGGCTCGATCTCGTCGTAGCCGATGGTGACGGCGTGATCGTAGGGTGCGCCGCGCCGACGGGTCGCGTCGGGGTCGAGGGTGAAGATGGCGACGCGGCTGCCGAACAACTGCTTCAGCCCTTTGGCCTGCGTGCCGCTCTCCGTCTTGACGGACCAGCCGTAGTCGTTGTGCATGTCGAAGATGAGCGTGACGGCCACGTCGTTGCGGATGATGCCAGCGAGCAGGATGCGCGTCAGGAAGCTCTTGCCCGTGCCGCTCTTGCCGAAGACGCCCACCGAGCGTTCGACCAGGCGGCGCAGGTCGAGGTGTACGCGCGTGTCTTCCAGTTCCAGCGGCGCGCCGATGTGGAAGTGCGTGGCGTCTTCCTGGCCGAAGACATCGTCCACGTCGCGCGCCGAGGCGATCTCGACCGGCGTGAAGTGACTGGGGATGGTGCGCACCGGCTTCGGTTCGCTCTCGCCTTCGTCCAGGCTGAGCATGGGCGCGACGTGAATGGTGCCAAAAGCCGCCGTGCCGCTATAGACTTCGCGCAGGAAGGCGTCGTTGAGGTCGGGTGGGTCGCTGCGGATGGCGGGGTTGGTGGCGTCGAGCATCACGTCGGTGATCATGCAGAAGAAGCGCTTCTTGTGCCCGTGCACCACCACATAGCGCCCGACGGCCAGGTCTTCGATGGGCGTGTACGGGTCGAGCTTGACGTCCAGGCCACGGCTGAGCGAGCCGCCGACGACCACGCCAAGGCGCTGCCCGGCCACCGGCGCGGCTGGAGAGGTCGCAGCGCTGCGCGGGAACCATGCGTCGAGATCGTCTGAGTCTGGGTGTGGATAAAGGGGGTCACGTGTGGTCATGGCTTTTCCTCGTGAATTCATCCTTTTTTCATGCGTGGCCGGGCCATGGCTTTGCTCATCAGGCTATAATGGCGAAAGGTAGCAAGATGCCGACCAGGTGCGACATGTCTGTCCCTTCCCCTCGTTCGCGGACTGTAACCACCCTGCTGGGGCTGCTGCTGATCGGCGCAGTGTTCGTCGGGCTGGTGGTAGTGATGGCCCGCTTCTGGCCAATTGGCCCCGATTACTATTTCACCTTTCGCCCGGCGGCAGAGAAGTTCCTGCAAGGCGAAACCCGTCTCTATGACCGGGAAACGCTGGGTTTCTTCCATGCGCCCTGGCTCTTACTATACTTCATCCCTGTAAGTCAGCTCTCGCTTCGTGCCGGACAGGCTCTGCTGACCGTAAGCACGTTGGCGATGTTACTGGCAGCTACGGGTCTGGTGCGCGAGGAACATTCTTTCCCCGTCTATGCCTCCGTAGCCGCTCTCCTCAACCTGCACACCTTCGACTTGCTGATCCGGGGACAGGTTGACGGTTTCTCTCTGCTTGGCATCGCGCTTGGCTGGTGGGCTATTCGCCAACACCGCCCCTGGGCACTTTCCTTCGCTTTCTGGCTGATGGCGATCAAACCGATCAATGTGGCGTTGTGTGCCGCCCTATATCTGATCACCATTCGTTCCTGGCCGCGAAACGACCGGATCAAAGCCCTGACATTGCCCGTGCTATCGCTGCTGGCGTCTTTCATCTTGCTTGGCGTTGACTGGCCGGTGCGCTATGTCGAGAATTACCAGGTTTTTTCGCCTCCCAAAGCCTACCTGACGCTCACCGTGTGGCGTATCGCCCGCAGCATCCATTTTCCTTTCTGGCCTCTGATCCTGCTGGCAGCGGTTTGTGTGGCGTTGGGGCTGTGGCTGGCATGGCGCGCCGGATTGCACTGCTGGACGCTGAGCATCGCGCTGGCGACCAATCTGGTATTCGCTCAATACGCAACCGGCAATCACTACGTCAACCTGGTTCCGGCCATGCTGTTCGTCGCCACGCGCAGCCGCCGCCTGGCTACCCTCGCCTATCTGACGACCTTCACACCTCTGCTGCGCATATGGTTTGGGGTGCGCGTCGCCCCGATCGATCTGCTCTATCCGATCACCCTGCTTGTTGCGAGCTGGTATTTCGCCGTGCAGGATGGGCTTGTCACCCTGCCCAAAGGGCAGCATCTGGTGAATCAGCACTTTGCTAGGCGGGCGTGAGCAGGCGCAGCACATATTGCAGGCGCGGCAAGTCCTGGCTGAGCAGCCCGGCGAGCTGACGGCCCGCCTCCACCAGAAAAGCTCGACGCTCGGCCTCCGGGCGTACCCTGGCTGCGGCTTTCAGCGCGGCGGCCAGCAGTTCCTCGGTGGGAACGTCGCTGGCAGAGAGTATCAGCCGCAGGAAGTCGAGCCGCGCCGTGAAGCGGGCGACGGTCGCCGCGTCGCACAGATAGACCGGATCGAGGCTGAGCGGCGGGCGCGGCGGCAGGGCCTGGGCGATCTGCCCGTTCTGCTCGTAGCCCACGTTCAGCACGCTGATCTCCAGGGGCACCATGCGGTTCTCGCGCTGATCGCGGATGGTGGCCGGATTCATGTTATTGGCCAGGATCATCTGCCGCACCAGAGGATCATCGTCAATGCTGATGGCGTGAATCAGCCCGATCACCGACAGGCCAGACAGATCATCCGGCTGAGTGCGCACGAACGCGCCGAAGGCCGGGTGCTCGATGGATTGGCTGCGCGTACCGCACACGAAACCCACGGTGCTTGCCCGCAGCACCTGGCCGATGAGGGGAAGAGTTTCCGTTTCGCTCATAATCGTACATCCTGTAATTCGGGTTTGGAGTCGTGAGTTTGGAGTTTTGAGTGAAGGGGCACAGGCTGTTCGCAGCGCGCCAGACCCCAGACTCTTGGTCCCTGACTCACGACTCATAACTCCTGACTCACAACTTCTTCTGGCGGGCGTAACGGGTGCGCCCGTGCCGCACGACCTTCGATTCCAGCTTCTCCGACGGCGCGACCGGTTGCTGATGGCGGCGCAGCTCGATCTCGATCAAGTCGTTGAGTTGGGCGCGTTCGTGATTGCGCACCACGGCCAGTTCGTCGGCGCGGGTGAGGGCGTAGGGGTAACGCCACATGAGCTGACACTGGTCATAGACCAGGGCGTGTACCGCATTCACCAGCTCCGGTTCGCGAGCGACCCACAGCGGGATTTCGACGCGCGCCAGATGGTAGGGCACACCCGCGCTCACGTTCAGGTAGAAGCAGGCGATCTCGTATTTCGGGTCTTTGTCGTGATAGCGCTTGTTCTGCGGCGACTGCTGCACCAGCAAGGCGGAACGCTCGCCTGGCTTCAGCAATTTGAACAGCAGCGGCTGATCAGTCAACCCCTCCAGGTCACCGTTAGTTTCCAATACGGGACGGCGCACGTCATCGGGGGACAGGCTCATCAGGTGCAGCAGGCCGATCAGAAAGGCGCTGGAAGGGCGATCCACATAGCCCGCCAGGCAGATCGGCTGTCGTTCCCCCTGAGGACCGTTGGCGTGCAGGTCGTGCAGGTATACCAGCCAGCCCAGATATTCGGCCTGCAACTGCTTACCGTCGGGAACGTCTTTGTCTGCCCAGAAAAGCAGCGAGCCGTCTACCAGGGCCAGCAGCGGGCCTTCGCTGTGAGGTTGTTCGTAGACCGCGCGGGCCAGGGTCGCGAGTTCCTGTACCGTGCGCCGCGCGTTGACCGCCGCGTTGGTGATCAGCCGGCCCTCTTTGTCGTGCAACTTGTCGTCGGTATAGTACAGGTGCGGATCGGTAAGGGGGACGGGCAGGGCATCCGTTCCATGATAGTAGATGAACACGCCCACGTTGATCAGGTAATAGAGCGCGGCGGCGTGCGCGTTGGGGTAGACCTGCGATCCATCGGCGGCCAGAATGGTGGCGCGGCTGGGGATGGGTGGCAGCGGATAGGCGCGGTTGGCGGGTTCGTGCAGCAGCGCAGCGCCCCGGAAACCGGCGTCGCGCTCGCGCACCAGGTTGATGCGCTCCTGCACTGCGTCTACATCGCCCAGCAGCGACAGCCGATCCCAGGCCAGCGCCAGGCGTTCGCTCTGGCTGGCGCTGCGGGCCGCCAGGGCCTGTCCCATGCGCTGCACCTGCGACACCACTTTGTCGAATTCGAGCGTCACCCGTGGCCTCCTGTGCTCCAGAAGTGCCGGTCAGACGAAGGTCAGTGTAGCACTAATGTTCGGGGGCGTCAAGCGGACGACTGCGCTATACTCCGGCCACGGTTCGCTCGCCCCGGCAAGGAGTGGCAATGGCCGACAAGACCCTTGAACTGACGCCCGCAGAGATGGTACACGGGGGACAGACGCTGGCCAGGCACGGCGGGCGCGTCATCTTCACGCCCTATACCATCCCCGGCGAGCGCATTCTGGCGCGGATTCACGATGATCGCGGGCGGTTCGCCTTCGCCTCGTGTGAACGGGTGCTGACGCCTTCGCCGCAGCGGGTGGCCCCGCGCTGTCCGCACTTCGGGCCGGGGAAGTGTGGGGGATGCCATTTTCAGCATATTGATTACGCCGCGCAGCCGGGCTACAAGCGCGACGTGGTGATCGATCAACTGCGGCGGATTGGCGGCATCGCCGATCCGCCAGTGCGACCGACCGTTCCCAGCCCGGAGCCGTGGGAGTACCGCTATCATGCGACGTTTCACGTGGACGGAGCGGGCAACCTGTGCTTCGTGGGCACGGACAACCAAACGCTGGTGCCGATCGAGGAGTGTCATATCCTGCGCCCGGAACTGCGCGCGCTGCTGGACGAACTGAATTTCGACGAGATGGCCGGGCTGACCCGCGTGCGTGTACAGGCAGGGTCAGAGGGAGACCTGATGCTGGTGCTCAGCACCCAGGATGATCAGGCCCCGGAACTCGAAGTGACCATGCCTGTGTCGGTCAACCTGTTGCTGAGCGACAACGAGCCGGTCAACCTGGTGGGATCGAGCTATGTCACCTATCGGGTGGCGGGACGCACGTTCCGCGTGACGGCGGGAGGCTTCTTCCAGGTCAACCTGCTGCAGGCCGAGACGCTCGTCCGGCTGGTGCTGGAGACGCTCGATCTGCGCGGGGACGAGACGGTGCTCGATCTCTACGCCGGAGTGGGGTTGTTCACCGCGTTTCTGGCAGAGCGGGCGTCGCTGGTCACCTCGGTGGAGAGTTATCCGCCCGCCGTGACCGACGCCGACGTGAACCTGGCCGATCTGGACAACATAGACCTGATCGAAGGGGCGGTCGAAGACGTTCTGCCGGAACTGGAAGGTCCCTACGAGGCCGCCGTGCTCGACCCGCCGCGCACCGGCGTGGCAGCGGAGGCGCTCGACGCGCTGGTGGCGTTGGGGCCACGCACTCTGGTCTATGTGAGTTGCGAACCGGCGACGCTGGCCCGCGATGCCAGGCGACTGGCTGCACACGGCTATCGCCTGCAGGCGGTGACGCCGGTAGATATGTTCCCGCAGACGTATCACATCGAGTGCGTGGCGCACTTTGTGCGCTGAGCGGCGCGTCAGTTGCCTTTGGGACCGCGCAGGTTGCTCAGTTGTTCGCGGCGGCGACGCAGGTAGGCGCGCGCTTTGAGGATCCAGGTGGTGGGCGAGAGCAACATCAGCCGCCGCCACCAGCGAACCAGCGGGCGGCGCACGCCGGCATAGGCGTAGGCCCCCTGACGACGGCCCCAGGTGATCGAGTACGCCGGGCGCGATGGGACAGCCGTCCACTCGATGACCGTAGCCGCCCAGGTCAGCCCACCGCCGAAGCCCACCATGGCGACGATGTCTCCGGCGTGCAGCCTGTCCTGCTCCACGGCTTCGGCCAGGGCGATCGGGATAGACGCGGCGGAGGTGTTGCCGTAGCGGGCGATATTGCTGTAGACGCGATCTTCGGGGATTTTGAGCGCCTTGGCCGCGTGTTCGATGATGCGCTGATTGGCCTGATGCGGGATCACCAGGGTCAGGTCGTCGGGGGTCAGCCCGACCTGGGCGAGGGCATCGCGGATGCTGTCGCCGATCACGTGCGTGGCAAAGCGGAACACACCCCGCCCGTCCATGTAAATGCGGTGCAATTCGTGCGTGCCATCTTGCAGATACGTGTCACGGCTGTTGATGGTCGGCAGGGTGAGCATGTCCCAGCCGGAGCCGTCGGAGCGCAGCACCGTGCTGAGCACGCCGCCCGGCGTGTCGCTGCCGCGCAAGACGACCGCGCCTGCGCCATCGCCGAAGAGAATGCAGGTGTTGCGGTCGGCCCAGTCCACGACGCGGCTGAGCGTTTCGGCTCCAATGACGATGGCGGTGTTGATCGCGCCGGTTTGTATCTTGCTGGCGGCCATGTCCAGCGCGTAGACGAAGCCCGAACAGGCTGCGCTGAGGTCGAAGGCTCCGGCGTTGGTCGCGCCCAGGTAATCCTGCACCAGGCTGGCCGTGCTGGGGAAGATGTGTTCCGGCGTGGCGGTGGCGACGATGATCAGGTCAATGTCGCTGGGTAGCACGTCGGCCACGTCGAGCGCTTTTTGCGCGGCGCGGGTGGCCAGGCTGGTGGTTGTCTCGCGCGGCGCGGCGATGCGCCGTTCCTTGATGCCTGTGCGCGAGGTAATCCATTCGTCGCTGGTGTCCACGATCGCTTCGAGATCGCTGTTGGTGAGCACCTGCGAGGGCACTTCCATGCCCCAGCCGACGATATGAGCATAGCGCAGGGTATGAGATCGGCGGGCAGGGGCAGCACGACCGCGCAGCAGCCGCCCTGAGCGTGGGATATTGTCAATCATGGGTAGACCTTGCCGGTATGGGGAGCCATAGGCTGGCTCCCCCTGATCAGTCTTCGTACTTGCTGAACACGAGCACGGCGTTATGACCGCCGAACCCGAACGAGTTGCTCATCACATGTTGAATAGGTGCGGGTCGACCCACATTCGGCGTATAGTCCAGGTCGCATTCCGGATCGGGCACGTGCAGGTTGATGGTGGGCGGGATGAATTGCTCGGTGATCGCCTTGATGCTGAAGACGGCTTCCACGCTACCCGCTGCGCCCATCAGATGCCCGGTGACCGATTTCGTCGAGCTGATCGGCACCTTGTAGGCGTACTCACCGAAGACGGCTTTGATGGCGCGCGTCTCGCTGACATCGTTGAGGGGTGTGCTGGTGCCGTGCGCGTTGATGTAGCTGATGTCCTGCGGCGTCAGGCCCGCGTTGCGGATGGCGCGGCGCATGGCTTCCTGAGCGCCCTCGCCATTTTCCATCGGCGCGGTGACATGATAGGCGTCGCAGGTGGAAGCGTAGCCGGTCAACTCGCAGTAGATGCGCGCGCCGCGCGCTTTGGCGTGTTCCAGTTCTTCCAGCATCAGCGCCGCCGCGCCCTCGCCGACCACAAACCCGTCGCGGTCGGCGGCGAAGGGCCGTGACGCGCCCTGCGGATCGTCGTTGCGGCGCGAGATAGCGCCCATGTTCGAGAGGCTGGCGATGGTCAGGCTGAGCAGGGCTGCTTCGGAGCTGCCTGCCAGCATGGCTACCGCTGCGCCCCGCCGGATCATCTCGAAGGCTTCGCCGATGCTGTTGTTGCCGGTGGCGCAGGCGGTGGAAATGGACATATTCGGGCCACGCAGGCCAAAGTCAATGGCGATCTTGCCCGCGGGACTGTCGGGCAACATCATGGGCAGAAGCAGCGGGCTGACGGTCTCGTGACCTTCTTCCAGGAATTTCTTGATGCCGTCGAAGAGGGTCTCGAAGCCACCGATGCCCGTGCCAATGACGACGCCGATGTCCCAGGGATTTTCTTTGGAGATGTCCAGGCAGGAGTCTTCCAGGGCCTGTTTGCACACGTAGTGCGCGACCTGCGTCACCGGATCGGTACGGCGCAGATCGCGTTTGCTGAGGTGCTGCGCGGGATCGTAGTTCTTGATCGGCGCGCCAAAGGTCACCTTCAGCCCCAGTTCCTCGAATTCCGGGATATGCTGTGCACCAGAGACGCCATTGGCGGCGTTCTGCCAGGCTTCGTCTGGCGAGTTACCTACCGGGCAGAGAATCCCCAGGCCGGTGACGACCACCCGTTTGAAGTTCACAGGTATTTCCTCCGCTGTCAGGCTGGCGCTGCCCCGACCACTACAGCGCCCCAGATTATCCGACCCCGCGCTTGGATACAGGCGCGGTAGGATGTCAATTATACCGCAGATGGAGCGGCACGGTGCGTTTGCATGGACTATAACCCCCCGAACGGGCGATGGTTGCAGGCAAGGGCGATCGGCACTTCTTGGCAGGCGGCTGGCGGTGTATATAATGGCGCGGCGGAGGCAACGCGATGATTCTGGTCACTGGAGCGACAGGCCTGGTAGGACGTCACCTGGTGCCCCGGCTGTGCCAGGCCGGGTACCCGGTGCGCGTTTACGTGCAGCCGCGCCGTGGACGCGCGCCCGCTCAGCCGCACTGGCCAGAGGGCGTGGAAACTGTCGCCGGGCAACTCGACGACGCGCAGGCGCTCTACCGGGCCATGCAGGGTGTGCACACCGTGTTTCACCTGGTGAGCGCGCAGTGGTGGGGAACGCGCCGCGATCTGGAGCGGGTGGATATTGAGGGCACGCATCAGGTCATCGCGGCGGCGCGCGCGGCGCGCATCGGGCGGCTGTTCTACCTCAGTCAGCTAGGGGCGGAGCCAGCGTCGGCCTACGATCTGCTGCGCGTCAAGGGACAGGTGGAAGCGCTGGTGCGCAATAGCGGCCTGGCCTATACCATTGTGCGCTCCGGCATCGTCTTTGGCCCGGAAGACCGTTTCGTGAACGGGATCGCCATGCTGTTGCGGTCGAATCCCGTCTTCTTTTTGCAGCCGGGCAAGGGCGAAAGCCTGCTGCATCCGCTCTACGTCGAAGACCTGGCCGCGGCGTTGGTCAACAGCCTGGAACGCATTGACCTGGTGGACACGACCATCGAGGTCGGCGGAGCGGAGTATCTGACCTATCACGAGATGGTGCGCACGGTGATGCGCGTGACACGGGCGCAGCGGATCATCGTGCCAGTGCCACCCTACCTGTTACGCTCGCTCAATCGCTGGGTCAAGCGGGTGGTGCGCCGCTGGCCCATGACCTCGCAATGGCTGGACATCCTGGCCAGCAATCGCACGGCCAAGCTGGGCAATCTCTACGATTACTGCGGGGTACGTCCGGTGCGCTTCGAGGATACATTGCTGACGTACATGCCGCAGCGCCACTACTTCCGCGAACTGCTGCGCTTCATGTGGCAGCGACCGTATTAGAAGGCTGGCTCGTTTCAGTTTACCTCACCCCCGGCCCCGCTTCGCTCGGCTCGCCCCCTCTTCACACGTGGAGAGGGGCAATGAGGCGCGTCAGCGCCGAGTGGGGGTGAGGTAAAGTTAAGGACAGCCTCCTGTTCGATAGGCCGCCGACCCC
>DDBP01000099.1 GCA_002332795.1 Anaerolineales bacterium UBA2029 | reverse complement strand
GTCAGCCGTCAGCCGTCAGCGCAACGATCGGCGCTCAGACGCCGTTTGAGATGTCCTGCTCTGCGGCTTGACCTCATCCTTGCTTGGCGCTGTCGCGCCTCGCTGCCCCCTCTCCGCCCTTGAAATCGCGAGGGCGAGGGGACTACAAGGGTGAGGGGTGGTCGAAGCCCCTCACAGCCTCCAGAAAAGAACTTATTGAGAAGATGGGCATTCTCAAACCCCGCTATTCTGACTGACGGCTGCTGGCTGATGGCTGATGGCCAAAGCGTTTTTTTCTCGCTCTCTGCTGGTTAGCGCGTTACAATGAAAGCAGGAGGCCCGCGCAAGACCGGCCAGACTCACCGATCTATCTGGCAGGGGAGTGTCGCGTGTCCAGCAACATGCCTTCTGTCACCAGCCCTCCCTGGAGCGTCACCACCAAGCGCCTGGTTGCTCTGGGCGTTCTGGTGGCGGTCTACCTGATCGCGCGTCAGGTGGATAGTGTCGCCTGGCTGTCCATCATCACCTCGGTGGTGCTGGCCTATCTGCTGTCGCCGGTCGTCACTTTCTTCGAGCGCCGCCTGCGCCCCATTCCCAACTATGAGACGCGGCGCACCCTCAGCGTGCTGCTGACGTGGATGCTCGTGCTCAGCCTGCTGGGGCTGATGATCTGGCTGGTGGTGCCAGCGACGCTCAAACAGGCCCGCGAGTTCGCCGACGATCTGCCGACGCTGCTGGAAGACACGCAGAACGATCTCAAGTCTGTGCTGGGCCGTCCCGTCACCATCGGCAATTTCACCGTGGTGCCCTGGGACGAACTGGAAGGTTTCTTCACCGGTCAGCAGGGCGAACAGCCGACCGACGTGAGCACCACCCTGCAGAACGCTGTCCTGTCGCTGGCCGATCCGGCCCTGGGCGTGGTGGGCAGCGTCTTCTCTTTCCTGATCACCACCATCTTCGTGCTGACCATGCTCTTCTACCTGATGCGCGACGGGCCGTCCTTCGTGGACGGGCTGATCGCTGCCGTGCCGGAGAGCTATCAGGGCGACACCCGGCAATTGCTGCACGAACTCGGCCAGGTGTGGAGCGCCTACCTGCGCGGACAGGTGGTGCTGAGCCTGATCATGACCGTGGTGGTCTATGCGGCATCGCTGGTGCTGGGCCTGCCGCAGCCGTTGTTGCTGGGGCTGGTGGCCGGTTTTCTGGAGTTCATCCCCAACCTGGGGCCGGCCCTGGCGCAGATTCCGGCCCTGCTCTTTGCGCTGACTACCGATAGCTCCACCATCCCCGCCCTCGACGCGGGGTTGCTCTATGCCGTCGTCGTCTCGGTGACCTACATGGCCCTGCAACAACTGGAAGCGGTGTTGCTGGTGCCGCGCGTGCTGGGCAGCAGCCTCGACCTGCATCCTTTCGCCGTGCTGGTCGCTATCCTGGTGGGGGCGAGCCTGGCGGGCGTGCTGGGTGTGGTGCTGGCCGCGCCCAGCGTGGCCACTGTGCGCCTGTTCGTGCGTTACGTGCGCGTCAAACTGCTCGACGAAGATTATCTGCCCGCGGCGCAGGGACTGGCCGCGCGGCAACGTGGTCTGATCTATCGCCTGGTGCACTACCTGATCAGCCGCCGCTACCCGGTACTGCCCGCCGAGGAGCGCGCGGGCGACGCTGCCGATCTCTAAGCTGGTGTGCATGCCCGGCCAGAGGAGAGAACTCCCGATGCAACCATTCCCCGACCAGACCTTCACCCGCGCCGACTTGCTCATCCGTCCCGCGCAGCCCGCAGACCGCGCCGCCCTGGAAGCGATCGCCGCGCAGATTTGGGACGGCAACGACTATCTGCCGCGCGTGCTGGATGCCTGGCTGAACGATCCCTACGACGGCTTCTTCGTGGCCACCCTGCGCGACCGCGTGATTGGCGTGTGCAAGATCACCCGTCTGGACGAAGGCGAATGGTGGCTGGAAGGACTGCGCGTAGACCCGGCCTTTCAGGGACACGGCTTCGGGCGCATCCTGCATCACTTCGCGGTGAATCACGTCCGTCAGCACGGACAGGGCGTGTTGCGCTTCAGCACCAGTTCGGAGAACAGCGCTGTGCAGCGCCTGGCCCGCGAGACCGGCTTCAGCCGGGTGGCCGTATTCCTCCCGCTGGGAGCCGATGTGCTGGCTGAGCCGCCCGCTCATCTTGCGCCCCTGACGCCCGCCGACGCGCCGCGCATCCGCGCCTGGCTCGATCGCTCGGCACATTTCGCCGCCTGCCAGCGCAGCCTGGAATGGGACTGGTCGTTCTACTTCCTGACCGACGCCCGCCTGGCCGAGCGACTGGCCGCCGGTCTGGTCTATGGCTGGGCTGCGCCCGACGCGCCGCACGGCCTGCGCGGCCTGCTGATCATCAACTCCACCGAGCGCGACCGCTGGCCGGATCAACCCGTGCTGAAGATCGCCTATCTGGACGCCGCGCCCACCGACCTGACGGCGCTGGCCCACGACGCGCGTCGGCTGGCGGCACAGTTGGGGCGCGTGTACGTGCGCGTGAAGGCCCTCGATCAGCCGGACGTGCTGTCTGCGTTCGAGGCGGCGGGCTTTCGGTGCGAGTCGGATCATCACATGTACCTGTACGCGCGCGAGGTCTCGCTGACCGCGCACGCCAGCGTGCGGCTCAACGAGCTGCCGCCGCTCTCTCGCTGAGCGGCTCCCTCTGCGCGCCGGCTGAGAGCGCCCTGGCGCATCGTTCACTGTCCGCTCGGAGGCAATTTCGCGCCTCCTTAACTCTGAACTCACGACTCTGACCCCCTACAGGAGGCCCTCATGGACGACAACTGGCATTTGCTGGCGCGACACCGTCCACCGCCCACTACCCCGCCCGAACCCCTGACCGCCGAGCGCATTGACGCCGGTTATCGTCTGTACTGGACGAAGATCGCCCTGGCCTGGGACGACGAGCGGCGCGCGACCATCGCGGCGCGAGTGGCGGGGGTTATCGCCGGGCCGGATTTCGAGAACAACGCCCTGGAACGCCGCTTCCGTGTCGAGGGCCTGGATGAGCTGGCGCATAGTGGAGCCAGCCTGCTGGCGCTGGCCGAGGTGTTGCGCGCCCTCGAAGCTTTCGATGCCGACACGACGGAGTGAGGGCGCATGAGCAATCACCCGGCCAACCTGGCTCTGCGCTTCGCGCTGGAACTGGCGGCGCTGGCGGCCCTGGTCGCCTGGGCATTGCGGACGGCGGACGGCATCGCGGGCGTGTTGCTGGCCATCGCCCTGCCGACGGTGGCAGCGACAGCCTGGGCCACCCTGCGCACCCCAGGCGACGACAGTCACGGGGGCAGCGTGCCGATCGCCGTGCCTGGCGTAGTACGGCTGGGCCTGGAGGCGCTGCTGTTTGTCGCGGCAACGCTGGCTCTGCTGGCGGCGGGCTATCGTCAGGCGGGAATCGGACTGGGCATTTTGGTCGCCCTGCACTATGTTCTTTCCTGGGATCGCGTACTGCGTCTGTGGCGCGGACGTCCGCGCGCGTAGCTGCGATCAGGGGAAGGATCATGCACGTCTCGACCCATGGCGACTATCTGGTCAAACTCACCCGCTTCACCGCTTTCAACTGCTACCTGGTGCGCCAGGAAGACGGCTTGGCGCTGATTGACACGGGCTTAAGCGGCAGCGCGACGGGCATCCTCAGAGCCGCGCAACAGATCGGGAAACCGATCGTTCGCATCCTGCTCACCCATGCGCACGCCGATCACGTGGGATCGCTGGACGCACTGACTCAGGCATTGCCCGGCGTGGAAGTGCTGATCGGCGCGCGCGAAGCGCGTCTGCTGGCCGGTGACCTGAGCCTGGACACAAACGAGCCGCAGACTCCGCCGCGAGGAGGCTTCCCGCGCGTCAACACACAGCCGACGCGCACACTGGCGCCAGGTGAGCGAGTGGGCACGCTGGAAGTGATCGCTGCGCCAGGGCACACACCTGGGCACATCGCTTTCCTGGACACGCGCGACGGCACGCTGATCGCAGGCGATGCGTTCTATTCGTGGGGCGGGCTGGCTGTATCGGGCAAGGTCACCCTCGTCTTCCCGTTTCCGGCCCTGGCGACCTGGCACAAGCCCACTGCCCTGCAGACGGCGCGGGCACTGCGTGCGCTCGCACCGGCGCGATTGGCGCTGGGGCACGGGCCAGTCCTGGAGCGCCCGTTACCGCGCATGGATCGGGCCATTGAGGTGGCCGCGCGCGCGTTTGAGCGAGCCTGAACACGCACCCTGGACATTTTGGCCGAGTGCGGCGAAAATGGGAGCAAGTCCCTGTGAGTATAAGGAGCACATCTAACCCATGAACAACGGCGAAATGTCCGACATCCCGACCGAAACCCTGGCCGAGACCGAGAACTACTCGGTGTGGAGTTCGGTCGAGCCGGACGGCGAGAAAACCTATCATGTGGAACTTGGCCCGGTGACCGTGCACTTCTTCGAAGAAGAATGGGCCGAGTTCATGGAACTGATCCGCGAAGCCATCTCCGACGACGATGTCGAAGCGAGCGACGATATCGAGATCGAGCTGGACTGGGGATCGCTGTACTTTGCCCGCGACGAGTGGGACGAGTTCACCAAGTTGTTCGCAGCCCTCTAGTGCCGGTTCAGAAGGGCGGGCCGCTCAAAGCCCGCCCTTGTGATTCTTTCCCCTCATACCCGCCCGATGTTCAGCGCTCCGAGCCTCGACTTCCTGCTCAGCCCGGCGGGCGAAGCCGTGTTGGCCTGGCTGCGGACACAAGACCTGAGCGACGCGCAGACGCTCCCCTTGCTGGCACAGTTGCGGCGCGATCTGCCCCCAGACCTGGCGGGCGCGGCGCTGACCCTGGCCCGTCTGCGTCAGCGCGCGAGCGGCAAGTTCAGCCAGGCAGAGGCGATGTTCTTCACCCCCGACGCACTGGAACAGGCCAGCAGCGAAGTCGTGGCAACCTGGCGGGCGCGGCGCTTCGCCGAGGGCGGCTATGCGCGCATCGCCGACCTGGGCTGCGGGATCGGCGGCGATACGCTGGCGCTTGCGGCCATTCCTGGCGCGACAGTGATCGGTCTGGACCGCGACCCGTTGCGGCTGCGTCTGGCCCGTGCCAACCTGCACGTGTACGGGCGATTCGCTCATTTCGTCTGCGCCGATCTGCGCGACTCATTGCCCCTGGCGGACGTGCCCGCCGCCTTCTTCGATCCGGCGCGGCGCGACGAGGGACGGCGCATCTTCTCCGTGCACGACTACGTGCCGCCGTTGGACATCATCCGCGGCTGGCCGTTCGCGGCGCTGGCCGTCAAACTGTCGCCGGGGGTGTCGCTCGACGAGCTGCGCCCCTACCTGGCAACAGGCGCGGGCCTGGAATTCGTCAGCGCGGGCGGTGAGTTGAAGGAGGCCATCCTGTGGAGCGGCGAACTGGGCTTCGCCGGACGGCGGGCCTCGCGCGCCGACACAGGCGAGTCCCTGCCCCCGACTGGAGCGCCGCCGCCTCCGCTCAGCGCGCCCCGCGCCTGGCTGCTGGAGCCAGACCCGGCAGTTATCCGCGCCGGTCTGCTGGGCGAACTGGCGGAGCGCCTGGGCGTGCCGCTCTATCGCCTGGACGAGACTATCGCCTACCTCACCGCCGACGTGCCGGTGCCGTCGGGCTGGGTGCGCGCCTGGCCGGTGCTGGACTGGCTGCCCTTCAACGTCGGGCGGCTGCGGCAGGCGTTGCGAACACGGGGCATCCGCCGGGCGACGATCAAGAAGCGCGGCAGCCCCCTGACTCCCACCGAAGCGCTGCGCCTGCTGAAGCTCGACGGCGAAAGCGATGACACAGTGATCGTCCTGACGCAGGTAGAGGGTCAGCATAGCGCCCTGATCTGCGGGCGAATGCTCTGCATGATGAAAGAATGAAGGCTGATTTGTCCAAAGCGACCAAAAAACCGGCGCAGGCTGTGAAAAAAATCGAAAAATCCCTTGGCACATGGCCCTGGCCCTGATACAATGAGCATTGGACGATATCAGAGGGTGGACGGAGCTTGATCGATCCCAGCAGTTTAGTTTTTTGACCGGCAGGTAAAGACTTATGCAAGAGGCGGTGTCTTCCGCAAAAGGTTAATGACCTTGTAACGCTTGCCGTCATGGGCGATTAAGATATTACCAGCCCCCCAAAAGAGCGTGCTGGCACCTCGCCTGAGCTTCGCCTTACCCCTGGCATTATCCGTGACGATGCGTTCCCTGAGCACCGCCCAAGCGAGCTGAGGGGTTTTCGCCTGTAAAGAGTAAGAGAGCGCTTGATGACAGCGTACCTGATCGTAGACGTAGATGACCTTCTGCAACGCCTGGAAGCGCGTGGGCTGGTGCTCGATATCCAGACGATCGCCACCTCGCTGCTCAACGCGGCGTCGCTGGCAGCAGGCCTGGGCAGCCCCGATGAGCTGATGGCGATCGCCGTGGCCGACTGGAATCGCTATCGCCGGCCCAGCGGCAGCGCTGGCGTCAGCGTGCAGCAGGTCTTCGCCAACACTGGCTACGATCTGTTCAACGTGCCCGACCGTCGCGTGGTCGCCGATGCCCTGCTGACCCACTACTTCTCCTTCGAGCAGCAGGTCGTGGACGAGCTGATCATCGCGTCGTCGCGCATGGATATCGCCGCGCTGGTGCAGCGCGTGCCGGTGTCGGAGCGAGCGCGGCTGCGCATCTGGGGCGACGAGCCGCCTACCGGCCTGCCTGGTGTGATCTTCCAGCCGCTGGAAGTCATCCTGGGCCTGCCCAGCAAGACGGTGGCGCTCTACATTGACTTCGAGAACATCTCGATCAGCCTCAGCGAGCAGGGCTACATCATCAACCTTGACGATCTGCTGGAGGGGATGATCCGCCAGGCGCAGACGCACGGCCAGGTGATCCACATGGCCGCCTACGCCCCCTGGGGACAGCGCGGCAGCCTGGCCCCCATGATTGACCGCACGGGCCGCGAAGTCTCCGACGAAGTCACCAGCCGGCTGGCGCGGGCCAACATTGACCCCGTCTATAGCCTGCCGGGCAAGAACAGCGCCGATATGCGCATTGCCAAGGATGTGCTCGACGACAGCGCCCGCCCCGATAGCGCCGACGTCTTCATCATCGCCAGCGGCGACCGCGACTTCAACGAAGTCTTCAGCGCGGTGCGCACGCGCAACAAGCAGGTGATCGTCTGGGGCGTGCGCGGCAGCACCAGCCGCCTGCTGGAATCCAATCCCGCCCTCAGCGTCGAATATATCGAGGACTTCTGCCGCCTGCGTCGCGCCAACGAAGCCATGGCCGCCCACACTGCGCCCTACGCGCCCGGCGAAGAGCCGCCCGAATTCCGTCCATCGCAATGGTCGAGCGTGATCCTGCAGCTCGATATCCTGTTGGCCGAGCGCGCCGCCGACCGCGTCAGCCTCAATACGCTGGTGCGGCGGCTGGTGGAAACGCACGCCGTGCCCAACCCCGAACGCGCCGAAGACCTGATCCTGCAGGCGGCCAAGCAGGGCATCCTGGTGGTGGACACCGAGCAGGGCACCGTGATGCCCAACGCCAACAGCGAGGTGGTCGCCAAGACGCGCCTGATTCGCGACCGCATTGTGCACCGCGTGGCCAACACGCTGCACGTGCGCGGCTGGGAATACGTCAACTACGGCTTCCTGCTGAAAGGCATCGGCATGGATCACGGTCTGGCTGGGCCGGGGCTGAACACCACCGACGCCTGGCGTTCCGAATGGGTGGATACGCTGGTGCGCGAGGGTATCCTGGTGCGCGAGCTGGTGCCGCACCGTCATAATCCCGAAGACCTGGTGCCGGTGATCAAGCTCAGCGAGGTTGAGGGACCCGCCCTCGCCCCGCAGGTGATCGGCGTCAGCCGCGACGAGGTCGAGGCGATGATCCGCCGTATCATCGTCAGCGTGGAGCAGTTCACGTCGTTCCGCGGCTTTGCCTGGTGCCCGCTGGGAAGCCTGCACCGTCGCCTGCGCCCCTTCGACCCCAGCACGGCGTTCCAGCAGGCGGTGGAGGAGTTGCAGGAACAGGGCGCGGTCGTCATCAACGAGTACGATAACCCCCTGAGCGAGTTCAAGACCAAGGGCATCTCGCTGGTGGAGGAATCGCCCATCGTACAGCGCGTGCTGGACGAGCGCAATCGCTTCGTGCGCGCCTTGCTCGCCCTCTATGAGCAGCGCCTGCCCCTCAGCCGCGAGGCCATTCGCCAGGCCAGCGGCCTGGATGGACGCGAGCTAGACCTGTGGCTGTCCATCATGCAGGCGGAGAACGTGCTCAAAGCCGTGCCCGGCCAGACTGACCTCTACAGCCTCTTCCGCACGCATCACACCGTGTGCATGGTCGCCGGTGACCCGCCCGCCAGAGCGGAGAGCGGGGAGTAGGGAGTGGAAAATGGCGCTGGAAGAACAGATTCAGCAGTATGTACAGGAGCTTCCTCGTTCCTTGCAGGAGGAGGTGTTGGATTTCGTCCAGTACTTGCTGATGAAAGCCGAACAACAAGAGAAGCGGGAGTGGTCTACGCTGTCGCTGTCCTCCGCCCTGCGCGGCATGGAAAATGAAGAGAGCCTGTACACCCTGGCCGATTTGAAAGTGACCTTCGGATGAAACGGGCCGGGCAGATTGTTCTGTTCCGTTTTCCTCAGACTGATCTCGAACAAGGCAAGCTGCGTCCTGCGCTCCTGCTGGCAAGACTGCCCGGCGCATATGACGACTGGCTGATTTGCATGATTTCCTCTCAGATTCGCCATGGTCTAGCTGGATTCGACGATATCATCCAGGAAAGTGATAGTGACTTTGCCGAAAGCGGCCTGAAAACTACCAGCGTCGTTCGGATTGGACGTCTGGCAGTAGTATCTGGAGAAATTCTTCTAGGCGCTATCGGTCAGATTTCTAGCGAAAGGCTGATACGTATCAGGAAGCGTCTGGCGGAATGGCTGCTTGAAGGGTTAGAACAGGTGTGAAGTGCACGCATCCCATCTATCGGGTGATCGACTTTGAGATCGTACGCCCGTACACGCTGCGTATCCGTTTCGATGACGGGACGGAGCAGGTCATTGACTTCTACCCCGTCCTGGCAGGGGCACTGTTTGGCCCTTTGCGCGATGAGAAGCTGTTTCGTCAGGTGGAGATTGATCCAGAAGTGCACACCCTGGTCTGGCCGAACGGCGCAGATTTCGATCCGCAGACGTTGCACGACTGGCCGAAGTACGCAGACGAGATGAAGCGTATGGCCGAGCGGTGGACTGCAGACGCCGGGCAGTGGGGCGGGCGAAGTCGCCCCTGACCTGCGTTCTCCACTCCCTACTCCCTATTCCCCACTCCCTCTCTAATTGAGACTTCCCAAGCCCTCTGGCCAATGGTATAATGCGGCGGGTAAGCAATCCCGTATCGTTCTGACCGGCGGGCCAACGTCCGGTTCGCCCGGTGACACCCTTGTGACGAGGACGCCACGCAATGTCTATCAGCAAGCAGCAAAAGGAAGAAATCTTCCAAAGCTTCGGTCGGCATGAGTCCGACACCGGTTCGCCTGAGGTACAGATTGCCATCCTCACCCGCCGCATTGATCAGCTTACCGAGCATCTCAAAGTGCATAAGCACGACGAGCACAGCCGCCGGGGGTTGCTCAAACTGGTGGGGCAGCGTCGCCGCCATCTGCGCTACCTCAGCCGCAAGGACCCCAACGCCTACCGCGCCCTGATCGAGCGGCTGGGGTTGCGTCGCTAGGAGTGGGATCGCCGGGAGCGTGGGGCGTAGTCTCCGCGCTCCGTATCCTGAGACGGTATGGATAAAGAATGGCTCTGGCTGGAGGAGCCAGGGAGTATGGGCAAGTCTGTGCTCCCCTGTTCCAGCCAATCTGGTTGATCGCAAACGCCCGGAGGGGCAGGAATTGGAACATGCGGTCAAGCCGACGCCAGGAGATGGCGCGTCGCGCGCTTGACACCAGGTTCCAGTCCCTGACCTCCGGGCCTTATCGTTCCGGAGGGAACCTATGAACACCACTGTTGGAATGCCCCCCAATCATCGCTTTGTGGCGATGGTGGGCGGCAAGGAAATCATTCTCGAAACCGGCAAGCTGGCCGAACAGGCCGGCGGCGCAGTGACCGTCCGCCTGGGCGATACTGTCGTCTTCGCCACCGCCACCATGAGCGCCACCGCGCGCCAGGGGGTGGACTTCTTCCCGCTGAGCGTGGACTACGAGGAAAAGCTCTACGCAGCGGGGCGCATCCCTGGCAGCTTCATGCGCCGCGAGGGGCGCCCGTCGGAGGCGAGCATCCTCATCGCCCGCGTCACCGACCGCCCGCTGCGCCCGCTCTTCCCCAAAGACCTGCGCAACGAAGTGCAGGTGATCGTCACCCCGCTCAGTCACGACCAGGAGAATCACGCCGACATCCTCTCCATCATCGCCGCCAGCGCCGCCCTGCACATCTCCGACGTGCCCTGGGACGGGCCGATCGGCGCGGTGCGCGTGGGCCTGATTGACGGGCAGTTTGTGATCAACCCCACCATCCCGGAGATGGAGAACAGTCAGCTCGACCTGCGCATGGCGGGCACCAAAGACGCCATCATCATGGTCGAGGCCGGGGCCAACGAAGTAGACGAAGAGACGATGGTGCGCGCCCTGCGCTTCGGCCACGAGGCCATGGGTGACCTGATCGCCGTGCAGGAGCAGATGCGCGCTCAGCTTGGCAAACCCAAGCGCGAGTACGAACCGGCAGTGGTAGACGAGGCGCTGGCCGCCGAGGTGGAGCAGAAAGTCACCGAGGACATCATCCGCATTCTGGAAACGCACACCATGCGCACCGAGCGCAACGAAGCGCTCGAAGAGTTGCGCACGCGCCTGCTGGCCGAGTACGAGAGCGCCCGCCTGAGCGAAGACGACGAAGTGCCGCCGCCTGCCGACATCAGCGCCGTGCTCGATGCCACGCTGAAGAAGGAAGTGCGCCGTCGCATCCTGGACGAGGGCATCCGCCCCGACGGGCGCGACTACACCACCATCCGCCCGCTGGCCGCCGAGATTGACGTGATCCCGCGCGTGCACGGCTCCGGCCTGTTCAAGCGCGGACAGACGCAGGTGCTCAGCATCTGCACCCTGGGCACCCCGCGCGACAGTCAGCCGCTGGATGGGCTGTACCCGGAAGATACCAAGCGCTTCATGCATCACTACAACTTCCCGCCCTACAGCACCGGCGAAACCTGGTTGCTGCGCGGGCCGAAGCGCCGCGAGATTGGGCACGGCGCGCTGGCCGAAACCGCCCTGCGCCCGATGATCCCGCCCGAAGATCAGTTCCCCTACACCATCCGCGTGGTTAGCGAGGTGATGTCGTCCAACGGCAGCACCAGCATGGCCAGCGTGTGCGCCAGCACCCTGGCGCTGATGGCGGCGGGCGTGCCCATCACCCGCCCGGTGGCGGGGATCGCTATGGGCCTGATCAAAGAAGGTGACCGCTACGCAGTGCTCACCGACATTCAGGGCATCGAAGATCACCTGGGCGACATGGACTTCAAGGTCGCAGGCACGGAGAAGGGCATCACCGCGCTGCAGATGGACATCAAGATCGCCGGCGTCACCGACGACATCATGCGTCAGGCGCTGGCGCAGGCGCGCGACGCCCGCCTGTACATCCTGGATGTGATGCGCCAGGTCATTCCGGCCCCGCGCCCCGAACTCAGCCCCTATGCGCCGCGTATCCTGACGGTGAAGATTGACGTGGACAAGATCGGCATGGTCATCGGCCCCGGCGGCAAGACTATCCGCTCCATCCAGGAGAAGACCGACACCAAGATTGACATCGCCGAAGACGGCACGGTCTTCATCGCCAGCCCGGACGGGCCGAGCGCCGAGCGCGCCCGCGACATGATCCTGGCCATGGTCGAAGAGCCAGAAGTCGGGCGCATCTACACCGGTCGCGTGACCCGCGTGGAATCCTACGGCGCGTTCGTCGAGATTCTGCCGGGGCAGGACGGCCTGGTGCCAGTGAGTCAGATCACCGATCACTATGTGCAGCGCATCGAGGACGAGGTCTCCGTCGGGGACGAGATCATGGTCATGATCACCGACATTGACGCCGACGGCAAGATTCGCCTCAGCCGCCAGGCCGTGCTGGAAGGCTGGACGCTGGAAGAAGCCCGCGCCGCCGACCGCAAGATCGGCAGCGGCGGCGGTAGCCGGGGCGGTGGTCCGCGCGGTGGCGGGCAGAGTCGCGGCGGCAGCGGTGACCGCGGTGGACGTGGCGGGGGGG